>VXLY01000040.1 GCA_009841335.1 Rhodothermaceae bacterium | reverse complement strand
TCCTTTAGTTCAGGAAGTTTCTTTTGGGCTAGTTCAGGATAATTCATTACAAAGGGTTCGTCGAAATGTATGGGGCCGCGTTGGGCCAAGACCACAGGTTGGTTTCCGTATCACGGAAACCTCATGCAACGAGGTAAACAGACTGGAAAATGTGGGCTAGAAGAACGGAGAAGCGTTGATGCCGCTGTAGAAATCAAACGGGGCACGATGTCCCAGGCTCCCAATTATACGACATTTGACGGTCGGGGTTACCCGGAGCGCACCCAAGTTAAACAAATTCGAGATAATTTACAAGTCTAGTGCGCCAAGGAATGCACCAGCGAGGTAATGTGAACCGCACACGAGAATAGAGTCTGGGTGGGTGACACGACCAATGGCGAGCTCCCACATAGCGGATACAGATCCGGTACCGGCTACATCAAGTCCATATTCCTTAAGCAGCCGGGCCAAATCGGATGCGGACACAGCACGTTGGAGAGCAAGGTCGCATGCGTACACTTTCAATGAATGTCCCTGCAACACACGCATGACGCCGGCAAGTTCCTTGTCCTTCATTAGGGAGAGTAAGAAGTGGACAGTTCCATAACGTGGCATGTAGTTGAGTGTAGCTGCGATACCCGCAGGATTATGGGCCACATCCAGGATCGCCAGTGGGTTTTGGTTAAAGACCTCTAGGCGGGCCCGCAGTCCAGTGAGTTCGCAAACCCGTTCGAGTCCTTTGAGGACGACAGATGAGTCCTGTCTTGTTTCCGGGAAAAGAAGTTCGGCACTCCTGGTGGCAAGGAGTGCATTGCGAGTCTGGTGCTCACCGGCGAGTCCGTATGCGTGCAGGTCGTATGTGCGCAGCGGGGTCTGCAAGTAAGTGTCAGTGGCGATTCCCGGTTCAACCCAGGGGGCATTCAGACTGATGGCTGTTTCCCGGACCACCTGTTGTGTAGCTGCGCGGCCTGTTGCTGCAATTACAGGCGTACCGTCCTTGATTATACCGGCTTTCTCACGCGCAATGGAAGTCAACGAATTGCCGAGAGTCTTTGTGTGATCCCGATCTATCTGGGAGATCACAGAGAGCTTGGGTCTAAGGATGTTCGTTGCATCAAGTCGGCCTCCAAGTCCCGTTTCAACTACGGCGAGATCAACGGATGACTCGGCGAAGAACAGAAAGGCCAACGCGGTAAGCGCCTCAAAGAAACTTGGTTGCAGCCGGTCGAACAAAGGTCCGTAGCGATCCAGAGCACCCAGCATCCAAGTGTCCGAAACCGGGGCGCCATTTAACCGAATCCGTTCGGATAGATGGAGTAGGTGGGGAGAAGTATAGAGGCCGATACGATACCCGGCCGACTGGCCGATGGCAGCGATCATGCTGGCGATGGATCCCTTTCCATTTGTGCCGGCGATATGAACACTGGCAAAATTCTGCTCAGGATGTCCCATGGCCGAAAGGAGGTGCCCAACTCCCCGCAGACCAGGTTTCATCGCGGCATTACCGAGCTCTGAGTAACGTGGAAGACTCAGAAGACGGTCGGCATAGTCTGCACTCATTATGTAGCGCGGGGCCGTAGGGTAATTACCGGAAGAATCATCTCCTCCATAGAAGCACCGCCGTGCTGCATGGAATCGTTGTAGAGATTCCTGTAGTGGTTGAAATTGGTCGGATAGACGAAGTAATAGTCTTCCCTGGCAATGATATAGCAGTTGCCGGTTCTTGTGTTGGGCAAGCCATAAGCGTGTGCGTCCCGGACGACTATGGCATGTTGAGGGTTTACCTGAAGGTTGCGGCCATACTTATAGCGCAGCGCCGTAGATGTATCACGATCCCCACGGACTTTGGTCCCGTGGAGACTGCGCACAGCTCCGTGATCTGTCGTGATGACAATCGTACAATTCTGTTGAGATAACGTCCGTAAGGATTGGTAGAGCCAGGAATGTTTGAACCAGGTTCTTGTCAGGGCTCTATAGGCCCGCTCATCGGGAGACAATTCTCGTATGACATCTGAATCTGACCGGCTGTGAGCAAGTATATCTACGAAATTGATCACGATTGCGTTCAGATCAGCCTGCAGGTATTGATTCACATCCCGCGCAAAAGAGCGACCGTCCTCTTTGCCGATCAATTTCCGATAGCGCATGGTGAAGTTGTCCAGGTTCAGCCGCTTTAGGCAATCGGTCAGCAACGGTTCCTCATACTGGTTGCGGCTATACTCATCTCCATCTTCACCTTGCCACATTTTGGGGTAACGACGGGCGATCTCTTGTGGCAGAAGGCCGCTGAAAATCGCGTTGCGTGCGTAGGGGGTGGCGGTCGGTAGGATACCGTAGTGAAAATCGGTCTGGATAGAGAAGAGTGGGGACAACAGCGATGAAAACTCCAGCCACTGGTCATAGCGCATACAGTCAATCACGAGAAAGACCACGCGCTGATTTGCTTCAAGGAACGGCTTAATCCAATGCGATACGATCTCATGTGAAAGCAATGGTCGATCAATATTAGCACGGGAACGACAGGCCG
>VXLY01000081.1 GCA_009841335.1 Rhodothermaceae bacterium | reverse complement strand
ATGGACGGATTGCAGGAAAAAATTCCGTTTACGACGATCCCGGGAGACTTTGCTTCTTTCATGTATGTTTCACGGGTTTATGAGCAGGCAGGCGATTACAATAAGGCCTTGCATACCCTTCAGTATGCCGAACCCCTCGTCAGACACAGGCTGAGATCTACCAACAATTCGCAGAGTATGAATGAGATGAACTTCGCTTTGGTGGACGCAATACGAAGAGCCTACGTAATGGCACAGAATTACGAGGGGGCCGCTACGTTTGAGAACAATATTCGTAGTGATTTCGGGGAGGAGGCAACCGTTACCGCTGATGAAATGCGTGCATTGATGATGGGGCTGCCGCGAGGCACTATTTTTGACAGCTCTGGGAATGTTGTAGGGATATCAACACCGGATTCCGCCGGACAGGACTCGGGAGTTCAAGACGAAATTCAGTAGCTTGAGGATCAGATCAGCTGGTATCAATAATGGCGTTTCAGTTTCAGGATAACGACTTTGAACGGATCGGCCGTGCACTGGGTGCAGCACCTATACGTCAGGACCAGGTTGTATGCTACGAGGTCACGAATGAAGAGCTTGGCCAGACCATCAAACTGGAGATCTCAGTAGATGTCGAATTTCCAGGAGAGCTCAAGGGGGAAATTTCCGGCCACATAGTGACCGCCGACACGGTGAGTGGACAGCTTCATCTGGTCGGATGCACAGGCCTTGTCGCCGAAGAGGAGTTCCAGGAAGTAATCTTCTATGCGAAGGGAGACAATGTCGTGAACGCGCTTATTGTGCAGGCCACAGCCTGGTGTCAGCTTTATGCGAATTATGACCGGCGTCTGCTTGATATGGATTACACCAAGATGCCCCGGCAGATCTCAAACAGTGTGATTTCTTTCCTGATGGCTGAGGGGGCTTTGGAAGGTTTCACGTTCGATGATGAGGATGGAAACCCCGCCTAATCTCTGGCCCGATCTGACCACGGACGCGCCGGAAGGTGAGGTATCAGTCACTGTTGCGCACCAAGAGCTTGAATTTGATCCGAATCTCATAGAGCATTTGGTGTCCCGGGTGGTGGAGGGGGAAGATCAATGTATCCGGCAACTGGAAGTCACCCTCATGAGTGCTGAAGAGTTGCGTGAGCTGAACAGATCGTGGAGGAAGGCAGATTACGACACAGATGTTTTGAGTTTCTCGCTTTGTGACGGCAATGCACTAGACGGCGAGATCTACGTGAGCCTGGATTTTGCGCGAACCCACTGTCAAACGTACGGGGCCACCTATGCCGAAGAGGTCTGCCGATATATCGTGCACGGCATGCTTCACCTTCTCGGGTATGAAGATGACACCGTGAGAGGTGCCCGAACCATGCGCAGAAAAGAGGATGAGTATCTCCGCAGCGCAGGAGTTACCGGTATCTGAACTGTTTGATGACGTTTGGATCCTTGCTGCGGCGCAGGATTTGTCCACTGTGGACATCCCGGAAGACGATCTCTTTTGGCTGCGGAGTAACATCCATCAGGAACAAGGCCCAGCCCCAAAAACTGTATCGTGCTTGGGATACGATATAGGGGTTAGAGATTATTTCCCTGATGGACTCTTCGGAGGTCAATGCCTCCGGGACTTTAAGAATGTCGACGGGGTTCGCAAATTCGCGATCCTCTGGTACATCCTGAAGGAGGATTTCCGCCGCCTGCCCGGTCACGGCGGTACGCGTTGGCCTGGGTCCACTGGTTCGCTTGAAGAAATAGTGGTCGCTGGAAATCTTGCCCGATCCATACAGGAAGATCAGGATCAGCAGGAAAAGCGTCAGCATGGCAATCTCGAAGCCCTGCGTACCCGCAGTCAGCCCCCCGGCCATCTCTTCTACAAACACTGCGCCCACGAGGACGGGGATCTGGATCAGTGCCCCGATGCGGGAAAGCAGCCCGGTCAGCAGCATGAATCCGCCCAGCAAGTGCGACATTGCAACATAGTGCAGCAGAACAGTGGACCGCAGCATAGCCGATGAATTCGCGCCGACGAGGTCCATGAAGCTGTTTGCGTCCGCAATGAAAAGCATGCCCCGAATAAGCAGGCCAAGCCCCAGGTACATACGCAGAAGATCAAAGGCGTGTGCACGGAAACGGTACAGTCTAGCCAGCACTTGCCGTAAATCGTTCGGAGAAGACCCTATGAGTCGATCCAGGCTCCAGTCCCCTGATCCACAGATCACGACCAGGAGCAACATGAAGAGCACCAGCGAGGACAGTTCCAGCGACTGGTTTGCCGAAAATAAACTTCCAAGGCTCAAAAAAACTGCCCCAAAAAGAATGGGAACCTGGGAGAGTGCGGCGATGCGTGTCCAGAATCCGGCTGTGATCAGCAGTCCACCTACCATATGAAACCCGGCTACGAAGAGATGCACCCAGCTTTCGGATAGCCACGCTGGTGCCCCTTCTGGTAGGAGCGCCACGAGCGTTGATGCGTCAAACAAAAAAAGAATCCCTCGCGCAAACAGGCCGATCCCCAGATAGATACGAATCAAGTCAAAGGCAATTTCACGGTATTCGTCAAGCCACGCGTCAAATTTTTGGAGCATGCTGAAAATTTTTTACCTTAGGTGTGAAAATAACGAATTTGGGCAACGCGAGCCCAAAATACCTATTCTGATCATCCTGAGGGCGCAACTTGAAGATCATTGCTTATTTTCCAGTTTCTGTTTGTTCACCTATGACTCACTGGTTGCGCTGCCTGTCTGATAACTGAAATGCTGACAATTGATCGAAGATCGTGGCTGCTGAGGATTCCTCTCGGAATCCTCGCACTGGTGTTAGTGGCTCTGTGCGCTGAGCCAGCCTGGGCTGGCCCCCAGGAGGCCGATCCCGAGTACAGGGCACTACCCTTCATAAGCAGCCGTGTGCTAATGTGGGCGGTTGCCGAGTTGCATTTGATGTTTGCAGCGTTTGTATTGGCAGTTCCCATTTTTGCACTCGTCATTGAGTACATCGGTTACAAGACGGGGGACCGGCGCTATGACCAACTGGCTTACGATTTTACAAAGTTGCTTTCGGTCTCGTTCTCATTCACGGCAACCTTGGGTGCGCTCCTTACCTTTGGATTGATCGTCTTTTATCCAGCGCTTACCCAATATCTGGTCAAGATATTCAGTTGGACTTTTTTACCGTACGTTCTGCTATTCTTTCTTGAAGCGTTTTTCCTCTACGCGTATTACTACGGCTGGGGGAAACTCCCTCCCCGCCTGCACTTGTTCCTGGGCGTGATGCTCAACATTGTTGGCACAGCGATCATGTTCATTGCAAACGCCTGGTTGACGTTCATGAACACGCCCAATGGAATTGACGAGATGGGCAACCTGACCAATCTTTGGGAGGCGATCAACAATTACATCTGGATGCCCATCAATATCCACCGGATTATTGCCAATGTGGCTTTTGGTGGAGCTATCGGGGCAGCTTACGGTGCATTCAAATTTTTGGGCGCGAAAACACTGGAAGCCCGGGCCCATTACGACTGGATGGGGTACATCGGCATTTTTGTGGCTATTTGTGCATTGCTGCCCCTCCCATTTGCAGGTTACTGGTTGGGGGTGGAGATTTATGCGTACGACCAGAGCCTTGGAATCACGTTGATGGGAGGTACGTTTTCGTGGTTGTTTATCGTGCAGGCGGTACTGATTGGTAACCTGTTTCTGGCGGCCAACTACTATCTGTGGCTTAGTATGGCCCGAATACCGGGCGCAGAACGCTTCCGAGGGTTTATCAAGTACCTTCTGGGCATCATTACGCTTTGTTTTATCGTGTGGGCAACCCCGCATTCGCTTGTTGCGACGGTGGAAGAGGCCCGTGCGATGGGGGGGGCGCATCATCCCATACTGAATGTGCTGGGTGTGATGAGTGCGAAGAATACCGCGGTTAACCTGCTCATACTCACGACCTATGTCAGTTTCCTGCTCTATCGGCGTGCAAATAAGGAGGCGACTGTTTCGTGGGCCAAGACCGGGAACTGGATTCAATTCGGCATATTCGCAGCTGTGGTCATCTACGTCGTATTTCTTGGGGTATACGGGTACTTTGTGGACGCCCAAACGCGTATAGGACTGAGTCAACCGCAGGTGATGTCTGTGTTGTTTGCGATGGTTTCCGTGACGGTCATTGACATTTTCCTGTTCAAGAATGCGAAGTCCCGCGGAGAAATCGTGTGGGGAAAAATTTCGGCTCGATCGCAGTATGCCCTATTCTTCCTGGCGATCACGTTTACTTGGCTTATGGGTCTCATGGGCTATGTTCGCGCGGGTATGCGTCAGCATTGGCATGTGTATGGAGTAGTACGTGACACCTCCGTAGATGCGTTTACGCCGACACTGGGTTATGCTGGAGGTGTTGTGAGCGCGATTGTCATTGTATTCTTCCTGTTGATCGCGATTGTTTTCTTCCTGGCTGGACTTGCCGGTCGAAAGGATTGGGAACCTAAATCGGGATCGCGATGGAGTAAAGCGGAGGCATCCGCAACTGTAGATTCTTAATAAACCAACCGACCAGTAGGCAGTCCAGTGAAACAGGCCCTGAAAATATTTGGATTCACCATTGTGGTCAGCGTTTTTTATTGGTACGTCAGTTTGTGGGTACCGCAGAAGCGAACAGAGCCGCCTGAGGATATAGAGATTGGCGCCAATCTTACCACAGGGGAGATGATTCCCATTGGTGAGGAAATTGTAGCAGGCAAAGGGACCTGCCTGACCTGTCATACTATGGGAGACCATGGAACCGGGTTGCGTTTTCCGGATCTGGCCGGTATTGGTGCTATAGCTGGAGAACGTGTTGCGGGGCAAAGTGATGTTTACTATCTGGCAGAGTCAATGTATGATCCGAACGCGTACGTACTGGAAGGCTATGTGGCTGGAATGCCCAACGTTGCCCGTCCACCGATTGCACTTACTGATCAGGAGATACTCACCGTGATCGCCTACCTGCAATCTCTCGGCGGAACACCGACGGTTACGATGGATACGCAACTTGAATGGCAGGGCCAAGCGCCCGCATCTCAGGACGTTGCTCCGGCAGCGGTAGGGGGGAATCGGGACGCAGAAACACTGTTCGCGGCGTACCTGTGCAATACCTGTCATACCCTGGATGGTACGGTAGCTGCTGGTCCAACGCTTCAAGGCTTGGGTGAACGCATGTCCAGGGCGGAAATCTACGAATCTATTGTAGACCCAGATGCAACAGTTACCGAGGGCTTTGTTGCAGGGGTGATGACCGCCATGCTTGACGCCACCGGTTTTCATGAACAGGTGTCTGCTTCGGAACTGCAGGCCTTGGTAGATTATCTAGCTTCGCTTTAGGCTGATTGAATTGATATTGTTTGCCCATGAATCTTTTTGTGCTTCTTGCGATAGCGGCGGCAATGGTTCTGGTCCAGTTCGGGGTGACACGCTGGGTCAAGCTTAACCTTCTAGCCTGGATGGGGATATGGTGGGTTGCGTTGTGGGCCGCGTTCTCGTACGGTATTAATCCACCGCTACCGAATTCAATTATCGTGCTGTTCATGGCGATCATCACGATTGCGCTGGTTGCGTATCTGTCGGCGGATAACGAGGAGCTGAAGCAGGCCCAGGAATCTATCGGTCGTTTCATGGTAACCCGTCAGTATCGGGTTGCATTGCTTATCGTTATGTTTTTGATTCCAGCAGCGGTGGCTGCCTGGACCTTTTCCAGTATGAACCAGGCGCCACAGCCGCCTTCCAGTGGTCGTACGATACACCCGCCACCCCCGTCCTCAATAACCTTTCAGGGTACCTCGATTAATCTGACAACCGCCAATAACCCCCTCCGTGAGCTCCAACATACGGATGAAGCGGCCTTCGCGGAGCATGTTGCCAGTGGAAGGCGGATTTACTTTGAGAATTGTTTCTACTGTCACGGGGACAATATGGAGGGGGCCGGGATGTTTGCGCATGGGTACGACCCGCTTCCGGCAAACTTCAACGATGCAACGACGATCGCGATGCTGCAGGAGTCCTATTTATTCTGGCGCATTGCAAAAGGAGCTCCGGGACTACCGTCGGAATCAACACCATGGTCAAGCGCAATGCCGGCATGGGAAGATTTTCTTACGGAAGAGGAAATCTGGGAAGTGATCATATTTCTGTATGAATTCACTGGATTTGAGCCACGGGCGCAGGGTATGCCGCATTAACCGATGACGAGAATGCGAATTTTGCTGACTCTATTGCTAGTGTATATCGCTTACCCTGCGGTTGCACAGCAGGAAAACGATCTTGGCACCGAGGCGCAACGCGCTGAGGGCAAAGAAGTCTATGATATCAAATGTGCACACTGTCACGGCTATGAGGGAGATGCCAGTGCCGTGGCGACGCCTTACCTGCGCCCGACGCCCCGGGATTTTACTTCAGGCAATTACAAATTCCGTTCAACAGCGAGCGGCGAGCTTCCCACTACAGAAGATATAAAGCGGAGTATTCGCCTCGGGATGCCGTACACGAGTATGCCCGCCTGGGAAGGGATCCTTTCAGAGACGGAAATCACCAACCTGGCCTACTATCTCAAGACGTTTGAACCTGCTTTCGACGGGCCGTATGGCAATCCTACGGTGGTAGAGATCCCGCGTGCGCCCTCCTACTCAGCAGACCCGGATCACTTGGCACGTGGGCAAGAGATTTTTGCAGCCAATCAATGTGCAGACTGTCATGGCGAGAACGGTCGCGGAAATGGCGAAAGTGCCCCAGAACTCGTGGATGACTGGGGAGACCCGATTCGCGCGGCCGACATGACCAAGCGCTGGACATTCAGAGCCGGTGCAACACGTGAGGATATATATCGGACCTTCATGACCGGTCTGAATGGTACGCCGATGCCTTCGTATGAGCAGACGATTGACGCGGAGGATCGATGGGCATTGGTAGATTATGTATGGTCGCTGTCGAGAGATACGCCAGATTATGGTACGACGGTTACGGTGCAGGGGCGATCGGGTGAGCTTGTGCTAAGCGAAGGTCTTTTTGAAGCAGCACCGGAAGTGTACTTTCCGATCGTAGGGCAGATAATTGAGCCCGGGCGTGCTTTCTATCCTGGCGTCAATGGTATTAGTGTAAAGGCGGTTTACAACAATTCGGAGATTGCGATCCAGCTGCAGTGGCACGATATGACCGCAGAAACCGACGGTATGAATAACCCATTGATTGAAGTGCCAATGTTTGATCCGGCACAGCCGGATACGACAATGGATGGGTGGTCGGACGCAGTGGCAATACTCCTGCCATCCCGCACGCCAGAGGGGTTGGAGCGCCCGTACTTCATGTTTGGTGACAGCAGGTTTCCGATGAGTATCTGGTACACAGATCTTGCTACGGACTCAGCTGCGGTATTAATAGGGCAGGGGTCGGGAAGGATCGCTGATAACGGGATCGCTCTGGAAAGATCTGCCAGCTACGAGGATGGGGTTTGGACGGTCCAGTTCAAGGGGCCCCGTAACCAGGGAGAATTGACGATGCCGGAAGCGACTTTTGTTCCGATTTCGTTTACGATATGGGACGGGTTTAACGGGGAGCGAGGCAATAAGCGCGGGCTTTCGGCGTGGTATCATTTGTATCTGGAACCAATGGAGACACAATCTTCGGTGCTCCCTATGGCAAAGTGGTTCCTGATTGTATTGGGAGCAGAGCTGTTGATTGTGGGCCTGGTGAATTTACGGGCGCGTCGCAGGAAAACCGCTTAACCAGTGGACAGGAAGACGTACATACCGTCACTCGTATCGTGGAATCTGACCAAAAAATGCAACTTACAGTGTCCACACTGCTATCTGTCTGCCGGACGCGCGGCTGATCGGGAGTTGACTACCGATGAGTGCCTTGCATTGCTTGAAGAAATGCGGACTCTCGGTACTGAAATGCTCATCCTGACGGGCGGCGAACCACTCCTGAGGAGAGATATCTACCAACTTGCAGAGACTGCGAGTGCTATGGGCATGTGGGTTGTGATGGGTACCAACGGCGTACTTGTGACGCGTGCTGTTGCCCGCAAAATGGTTGAGTGTGGTGTCAAAGGAGTCGGGATCAGTATTGATTCTGCCGACCCCGAACGCCACAATGCATTCAGGGGGGGACGCAATGCGTGGCAGCACTCGGTACGCGCGCTACAGATCTGCCGGGAAGAGGGGCTGGAAGTGCTCGTGCAGACTACGGTCATGGAAGAAAATTACGACGAGATTCCCGCGCTCCTGGATTTTGCAAGGGATCACGGGGCGTGGTCGTTCAACCTGTATTTTCTGGTGCAGACCGGACGGGGGCAGGGTATGACCGACCTTTCGGCTGCGGCGACGGAGGCCATGTTGACGCGACTAGTCGATCTGCAAGAGGACTATCGCCCCATGTTGGTGCGCAGCAAGTGTGCACCCCAGTTCAAGCAGATTGCCCACGCTATGGGGCGCGGAGGGCTCGAGAGTGGTGGGTGCATGGCGGCAACGGAATATTGCAGAATTACTCCAGAGGGAAATGTTACGCCCTGTCCCTATATGGATGTGGTAGCTGGAAGTGTGCTCGAGGAGTCATTCACGACAATCTGGGATACTTCCGCTGTTTTTGCAGAACTCAGGGATACCGCAAACCTGAAAGGCCGCTGCGGTGCATGTGAGTTCAAAGATCTATGCGGCGGTTGCCGGTGTCGGGCCTTTGCAGCCACGGGGGATTATTTGGCGGAAGACCCTGGCTGTGCCTATCAACCCACGGGCACAGCTTTGCCCGAGGAGGTACTGTATTGGGATCAGGCCGCTCAGGAGCGTCTTATGCGGATTCCGATTTCATTCATTCGCAACAAGACGCGGAAAGGCGTCGAAGCGTACGCCCGCAACAAGGGAGTATCAAGTATTACTACTGAGGTCATGAATGGCGCACTCAGCGGTATGCAGCGGACCAGGGCATTTGGCGCAGCTTCCGCCTTTTCAAAAAAACCGACACACCTCGTCTAGACTATGCCGTACCATATTACCCAGGAGTGTACGGCGTGTGGTGATTGTGTAGACATGTGCCCAATTGAGGCTATAAGGGTTGATGATCCTATCTACGTGATTGAGCCCGAGTGTACAGATTTTATGGAGTGCTTGGCCTTCTGTGAGGTTGATGCTATTCAGCCGGTTCCAGAAACGAGTGAAGAGTCCGTCTCAACCGTTACACCTATGGCCAATGGTTGAAAATGAAATTCAATATCTCCCCTGGCAGCAGTTTCGTCAGATGGTCCCGCCAATCCTCGGATTGGAGGTCAGGCGACTTTCCCAACACATTGCAGACGCGGATCCGTCCTCGGATACACGTAACCAATTGGTTAAAACACGGTTTGAACTCAGGCGGTTCATTACCTGTGTAGAGAAGGCAGATGAAGAAGAGAGAAGTTCGTGTGGAGCTTTTCTTGATGCTGCGTTACTAAACGTGGCCGCTATCAGTGACCGCCCGGAAATGGATTATGTGATTGATAGACTTCGTTATGTGCGTGATCGAATCCCTTATGTCTATTGATGCGCGGTGTACGCGATAAAGCTCATGTACAAGAAGATTTTCGTACCGGTTGACAATTCTGAGCATTCGCTCAGTGCTGTTGATATGGCGGTAACCCTTGCCGGACAGTTTGATTCGACGGTTATAGCGAGTCATGCATACGCGGCACGTATGCACGACTATCGCTTCAAACAAATGGAATACACGCTTCCAGAGGAATACCTGATTGAGGAAGCGATGGAGAAGCAACGCAAGATTCACGACACGTTGATCACAATGGGACTCGAGCTCATCAGTGATTCCTATCTCGTTGTGGCAGAAGAGCGTTGTAAAGCTGCCGGTGTGCCGTTTGAACCGAAGATGTATGACGGCAAGAACTGGAAGGTGATTGCTCAGGACATCGACGAAAGTGGCTACGACCTCGTGATCATGGGCGCGCTGGGTTTGGGGGCCGTCAAGGACAGCACAATAGGGAGTGTTTGTGAGCGTGTGACACGTCGGGTACGCACGGACACCTTGGTGATCAAGAATCTTGATCCGGGTACGGTTAACGTTGACGGAAAGCCCGAGGGTAACATTGTCGTGGGGATTGATGGCAGTCCAGAGTCTTTTGCGGGCCTGCGCACCGCCATTGAGCTTGGTCAGAAGACGGGTCGTCAGGTTGAAGCGGTATCGGTATACGATCCCTACCTGCACTACGCAATGTTCAATAGTATAGTCAATGTGCTGACGGAAAAAGCATCGAAGGTCTTCAGGTTCAAGGAACAGGAGCAGTTGCACGAAGAGGTTATTGACACCGGATTGGCCAAGATATATCAGTCACATCTCGATATTGCCAGACGGATTGCGGATGAGGCAGAGGTAGACCTTAAAATCACGTTACTTGACGGCAAGGCGTTCGAGAAGATGCTGCAGTACGTTAGGCGTGAAGAGCCGTGGCTGTTGGTTTTGGGACGTATAGGGGTGCATAGTGATGAGGATATGGACATAGGGAGTAACACAGAGAATCTTCTGCGTCAAGCGCCATGTAATATCTTGCTTTCCAGTCAGCGGTATGTGCCACCTGTGGACGTAAGTGCAGAAGAGTCCATGTTATGGACGGAGCCTGCGACACTCCTCCTGAATACTGCTCCCGACTTCGCTCGTGGTATCGCACGTACAACAATTCATCGGTGGGCCATGGAGCGTGGACACTCCGTGATTACCCGCAAGATAGTCGAACAGGCTATGGGCAATATCTTGCCGCGCTCATCCATGATCAAGATGGGCATTATTGCAGAGGATACTGCGGCCAAGGAAATCGTGAACAGGGATTCCGTAACATGGATTTGCAGTCAGTGTGGATATTCAGCGCGCGATTTTGAACCGGTACGATGCGCCGTATGTGGCAGTCCTGCTGAGGCATTCCAGAAGCTGGACAAGGATGCGATTGCGCAGTTGGCCAAACTGGAAGGTGGTTCACAGGAGCAAGAAACCTTTGATGACGTCCGCCTGAAATGGACCAAGGAAGCATTGAAAGAAATTCGTTCTGTTCCTGACGGCTATCAGATGCGCCGTGCTAAAGCGCAGATTGAAAAACGGGCACGCGTACAGCGTGTACCAACTATCACGCTCGGAATGGTTCGAGCAGTGTTGACCGGTAATGCCGAAGAACTGCAGAACCTCACACCGGGAGGGCATTTGAAGACGGTTGGTGAGCATGCTGATGGCTCACGTGAAGCCCCAACCAGGAAGGCGGCAGAGGATCTAATACAGGATGGAGAGTTTTTATGGGCAAAAAATGCTCGAGCCCGGCTCAGCCGGGTCCCTGAGGGCTTCATGCGTACACGCACCAAGGAGCGAATAGAAGCGGTAGCGCGTGCCTCCAGGACGAGTCTGATCACGCTGGCAATCACCGAGGAAGGAATCAGGGATGGGATAAAGCTGATGGAGGAAATGATCCAGGAACAGGCGAAAGCTGATTCGGATAACTGAAAACCTATCACGATATAGCGTCCGATGGAGGATCTGATGTATTGGGACAAGTTGCCCAGCAGCACGATCGGCTAAAGGAGCGTCTGGCGCAGATCGGGAGTGTTTTCGCGGTGATGAGCGGAAAAGGAGGGGTTGGAAAAAGTACCGTGACAGCCTGTTTAGCGGATGGGCTGGCCAGGCTGGGTGTGCGTACGGGTGTATTGGATGCAGATCTGAATGGACCCTGCATGGCGCGCTTGATGGGAGTAAAAGACCATAAGCCGTCGCCGCAAAACGGTGCAATGATTCCTGCCCGTAACGCGTACAGTGTGCCGGTCATGTCCATGGATATGTTTTTGCCGGAAGATGAAACCCCGCTCGTATGGGAAGCATCATCCCAGCAGGGCGCATATACTTGGCGCTCAATGGTTGAGATGAGCGCACTTCGGGAACTGCTCTCAGACACGGATTGGGGTGATCTGGATGTGTTACTGATAGATTTGCCTCCGGGAGCCGAACGGCTTCAGAATTTGGCGGATCTACTACCGGATCTGACGGGTGCAATCGTTGTTTCGACGGCATCTCAGACCGCGATGACGGTTGTGTCCCGTTCGATTTTGATGGCATTGAATGTTGCGGATGTTAAGATTGCTGGTGTGGTTGAGAACATGAGTACGATGATTTGTTCGGAATGTGGATGTAACGAGCAAATGTTTATCGGGGCCGAGACGGTCGAGGAACTGGCTGAGCGGCATGGTGTCCCCTATTTGGGGGCTATTCCGTTCAATATTACGCTTGCCGATTATTTGGAGACGGGAAGATCTTACATTGAGGAGCATGCCGGACATCCGGCCGCACATGCCATTCTCAATGTCGCCCAACGTGTACATTTCTCGCTTAAAAGTCAATCAAAGTGAAATTCTTGTGTGTTCCCTGCGACCAGCCGATGGCTCTGAAGTCTACGCATGGTCCATTTAACGGCTCAATGTCCATCGTATACGAATGTCCGACCTGTTCAATGCAGACAGCGATGCTTACCAACAGGGCCGAGACCCAGATGGTTCGCTCACTGGGTGTCAGGATAGGTGGACGAACTACACCGGAAGCACCCATGGAAACCCTCCGGTCAAATCTCGCATCGGGCGGGGAAGAGTCATCAGAAGGACCACCTTCTTCGGGTGGTAAATGTCCTTTTACAGGGATGGTCAATGACGCGATGGGGGCTGCGGAGTCCGAACCGAAAAAGCCTGTCTGGACGGCGGGAGCACTGGCTCGCATTGAAGCAATCCCCCCCTACATCCAGCCCATGGTCAAGCGGAACGTCGAGAGTTATGCCCGGGAACAGGGCTATTTAGAGATTGATGAGGATGTGATGGATGCAGTGAGAGGGAGTCTGGGTATGTAGTTGGGCACAGACAGGAGTGGACTTCGGATACTACGGTTCAATCCTATCGTCGCGGCCGCAACGATACTGATACGGTGAATGGCGTGGCGAGAAAGGCACGTTGTGGAGTGTAAATACATTCCGTTAGTCAATGCGTATTCGGCGTAACGCTAGGATCGTTAGGCGGTATTCATCTTTGATGTCGTGCCCAAAAAACTAGCATTTCAATCCTTACTGGGAGGAGATAGCCGAGAGAGTAGAGGTTTCTGTATGAATTCTTGCCAGCGAACTGGCAGGAATAACGGCTCCCGCGAGATATTGCAGGTGCAGGCAACCTCCGTCAATTACCAATAACTGTCCTTTTTGGAACTCTATTTTGCCCCGCGGCGTTGCAAAAACAGCAGCTATCTCGACCCAATGAGCCCTTTCTCCACCGCGGCCAAGGATAATGATTTGATTCCATCCGAGTGCACGGTCGATCAGATCAAAGATGCTCTGCGATGGGCCAAAAAAGGGGGTAGCTTTGATCATATTCGTGAGGATGTGCCCGATGCAGCACGGCCCTGGGTGAAAGCGCGGCTCGTGCAGGTTGAGAAACGCTTCGACGACTGGTCGTCTGCGTCGAAGGTATGGATGCGGAGGCGGGAGTGCCTTCCCCTGGGTGCTCTGCACCCGGCGCTGCAGGAGTGGCTCCGGGAACGGGTCATGCCCCTGTTGGCCAGATCCAAGTCCTTTTATAAGCGGGCAAAAGATACCGGGTGGAAGGATCGGTATTCGAAGGTAGAGTACTCAAAAGAGCAGTGCCAAGAGGCTTACGATTTCATAGTGAGCGGGCAAATGCCGGATTATATGAGCGTGCTGCCCTATCCTTTGCAGCGAGACGTCTCGAACGGTCTCGAGGTGCCGTCAAGACACCTGGAGAAGGAGGCGTTTGCCGTACGAATGATCGCCGGGGGCTTCTTCCCGATGAGCCGCACGGAGAAGGATGTGGACGCGCCTTGCAAGGAAGCCGTGGAGGCCGGACTGCCGGACCTTATCGCTGCACTCAAGATCAGACTCCATGAACTCCAGCGAGAGAGGAAGCGGCTGGTGGCGATGATTGCGCTGGGGATGGGCGGTGGTTGATATTGATGTCCATCAAGCCCGAAGATGTCTGCACCCGAAGGACCTATGCCGGAAGAATTCAGCGCGGGGACGTTTGTCAAGTGCATTTAACTGAATGACTCTCAAAGTCTCAGCTGAATGAAGGGATCTTTCAGGTTATAGAAGTGCCTCCAGTAGGCATAACCTCGTTTACTCACCGTCTGACGACCTTCTGCACCCCCACCTGCCGGCCATCAACCTCTATCCGCACGAGGTACACGCCGCGCAACAAAGATGTACTATTCCAGCGGACTTGGCGAACTCCCCTGCTGTAGCGTTGATCCGTAACGGTTTCGACGCGGCGACCCAACACGTCAAACACATCCGGACGAACATGTGCTGGCTTCTGGGCCGTAAACTCCAGTATAGTATCGCCGACGAACAGGTTCTGGTAGTTGGTCGGCACGACATAAAGCAAACCAAGGAGGAAAAGCAATATTATGAAAGATAGGGGCTTCCATTTGCACGAGGGCAGTTAGCACCCGCAACACTAAGTAACCGTGGCTGTTTCGGTGTATGAGCCGACGTCCCGGGCGTCTTCAATCTCATTGAATCCGCAATCAGTTACAGTGCAATATTCAATTAGTGAGGGCACCCAGCCCGGGCCACCTCAACGTAGCGTGATGGATCCGTGCACGACGGAGGATAAGTTGCGTGTAGTTGACGCCATTCGGTTGGAAGCCTCCAGTCGCACATTTAATCTATTCCCAAAGCGATACTCTGCTCCCATTCGTGTATTAACACCTCGCTCGAGGTCTATTCTGGTATATGGCATAATTGTCCCTGCGCTCATTTCAAAGCCATAGCCCAGTAGCGACTGCAGCCTTGTTCTGGCACGCCCTCGAGAATGTTCGGCGAACCATGCCGCATCGTTCCAGATCTTGTGAGTACCACCAATTGTATGGCCCGTGTATGATCCTAACTCCAGGGTCGGTCCAGTACGGCTACCGCGGGAATAACTCAGCATACCGCCAAATCCCCATTCGTCTATGTTGCCCTTATGGGCAACAAGAGCACGCCCTTGTCCGGTAAATCGAAGTCCTGCGGAGGGCAACGCGAGGCGTGCGCCACCTCCCAACTCCAGTCCCAACCCCGTTTGTCCATCCCCTCCATCGCCCCGCATGCCGGCTTCAATGAAGGGCTGAAACATCCCATTTGATGCAAGTCCGATGCGGTACGCTCCCTCAAATGACATTTGGATGCGACGGACACTGACGGCCAGCCCGCTAATGCGGCTTGTATTTTCGTCCAGATCCATTTGTCCGGTCCAGGCAGCTCCCTTTGCCGTGAGAGAAAAGCCGCTTTGAGCCGTAATCAGCCGCAAGTCAGCTCCCGCTGCGAAAGCATACAAAGAAGTTTCAGACCGTTCAGGAGTCATGTCTGGATCTGAAAGCCCAACATCACCTACGCCAAAACTGGCCATAGTCCATATTCCAGAATTCGAGTTCCAGGACCAGTTCACGTAGGGGCTGAGGGTACGTGCACCGATCTGATACAGCCCGTTTATAGGTGCGGTAAGGTTAACTCGGCCAGTGTTGCCACTGTAATTGTAATTCAAATCACCATCAAACTGTGACGCAGAAACTCCGACAAGGAACTGGCCGAAGGTGATATCAGCACCAGCATGAAAACCGTTGACATTCCCGTCATAACCAAGAGGGTAGTCGGCACTATTGCCGGATAGATTGCGATAATCTGCATGCCCCCAAACCGCGATGCGTTCACCCAAGCTCGCTTCCAGCGAAGTATTACTAAGTCGGGAAGTCCAGGTAGAGGCTGCCAAAGACCCCCTGTACGGTGTACCATTACTGAATCTCATCATTAAACTGGACAGCGTACTCGAAAAATTCTCTGCAGATGCTGCGGGCGTATTCCTGAACCCGTCGATACGATCGCGCACTGCTCCCACTGCGCTTGCAATAATGGCTCTGGTTGCCTCAGGCAGCAGAGCAGCATTTACATCAGATGCCCGCACCGTTGCCTGATCATCATCCCGAAGCAGTATACTTGCGTTAGTAGTTTTGCCAATATGCAGGGCAGTTATTGTAATTGTTGCATCAGTTTCTTTGACGGTATTCTCTTTCGGAGTTACTATAAAGGTGTTGGCACCGGAATCGGTACCGGGAGCGACTTCAATGGTAAAGTCGGGTACACTCTCATAACCGACCGCTCCAGCAGTTGCGTCAGAAACGGAGATATTAAGGGTTTGCATGGAAGAATAACGCGAGGTTCCCACCACCGATGCGGTCACCCTGATTGTGGTCGGACCATCCCCTTCTATAACAAGATCGGGAGTCACGGCCAGGGCAAATCCAGCTGGCTCAGGATCATCGTCCGTTAGGGAAAGCTGTGCTTCGGCCCCAATGTCATTTCCAGCAACAGCGATTGTCAGGATCTCGTCGGTCTCATCCAGCAGGTTGTCTACAGGTTCGAGCGAAAAAGTTGTCGAGAGCATGTCGTCTCCAGAGGGGAGCGACAGCATGATTGGAGAGATCGGTACAAATCCGACTGCTCCCGGCAGGCCAGAGCCGGCAACGCTCAAGGTCAGCGCTTTTTCTTCTGCGTACCGCGTGCCTCCCGTTACAAGAACAGTTACCGTTACCTCAGTGGGTCCAGAATTCTCAGCAACTACATCAGGGCTGATTGACAAGGTGATACCTGTGGGCGGCTGATCGTCATCTACAAGCGTGACACTGCTTTCCTGTGTCACGAGGGAATTCGCGCTGCCGAAAGTGATGGTTTCGTCCTGTTCGTCCTCCTGATCATTTTCAGGGACAAGCTCAACGACCGTACTGGCACTATTGGATTGGGCCGGTATTGTGATTACAAAATCCGGGATTGCGTCAAAATCAACAGCATAAATCTGCCCTGAGCCCCTCGCTGTAACGTTTATGGTTTGTTCAACAGCGTAAGTCGTCTCCCCTTGCACGGTAGCTGTAACGTTTATCGGGGTTGGGCCGGCGTCCTCCGAGATTGATGTAGGCAGGGCTGACAGGACGATCCCAGTTGGTGCGGCATCGTCGTTCTCGAGCGTGAGGTCAATCGTATTCAATACAAGGGTGCTGGAACTGCTGATAGTGACGATTCCATTGGGCTGGTGAACATTGTTGTTTTCGGGCGTGATATCAAACTCAGCGTTTGCGGATGCTGTGCCTGCCGGAATGGTTAGTGTTACTTCGTTGACTGATGTGTACGCTACTGACGTAGGATCACTATCATCGGTTATGGCCAGGACAATCTTCTGATCAGTGACGTAGCGCGTCTCCCCCTGTACATTGGCGGTAATCGTCACCTTGGTTGGACCGGCGTCTTCCGAGATTGAGGTAGGCTGCGCTGACAGGACAATCCCAGTAGGTGCGGCATCCTCGTTCGCAAGCGTCAGGGTAGTTGTGTTCAATACAAGGGTGCTGGAGCTGCTGATCGTGACGGTTGCATCGGGCTGGTAGAGGTTGTTGTTTTCTGGCGTGATATCGATTTCAGCATTTCCAGATGCTGCTCCTGCCGGAATAGTCAGTGTTATTTCATTCACAGATGCGTATGCTACCGAAGTCGGATCACCGTCATCGGTTATTGACAGGACAATCTTCTGTTCGGTGGAGTAGCGCGTACCACCCTGTACATTGGCAGTGACCGTCACCGTGGTCAGACCGGCGTCCTCCTCAATTACGCTTGGTGAAGCTTCCAGAGTGATGCCATCAGGTTCTGCATCATCATTCACCAACGTCACAAATACCGGACCGGCGACGATAGCGTCGGTACTGGACACGGTGATCGTTTCGTCTGATTCAAATTCCAAGTCATCAATCGGGATCAAATCAAACATCGAGGTGGCCGTAAATGCGCCGGCCTGAAAAACCAGGTCGATATCAGCTACGGGTTCAAAGTCCACTGCATTTGGGTTGCCACTTCCGCTGATCGAAAGCGTAACTATACGGTCTGTTGAGAATGCCTGATGGCGCTCGAGTGTCCCGGTCACAGAAACGGTTTGCACTCCATGATCTTCGTGCACGGTTTCTGGAATCACAGAAAGCAGCACTAGATCGGGATCATCGTCAATGAGTGTTATAGTCGTTTGATTAGTCGTCAGTGGACTGGTGCTGGCTATAGTGATTAATTCGTCGAGTTCATTTTCTGTGTCGTTCTCAGGGATGAGCGTGAAAGCTGCTGAACCGGTTGAGCTGCCCGCCTCAATGGTGAGATTGAAATCTGAGACCGGTGCAAAGTCAACTGCTTCGGGCACATCCGATCCGCTGACAGTAATAAGGATAATCTCCGGGGCTCCGAATGTGGTAGCGCCGTCTACCGTTGCGGTCACTGTTACTTCCGTGGGTCCGCCATCTTCGCGGACGGAACTTGGTGCCGCCGAAAGGCGGATACTGGGTGTGGCATCGTCATCCACGAGCACAATGGTCGCTGAGTTGGTTACTAATGCGCTTGTGCTAGCGACGGTGATGGTTTCATCTGTCTCGTCCTCCGAATCATCTATCGGCGTTAGCGAAAATGTTGCGGTTTCCGAATAAGTGCCGGCCACCAAAGTAATGCTGAAATCCTGCACTGGCAAAAAATCAACGGCAGCGGTAATACCCGATCCAGTTACATTGATCGGAATCGTCCGTGATTCGGTGAAGGTTGCGAGTCCGTTAATGGAGGCAGTTAACGTAATCGCGGTTGCCCCGTCACTTTCTGCAATATTGGACGGGTTGACTACAAGGCTAATGGTCGGTGTGGCATCATCATCGGTCAGCGTGATGGTTGCCGATGTGCTCACGAGTGAATTTTCGCTGGAGATGGTAATGACTTCATCTACCTCGTCTTCCGAGTCGTCAATAGGGGTGAGGGTAAATGTTGCGTTTCCACTATTCGCGCCGGCAGCTATGCGGAGGTCGAGGTTAGTAACAGATGTGAAGTCTACGGCAGCATCCGTACCTGATCCAGTAATGGATAAGGGGATTATCTGGTCTATCGGAAAGGCCACCTGGCCATCCCAGCCCGCTGTGATCGTGACTTGGGTGGCACCATCGGCTTCGCTGATAGTTGCCGGTGTAGCGTAAAGTGTAATTGAGGGGGTTGGGTCATCATCTACAAGATTGATAGTCGCTGGTCCGGTTACCTCTGGAGAAGCGCTGGCCAATGTGATAGTCTCGTTCGCCTCGTCTAACAGGTTGTTTACAGGAGTGATTGTAAGCGTTAAGCTTGCGGTCAACGCTTGTGCAGGGAGTACAATGCTGAAGTTCGCAATGGGATCAAACCCAACCACACCGGCGGCACCGGTTCCCGTGACAGTAATTAGTACTGTTTGATCTGTGGTATATGTTGTAGGGCCGGAAACTTCTAAAGTGACCTCGATATCCTGTGGGCCAAGGTCCTCGTATACCACATTTGTGTTGGTAAGAATATTGATCCCCCTCGGTGTCGCATCATCATCCCGGAGCAGGAAGTTTATTGCATTGGTTACGGCGGTATGAGAGCTGGCTATGGTGATGGTCTCGTCAGTTTCGCTCACAGAGTCATTTTCAGGTGTGAGTGTAAACGTTGCGCTCCCGGATCTGCCCTCCGCAGGTATCTCAATACTGAAATCTGGGACAGGCTCAAAATCAACTGCATCAGGTAAGAGCGTGCCCGTGACGGTGATCGGGATGGATTGTAGTGTAGCATAGGTTGTTCGCCCATCAACGGTAGCGGTGACCGTGAAAATTTCAGGTCCTCCGTCCTCGTGGGCGACATTTGGCGTAGCATTAAGGCTGATACCGGTTGGCGCAGCATCGTTATCCCGCAGTGATATCTCATCCGTTCCGTTTACAAGTGAGCTTGTGCTGGCTACGGTGATGGTTTCATCCGCTTCGTCTACGAGATCATCTTCCGGTGTGAGTACGAACGTTGCGGATCCACTTGTGGCCCCACTCCGGACAACGATGTCGAAATTTGCAACAGGAGCAAAATCAACAGCGGAAGCCACTCCAGACCCAGAAACAGTTATGGGGAGCGTGATATCTGTGTTAAATGGGGAAACTCCATCGACTTCAGCCGTTACCGTTATTGTAGTGGCACCGGCGTTCTCGAAAAGTATATCTGTATCGGTATAGATGATGAAAGAGCGTATTCCGGTTTCTTCGTCTGTTGGGGGACTGATGTCAATGCTGATGTAAGTGTCAGTCTCACCATACGGCTGGTTATTATCCGCAGACGTTGCTTCAGGGGTTGGCACTGAAATAGGTGACAACGCGGGAACAAAACATTTGATGGGGGACCTAATTGGTGATTTTCCAATGATTCGGATAGGTCGCCCAATTGCACTATTTGGTTGGAAACATTCGGGTATCGTGACGAAAACGGTGTTGAGATGCGGACCTGATTCAGTTACTATCCACGGATTTTCTGTAACTGTATGCGTAGTCCATCCTACCGGAATGGCCAAAAGCGCAAGGAGGAGAATGATTCCAATTCGTGAGAGTATCCATTGGAATGTTTGACCCATAAAATTCATTAACTGCGGCATGGAATTGTTGCGGGTATGAGCATTGTAGACTACTGGGGCGAATCAGCAGCGAGAATCCCAGATTTTATTCGATGTGATATGGGCGAAAGCTCGCAGAGAGAACTGTTCAAACAGGTTCATCAGCCGAGGCAGCATCGTATGAGTGAGAGCATTTGCAGGTAGAATAGCCAGAGTCCCTCCTTATCAATCTCCACAAGTGTTGAGTTTTGCTGCGTGCCCTTGGCGATCGGTAAGGATTTGTGGAAGGGTATGTGCCTCTTGCAAAATCCCAAAATCTAAAACCGGGGGCAGATCACAAATAGAGCCCTGTGGGCTTCACAGTACAGTTTCCAGCCTAGACGACTTCCTGAGCTTCGGGCGCATAGGCCCAAAGCACTCGCCTTGTGAATATTGCCCAGCCCACGGGTCATCGTTGACAGGAATCTTTGCGTACAAAGATAGTAACGCTTCAAGTATTTTCATCGTCAATTAAATTCTTTCTTTGTTATATAGTGGAAAATGTAGGTTTTATTCTTATTAATTCACTACGCCTATCGCTTCTGGTATAATCCGCTTACACTATGAAATAGCCAGAACCGTATGTGTCTGATCTCGTCTGTATGGAGGAATGCCGCAATGGTATTGAGAACTGCAAAGGTGATGTTCTTGGCAATAAAAAGGCTCTATAAAGCCATTCAAACACGCGATCCGAACCTTTGGACCGATTACGTTGCCAAGAAAATCCCCGGCGGGGTGATCTGCGCGTCTCTAAGGTAGTTTTGCCTAAAGCGGGGCCTACTACAAGGCCCTTAACTGGGAGCGTTTGCGCAAAGGGAGTAGGAACGGTGAGGTACCATCAGTGGTGGATAGGTAACGTGGCCCTTGCTGTTTGTTGGGTTTCAGTAATGAATAGCTGCCGTATCGTAGGATGTGGTCTTGAAAGTTTGCCTATTCGGCAGTTTTCCAGTACCGGTTGTGAAGCTGTAGAGGTTCGACTGTACCTGTCTTTATATGGCGGATGATTTGAGCAGCATGGAAGCGTCCGTTCTCAATAAACCAGCGGCTTGTGTGAAGCCCGCCACATACTGTACCGGCCAGGTACAGGCCTCGACGGTTGGTTTCGAAGGTCTCGGCATGGTGAACAGGAGTGCGGGACGCGTCGTTCCGTATGTCAATACCCAGTGTTTCCAGGAAGGCAAAATCTGGACGATAGCCGGTCATGGCTATCACAAAATCATTTTTCAATGTAGAGGGCCCCTCGGGTCCTTCCAGGAGTATATGGTCGGGTTCTATTGCGGTTACCCGAGTGTTGAAGCGTGCACAAATGCTACCTTCCTTGATGCGGTTCTCAATGTCCGGCTTAATCCAGTACTTGATCTTTTCAGATAGTGCATCTCCGCGATGAATCAGAGAGACCTCAGCACCAAAATGGTAGCATTCCAGGGCGGCTTTTGCAGCTGAATTCTTTGCTCCGATAACCGCCACATGTTGTTCGGCGTAGGCATAAGGTTCTCGGTAGTAGTGTGTGACCTTTGGGAGGTTCTCACCAGGTACCTCGAGGGCGTTAGGGATGTCAAAAAAACCGGTCGCAACAATGACCTTGCGGCATGGATACGTGCCTTTGTTTGTGATAACCGTGAATTCTTCATCGGCACCATCTACGCGCTGTACGCACTCATAAAGCTGCAGATTCAAGGCTTCCCTGGCTGCGACCCGACGATAATATTCAAGCGCTTCGGGGCGCGTGGGTTTTGTATTTAGAGTGGGAAAGGGATGTCCACCAATCTCAAGGAGTTCGGCCGTGGAGAAGAACTCCATGTGCGTAGGATAGCCGACCAATGAGTTGACAATCGTCCCTTTTTCAATGATGACGGCATTCAGGCCATGCTTTGCAGCCTGGATACCACAAGCCAAGCCCACTGGGCCGGCTCCGATAATTACAATATCCCGCATGGCCAATCTATATTGGAAGATGTGCAGTCTGTTGCGGTATAGTCGCTCATGAAGAAGCTCTTCTGAGTTGCTGAAAAAAATCCCGGAGCAGATGTTCAGCTTGGTCCGCTTCCACGCCACTGATTATTTCCACTTGATGGTTTAAGCGTTTATCCTGCGGGATATTGTACAAGGTGGAAGCGGCACCAGCCTTCAAATCCATAGCTCCAAAGCATAGGCGATCCAAACGAGCGAGTACGATTGCACCGGCACACATGGGACACGGCTCCAGCGTGACATACAGCGTGCACGCTTCCAGAACTTTAGATTGAAGGGTTTCACACGCCGCTGTGATCGCAATCATTTCGGCGTGCGCGGTCGGATCACGCAAGGATTCAACTTGGTTGTGGCCCCGACCAACAATCTGCTGATCTCTCACGACTACAGCCCCGACGGGTACTTCTCCCCTATCTTTTGCCTGCTCAGCCTGCTGAAGGGCAGACTTCATAAAGCGACGATCTGGCTCAAGCAATTGTGACAACGCCATGCCCTCTACAGAGAGCGCCTACCGCCAATGATCCGTACAACTACACCTACCACGAAGAGAATGATCAGGATTGGCATTGCAGCCCAGGCCAGACCTACTACCAACCCGAGTATAACATCCAACAATGCGACCACAGCGACAATTACAATCGCGATCACAATCCAGCGAAGAACCAAGTCCAGACGCATTTGTCCTGAGAATTGTCGAGGCTACTCAGTAGAAACTACAAGATACTCCGAGGCCGTGATGGCTGTTCCATTTCGAGCAAACCCACCGACCAACAGTACCGACCTTAATCCCGAGGAAATGGCGGTATGACGATAACGGCCTACCATGGCCTGTGAAGGTCGCATGGCAAAAAATTGATTCGCCTGTTCGTTGAATACCTCCATTTGTGTAAGTACATCCGCGGGGGTGCTTTGATGTCCGCCAAAGGTCGTGAACACGCCGCTGAGGACCGATGCTGTTGCATGTGCAGTACGAGGCAGCACAAACTGGGGTAGACCCGAGATAAATAATCCGGTACCTCCTGGGTAATCTATGCGCATGTTCCCGTTGATGGCAGAGTTATTTATGAATCGGCTTCCTAATAAGAGATACGAGTTAGGTTGCGTTTGGGTTACAGTATATCCGGCTACGGGCTCGTCAATAAATGGAGCGGAGCGGTTTGTATTTAAAGCGACAAGCTCATCGGCGTCAATCCTGAAAGTGCGCAGATCCTGCCGGACACCAAAGAATGGGCTAGAGCCATAACGCGTATCTCCACTACCTCCGATAAGATCGAGAAACAGTTCATCACCAGACTGGCGCAGTACAGCAGCATGGTGCACGCGGCGGATCGGTTGCCCACGGACAGGTATCTCCCGGAATCCGCGCCCGGATGCATCGGGGATAAATATTTCTGCGGATTCAATCAATTCTCCCACACTAGTGGGTGAATCTACTCTGCTTCCCCCGACAATCAATACCTGACCATTCGGGAGAACCGTAGAGGTGTGACCGGTTCTGGGGGTAATAAGGCGCTCTTGCATGAGGCCGAAAACTCCGGAGTTGGAAGCCAACAGGAAAGACTCCCCTCGCGCGGGTCCTCCTTGCGTGCCAGCTCCTCCGGTAACCATCAGATCCCCACCGCGGAGGCGTACGATGGAGTGTCCTCCACGCCCTTCGGGCAACGAAGGTGCATTTAACGAAATGCGGTGAGGCAAGTAAACAGCAAAGGCAGTATCTACCCGGGAAATGTTCTCCACATCTACTGCCTCGAGTATTAGCGTATTTAGACCAAGCCGCAGACCAACGGATATTTGCCAGAAAGCGGGCCCGGGAGGGGCGGGATCCATGGGCGTGCCATTGAGCAAAACGCCGCCCACCGCCCTGAAGTGAGCAGATTGCACGCGCAACTGAATCACGGGAATAGTCTGAACCTCAGAAAGGTCGGGTTCCAAGACTACGAGTTCCGGTCGGACAGTTTCAACGAACGGACGTTCACACGCCGCCAGCCCCAATACGACAAGCCACCAATATCGCATGATCAATTGCCTCCTCCGAAGATTGGGATATCATACGTCACATGTTCAAGCACGAGACCATATGCAGGTGCAGCCACACCGGACTCACGCCGATCCTGTGTTGCCAAAATGCGCTTCATATCCTCCACGGATCTTTTGCCGCGCCCGATTTCCAGTAACGTGCCCACCAGTGCGCGTACCATACCATGTAAGAACCGGTCTGCCTCCACCACAAATCGCCAGCAACCGGAACGTAATTCCGGCTCCCATTGCGCCCGCCTAATTCTGCAAATACGATTAACGGTTGCGCTGCGTGTACGGCAGAATGCTCCAAAATGTTGGGTGCCGATAAGGAGAGCGCATGCAAGATTCATGCGCCCAAAATCTGGCGCAGAATAGATCACCAATCGACGATTACGTTCGATGGCCAGCGGTTCGGTGGAAACATAGTAATGATATCTTCTCAACCTTGCATCAAATCGCGCATGAAAGTCTTCATGTACCTGTGCCGCAGCACGTACTGCAACAGTGGGGGGTAACAGGCCGTTGAGTGCTTTTACAAGACGTTGAAATTCATGATCGGGAAGGGTTTCACATTCAAAATGTGCCACTTGCCCCCTAGCATGTACTCCTGCATCTGTGCGACCTGAGCCTGTAACCTGTATGCGCTTTTGACGCGTGAAGGTTCGCAGAGCCTTTTCCACGCTTGCCTGTATGGTTGGGCCCCCACTTTGTCGTTGCCAGCCATTGAACTCTGAGCCGTCATACTCCAGTAGTAAAGCATATCTGGACATGGAACGTGAGTTCTTGAGTAGATGGTACTAAGAGACAGGACAGAATGGGAACTATGAACCGTGCGATTTATGCATCCACCCCGGGATTAAGCACACAGATCCTCTTTGAACCAGGGCTGAAAAGATGCGACCTTTCAGGGATCCTACGTTGCCCTACAGTACAAATGTATTTGGAAATTGTGTCAAGTTAGCCAGCCGCGGTGTTTATGGAAACGCATTAGGCGAAAGTAATGTGGAGTCCCCGAAGAGATTCGGCATGCATTTATAGGTAGGGATGTTGCGCGAAGCTATCGAATCTTGTCGAACGACCGTGGCGAGATATGGATGCCCATCGTCGGCCGCCGACAATCCGACCTAAACCTTTATGCCAAAGAGCCCCCTGCAAAGAATGGTTTTTGCCAGAGGCAGAGAACTGAAACATTAATTGATTTTGTGTGCGATTACTTGTATCATCCTCCATTATTTATTTGGTGTG
>VXLY01000031.1 GCA_009841335.1 Rhodothermaceae bacterium | reverse complement strand
GCGCCTGGCTCTGGACCAGGAGGTTCCAGGTTCGAATCCTGGCGGGGCAACTACTCCTTCCTTCGAGTTACCGCGAGAAATCCAGCATAAACCTCCTTCGAGATATTCGGATGCTCACGCTTGTACAGTGTGCTGATTGCTCCGTCTAGGTAAAGTGCGTCGACCATTCCTGCCGTGTCCCTGAACCAGGTCGCAAAGTCAATAAAACTGACGGCGCCGTTGCTGATTGCAAGTATCGCGTGCCCATTTGGAGATACCCCGATGCCGCTGCGCAGGCGACAATTCTTGGAGCCCGGCGTGAAGGCAGGATGAATCTCGTTGTCATGCAGGATCAGGGGGCCTGACTGCAGCGCAAAATCTACTCCGGTCTTTACTTCGCCAAACTGTGTAGCCTCCTGAATACCAAAATGGTCGCCTCGAACGAAAAATACACCGTTGGGCTTCAGGTAGAAGTTGCCATACCCGTCATCAAGGTT
The DNA here is from genome assembly GCA_009841335.1 of Rhodothermaceae bacterium. Taxonomy (GTDB): domain Bacteria; phylum Bacteroidota; class Rhodothermia; order Rhodothermales; family Bin80; genus Bin80. The sequence goes on along the minus strand of VXLY01000031.1, from coordinate 124,812 downwards.
TAAGGGCTGCAATTCGTGGCCGTTTTCCACATAGAGTCCTGTGGGTACAAGTCCAGGTTCAAAAATGCCGCCGTTGGTTACTGCAACAATTGAGTGACTTGTATTCTCGAGCCACTCAACCAAATTGCTAATGGTTTTGAAGGGTTCGTCAGTTTCCGGATTTTTCCAGTGCAGTGTGATATTGTGGAGTGCAGGGTTGACGTGCACCGTGTCATAAGGTTGTGATGAATCTAAGGAACAGGGCCGGTTTTGAATAGCTTGTCTTAGTGGACTACAGCCCGTCAGCAGCGAGGCCGCCAGTATGAAAAAACATATCCATGACGGTCGACAACGCATTTACTGTCGTTCGTATAGCCTCACACTCCATAGTATGGATTTGTCAAACTTCACAGGTACAAAGCCACTATCTGCCAGACACTGATCCACGTATTCTGGATCGTGGTAATAAACCCGAAATGCGTGTTGCCGCATCCGCTGCACGAGATTGAAGCCCTGGATTGCGCCTTTGGACCACCACGCTCGACGAGGAAAGGACATACAAATACGCCATGCGGCTCGTTTGCACGCTTCCTCAAGCAGACCGGTAACATTTTCATAACAGCAGATCACGCGGTCCATCGTAATAACATCTGCTTTTGATAAGGTAGGTGCGATTTCAACAAAATCCCCGTGATAGGTATTGATGCGGTCGGTGTGCTTTTGTAGCCGGGCCTCCTTGAGCAAGGTTTGCAGGTAGGCACTGGAGGCGTCCACGACGGTCACATGTTTCGCACCAAGCAACAACGCGCCATGTGTGATCGCACCTACACCAGCTCCAACATCAATGAAGCTTCGGTTATGAACGTCCCCTAGCGCGCGCAAAATCTTGCGTGCCGAGGGTAGCGGGCCGAAGCGTCTGTACCAGAGAAGGTCACGCTTAGCGTGAGAATCATTAAAGAAGTTGTCAGCAGAAGCACAACAGGTCATCGGAAGTGTGTGAATTTCTATGGCAAGTTACGTAAACGACAGGGTAGATTATCTCTACATTTAGTGAAGAGGTTCTTGTGCCAGTAGGTTGGATTACTCCGAGGTGAATGTTTGTACGACCAAAGCAGAAGCCACTGGTTTCGCCACCTTGCTATCCTCATCATGTGCACCGTAGTTTCCGATGTGAGGACAAGGCATCACTACGGTCTGACCGTGATACGAGGGATCCGTAAGAACCTCCTGACAGTCCGTCATGCCTGTATATAGGCAGGCCGCGACCACCTTGGACCCAAAACTACTTGCTTGCGTCAATTAAGAGTCTTTGCGTTCTTCAGACCCCTTGCCGAGTTCGTCAATTTCAACAAATCTCACTACGGTTGGGGCTGAAAGCCAGTCTTACCCACAAGTCAGAATCTTTATGCAACAGGATCACTGGTATTGCTCAAAATCCGAAAATACTCGTCATATGCGAAGACGCGATTCCTCCTCTTTCCGGTTACTTCTTTCACGATGCCAATGCTTTGAAGGTGCCTGACAGCATTGTACACTGTAGGTAACGAAATGCCTGCACTCCTGACGGCATACAATGCCGGAAGCACTGGACGCTTCTGCAGTACCTTATGTACCCGCAGTGATGATGCCACAAGTCGTCCAGACTGTTTAATCTTCTCATAATCTCTCTCAAACAACCCAAGGATTTTTTTGGCAGTTTCGATGGCGTGCTCCGATGTATGGATTACCCCGTCCAAAAAGAATTCAAGCCATGAATCCCAATCACCATGGGTGCGCACGCGCTGTAAAAGCTCGTAATAATGAGATCTATGTGTCTTGAAATACAGACTGAGGTAGAGAATCGGATGTCTCAGAAGTCCACTAGTGCACAATAGGAGCGTAATTAGCAATCTTCCCAAGCGCCCATTCCCATCTAGGAATGGGTGAATTGTTTCAAATTGGGCATGCATCAGGCCAGCCTTTACTAGCGTAGGGTATTCGGTGTAATCTGTGTGAATAAACTTCTCCAGATCGCCCATCAAATCAACGACATGTTCTGGCGGAGGAGGCACATACAGGGCGTTCCCTGGACGGGATCCTCCGATCCAATTTTGCGACCGTCTAAATTCCCCTGGAAGTTTTGTGCTGTCACGGCCATCGGAAAGGAGTATTTCATGTATTTCCCGCATCAGGCGCTGATTTAATGGGAAACCTTCTGCAGTACGCTTTAGTCCATGGTTCATCGCAGCCACATAATTGGACACTTCCTGTACATCATCTATGGGAATCCCAGGTGCACTGTCAACTTCAAAAAGTAAGAGATCAGATAATGATGATCGGATTCCTTCAATCTGTGATGACAGCAACGCCTCCTGCCTGACATAAGTGTTCAGGAAAATTGGAATATCTGGCAAAATTGCTGTCATGCCATCTAGTCTCCCCATGACCCAATGGGCCTTTTCTAATTTGGCAGTTAACTTCTCCATGTTAACTCGTGGATCTGGGGGAAGCGGCGGTGGCAGATATGCCTTAACTCGTTCCTCCCCCACAGAAGAAATGACAACATCACGTCCCATTCGAGACCTCGCGTCGTGAGGGTGCATGCAAAGTAAAGAAACTTAATTTTGATTTCACAAAAATAAAGAAAAGGGCCTTTTCTTTATTTTAATATCGCCGACTGCCACTCCATCATGTCTCGTTAGTATGGAAATATGTGTCCAAAGCCAGGAAAGGCGAAACGGAGCTGTCCGAACCACTTAGCATGGAAGCTACATCCAGCGCTTCTCCCGACTCAAGAATAGGGCGATCTCAAACGCAAAGCGCTTCACACGGAACACAAGCCAAATCCAGTCGAATACTGAATTAGCAAGAGGCACATTGATATATGCAGCGTAAGATTTGGGCTCAACTATTCATCGTTCTTTGTGCTCTTCCTGCGGCAGGTTGCCTTTCGGAGAATTCAAAGGTGGCCACGGTTCGCTCGCCATTAGTGCCCTTTGTAGAACTGTTTGTGCTACAGGACACGCTGCGACTGGATCCGATTGTACTTATTGGACAGGTCGCGTTTCTTGACGTCAGCCAACGAGAAGAAATTCTGGTAACCGACCATTTAGCTAACAGCGCCTATCTGTTTGCCCCATCAGGAAGCTATATACGTTCCTATTCCGCATCTGAATGCCTGCCTGACGACGTAGACTTCTATCCATGGAGTACTCGTTTCATCGGAGATGACCGCATAATGACTATGAGATTTGCTGGCGGTGCCGTCATCTTTGAAGCTGACGGGACCTGCTTTGCCGAAAAAAGAATGTTGATGCCCTGGGCGAAAGCGTTCTGCGTGTACAAGGACTCAATATTCACTCAGCAGGTCCAAATCGAAGAAGAGGCTACGGCTAATATTTACTCTCCAATGCTTGAGACGATTGGAGAGGTTCTCATTGAACCGCCACGCCTGATTTTCCTGAATACGTATTTTGCGGGACAGCGAGGTAGGACCATTGATTGTTTCGACGATGGTGCATACTACGTGTACGCCGAAAGCATGGACGCGATACCCGTAGGATCAAGTTTGTCAAGGATCCAATACGAACCCGAGTTTTTCGAATGGAGACCGAGAGATTTTCCCGACGCTTCCCCAGAAAATAAACTCGAACTGCAAAAGGAGTATCCGTCTACAATTGCAGTTTTTGCGCTCAATGGGTCAACACGAATGGTTGTCTACGCAGACCTGGACAGTAGGTGGAGCTTAGGCGATGTGCGTGCAGGTGAAGGATACGGTTTAAACGTGGCTAGCAATACAGCACAGTTCCCAGCGCGCAGCACGGTTTCCCCGGCTTATCCTCTCGCAGCTGGCGGTGGATATTTTTATGCTATTGGCGAACATGAGCCGCTTCCCAATGGTGAAATTGGTAACCCAGTGATTCTCCGCTATCGATTCCTATCTCCTCAGTCTGAACCATGAAACGGTGCGGTCGCCAATTCAAGTATGAAATGCAACACCTTATGATTTTGCGTTCTGAACCAACAGAGTGCAAAATATCAATGAAGGGGGCTACGTTCGGTCTTGGTAACGTCGAATAGCCTGGTGATTCTGGTGGATGTTCACGCCAGATAGGGCTTGCTGGAGAAGGTCGGATGCAAGTTTCTTCTGGAAGTGTTGGCCAAGTTCTACAACGCGCTGAGTACGCTGAAGACGCAGCGCACGGATCTCGATCAGGGGAGTGTTCACTTTCTGGAAATCTTGATTCATCGGTACACGGCGAAGGCAGCGCGGCTGGGGCGTATGGGGCGTATGGAAGGTACTCCGCATAAAGGCGTGCTCGAAGTTGTTGAGTACGCTGAAAGAGGAATTCCTGCACTTTCGCATTCGGTAGGTGGGACAGGTGGTCGCACGCACTAATCTGAACCTGCGGAGAAGGGGGCGAATCACATCTGGATTTCACAATCAAGTCCATTATTCGAATTCGTGCGTCATTGGGTCTAGCATAAAGTGTGGCGTCGTATGACGCGAGCCGGAAGGCGCAAGGGCTTTGTTAGGAAGAGGTGGAGTACGTGGATGCTGTGCGACTGACTGGGGCCGCATGCCCGGCGGCAATTCCAGTACTGCCGGCGAAAGCGCCCCCACTACAACTGTTCAAAGACTTTGAACTGTAACCAACAGAAAAGCCCAGTGCTGGAAAATGGACGCCGTGGTTTGACATGACAGGGCCTCGGAACGTGGTAAGGCAGCCTGACCATGGATCAAAGCGAAACCGACGGGCAAGCAACTAGTCCCCAAGACAAGTGCACCTCCCGCCGAACCTACAGCAGCGGCGATAGTGGTCCGTCCTACGGTGTTCCTTTGATCCGATGACAGACTAGCCCCTCCGAACCCACGCCTCCAGTCAAAAACACGCGGATCGACTGGATGTGTGCGTGTCCGTCATACACTTGGCTACCAGCCACATGAGGACATCGCGGTTAAATCTATCTCCCCAAAAGGCCCTTAGGTGCTTGAGAGCCAACAAAATCCCACAAATCGATTGAATTGGTTCCCATCGGATTGAATTTTGGTTAGCTTGCTCAAGTTATTCCCGTAGGCTCGTCAAAATGCCTCGTCGAGATCTCACAGACTTAAACAAAAAACGCACATCAGGAGCTCGTTCTCGGAAAGCCGGCTTACTCAAGTGTGATGTCAAATTGGAGAATAGAGTCAGGAAGTATTCTCACAGATAGATTCTGGTTCAGGCCTGGTGCCCTGACGACTAATGTGTGAACGTCAGGCGGAATACGACTCACAAGGTAATATCCATTCGGTCCTGTTACACCTCCCATCTCTAGTCCGTCAATTTGTATATTGACCATTCCTATAGGGTTACCTCCACCGTCTCGAACGAAGCCCTCCAAGCCACCGAGGGCCCCATCCACCTGAATTGGTTCCGTGGGGTCAGGGTCTTGAGTTTTGATGCGTAACTGGATTACACTATCCGACTGTAGTGTAGATTCCTCAGCTCCAGAATCTTGAATTGGGACAACCTCGGGCGAATTACAGCTGACAATAAGAGCAACGAATATGCTTAACGCCCACGGTGAGCAACATCTGCTCCAAGTGATTTTACGAGCCGATGACTGCAGCATTTCGATTACGGTTTTTGAAAAACTACTGGCACTTTGATTCAGAAGTTTACCCTTAAGCGCAAATTTGTTTTTGGCAAGTTTTTCTGTATGCTGTCGCCAATTGAAATGCCAATACCTTGCGATTTTGCGTTCTGAGGCACCGGAAGGCAAAATCGTGAAAGGGGTGCGTTCGGTTTTGGTAGCGTCAGATAACCTGGGGAAAGTTATTTATTTGCATATTCTTCCTTTAGCCAAGTGTGCATTGAGGGAATCGGAACCGCGTATCCTGCCCCACTCTCCTCTAGTATTCCCTTCCTTTCAAAGCGTTGAAACAGTTTTTCCGCTGTACTTCTGCCATACTCCTTCTTCAGCGAAGACAAGATGTCTTTATATTCGGCAGGTTTTCCTTGGGGAACATCCGCAATAGACCTTGCCAGACATCGGATCTGATTTCCACGGAAACGAACGACTCGTTCCTGATAATACGCCAATCGGCCCTTTTCGCCCGCTTTAAGCACGGCCTTCAGTCCATTTGCTGTCATGATCCCGCCATCTGCCTTAAGTTGATTGGCAGCGGGGTACACATATGATAAGACGTGATGGGGCCAACCATAGGTTTTCTGCGCGATCGCATCAATCCATGCCGTGGGATCCTCTTTGGCACCACCCTCTTTCTCTAGCCAGTCCCGAATCACCGCACGTTCAGATTCCCTGCTCAAAGCTCCCAATTGTACCAGACAGCTCTGTCCAAACCTTGAAATTTTAAGCTTACCAAAGGCATCCCTAGTCTCGTTAAGGCCCGCCGCCAGAAGGACGACGGGTCTGCCCAGTTTTCCATTATGAATTAGATCAAGTACGTGGATCATAGTCGCCTTGTATTCAGGTGGTGGGACATCCTTATCTCCCAGCACTTGTGCTTCATCTAAGACTAACAACAATGGATGTTTTCCGTCCTCGAGTATATTCTTGACTGTAGACTGAGGTTGAATTCTTTTATATCCCCTACCAAAAAAATCATTCAATCCGAACTGTGTGGATTTTTCGGTCACTTCATATTTGTCTCCAAGTCCAAGAGAATCAAGTAGTTTATGGGAATCCCAAAGGGCGTCCACCCCAATATCCGCGACCTTCCATTTACGCGATCGTGCATGTCTTTCACATTCATAAAGCAGGGCGCTTTTCCCAATTCCAGGCGCACCTTGAATCAGGAAGGTCGTGCCAGTATCGGTATCGCTCGCCCGCCCTAAAAGTCCTTCAAAATCGCGACGGACATGTATTCGCCCATGAAAATATCTGGCGGGCCCGCGGTCAACCGCAGCAGGTATTGGTGGATTCAAGGAACTTTGATGTATAGCTATCACAATGAGACGCCATGCGGATCAATTTGACAAGGTTCAGGCTTGCTCGGTTCCACATGTCATCGTGCCGTCGCGCAACTGGGTGTCTCCAAGGTGAACAATCGTGGGGTTCATCCGGGCGTGAGAGAATGTCAGTCTATATAGCAATTCTCCAGACTTGGGGAAGATGGGATCAAATTCACCTGATGGACAATAGATAAGCCTACCTATGCTGTCTTCAACACCTACCACTACAAAGTTAGCAGAGTTTAAGGCAAATCTCGGGGGTTGTTTCAAAAACGCAGCAAGTACCTGTATATTCCGCGTCAGGCTCGTAACCGCATGCAATTATTGTTTACCAGTTTCTAAAATTTAAATATTGATTCTGCCACTTTTCTGCGCACTTGGCCTCCTGTGCGACACAAAGACAGAAAGACTCAGCGACATTTGGAATGTCCTAAAGATTGTTGTAGTGCCACGTTACCCTGAATGGTCAACAGCATCCCGGAAACCAATCCGCGGGAGTTTAATTCGTCCAATACGGCTCCTATACGAGACAGATCATGAGGCCCACGCTCCGTTACCGTCACAACACGGCGACGCCCCTGCAGGCTGACGCCAACCCCAACCTATACATGGAGGGCTAGAAAGCACGATGGCCGGCACCACAAATGGATGATCGTCTCGCTATGCCAGTCACGGCGCTCGACAAGATAAGCTGCAGACTCCCAGCCCGAAGAATTGTCCAGAGGTACTCATGAAAAGTGGGGCCTGGGTCGGGCACCTTGGGGGCAGAGTCACAGCAGCAAGGCCGTAGGTGTGGATGGAGTCCATGCAGCAAGCATACAAGCACACCAGCTAATGCCGAATTAATTCGCTGTGCAATTCCCGAGCAGGTTTCCTAAATGGCGGGGAAGGAATTGAGGCTCTAGTTTCATCAAGTGCATAGTCCACGTGTACAGATGCACTTGCCTAGACCCCACAATAATTGATGTATGCCCAAGAACGAATTGTCTATTAAAATGATGAAGATATACTACGCACAACGACAAAAAGCGCGAATCCAGACAGATTAATCCTCTAGTATTCCGAGAAGTAATACACAATGGGTTATACTTCGGCAGTTTGTTCGGTAAAATTTGGAAAAGTATATGGCTACCATTGGAAGTGTGGAGAATCCTGCTAGGATCGCCATAATTGGAGCAGGACCTGCAGGATTTTACGCAGCTGGGCACCTGCTTAGGCAAAAGTCCAAGATTGTTACGGTAGACCTGTTTGATAAACTACCGGTCCCCTATGGACTCGTTCGTAGCGGCGTTGCTCCTGATCACCAGAAGATCAAGAACGTCACGCGTGTTTATGCGAAAACTGCAGCGCAGGACGGCTTTCGTTTTTTTGGTAACGTAGAGTACGGTACTGATATCCATCTGGAAGATCTGAAAAGACATTATCATCAGGTCTACTTCTCCACAGGTGCACAGGTTGATCGTAGGCTCAATGTTCCGGGCGAAGATCTGGATCGCAGTTACTCAGCAACGGATTTTGTTGCCTGGTATAACGGCCATCCCGATTATCGTCACTTGGAGTTCGATCTTTCGAGACGTTGTGTGGCCGTGGTAGGCGTGGGGAATGTGGCTGTGGACGTTTGTCGCATATTGTGCAGAACGATTGATGAACTGAAAAAAACGGATATAGCAGATTACGCCTTGGAGGCACTGGCTGAAAGCAAAGTACGCGAGGTGTATATGTTGGGGCGGCGGGGTCCCGCTCAGGCTGCATTTACACATCCAGAGGCCAAGGAGTTAGGGCAGTTACCCGGGGCAGATATTTCTGTACCCGAGGCGGAGGCGCAGTTGGATCCAGTCTCTGAAGCCTGGATGTCGGCGCATGGAGATCGGTTAACAACCAAGAAGGTCGAAATCGTTCAATCTTTCGCAAGACAGTCCGGTGAGGGCAAACCACGTCTGCTGACTTTACGGTTTTTGGTTTCCCCGGAGATATTGCATGATGATGGTTCAGGTGGAGTGGGTAGCTTGACGCTTCGACACAATGTGCTTGTAGAGCAGGGGAGCCGTTTGAGTCCTCAGCCAACAGATATCACGGAAAAATTGCCGGCAGAAGTTGTATTTAGATCGGTAGGCTACCGGGGAGTAGCACTACCGGGGTTACCTTTCAGAGAAGATTGGGCAGTAATCCCGAGCGATCAAGGTAGGGTGAGCGGAGATGGAGTTGCCTGTGGAGTTTATGTGGGTGGCTGGATCAAGCGGGGTCCGACGGGTGTGATCGGTACAAATAAGCCTGACGCGCAAGAAACAGTTCGCTGTATGCTGGAAGATTTGGAGGCTGGGCACGGCTTCAACCCCGAGTCTACAGCACCTGAATCGGTGAATCATCTGCTCCAGAGTCGATGCGAGTGCGTGTTTTCCTGGGAGGATTGGGTGGAGTTGGACCGTTTGGAAGTCGATGCCGGCAAGGCTCAGGGACGTCCGCGTGTAAAATTCATCTCGACCAAAAGTATGCTTAAGGCACTTGGTCGTTAGGACTTAGGAGATGCTGTAGATTCACATTGGAAGCGAATCCAAGAGTAGGAATATGGGATTGAGATGCTTAGGGTCAATTAGGCGCTTTTTAGCACAATTAATCCGTCTCATGTTGTGTTCAGACGCTGAAACAGTGCTACTGCCCCGTACCTGTTGCAAGGCCGATCGAAAATGTATCGACGTGCCCGCGCAAGGGCAATATCTGTCTGCTGCATGTTTGCACGCCCCGTGAGGTGGCTCCCTCGATTGCTAAGCTAAGGACGGCCCGGCGAATACAGGGTGCATTGGTGTTACCATTTGGAAACGCTGCCTCCCAGTCCGGACGAGGCCCCAGGAAGCAGGTTGTCAGGCGCTACTTGAGGATCGTCATTTGTCCGATATGTATTTCGGTGCCAGTGGCCGTGGTCGCGCGCACGCGATACGGATACGTGCCGGAGGCGAGGGCGGCGGCGGCGATTCTGATCAAGCGCCCGTGGCCTGCCTCAAGATCTTGGGGCATAGTGCGCAGGACAGCGCGGCCGAGCACGTCAAACACCTCTACGGTAACCTTTGCGTCCGCCGGCAAATCCATCAGGATGGTTGTGCTCGGATTGAATGGATTCGGATAGTTACCGTGCAATACGAACTGCTGCGGAAGCTCGGTTGGACTTTCGGTTCTGGTTACGGCTGTAGGGTAAAGAATCGTGCCGTCGGCCAGTACGCCTATCATGGTCAAGCCTTCTCGTGCCGACGTACCGCTGCCGGAAAGACCAAGCATAAAGGCTTGCTGCGCGAGACCACTCAGGTCAAACTGGAACACGTTGACCAAACGGCCATCGGCGGCTGCGGTCACTTCGATGTCGTGTAATCCGGGGGAAATCGTCGTGTACTGGCCCGCGGCGCCGTACGAAGCATTATCCAGGAGCACTACCGCGTCAGCCCCCGGTTGCAACAAGCGGACATCCACCGCATCCAAATCCCGGGCACCATGCGCCACATAAAAGGTGGCTTGGTCTTCAATGGAATGGATTTTCCGCACGTCGTTCACAATTACAAGGTTCACGTCTTCGCCCTTGCCATGCGCCAGTACATGGTAGTCTGTGGAGGTGCTCACGGCTATCGTCTTGGAACTCAGCGGTTGGGCGTTGTCGTTTTCGCCACCGGCGACCACGTCAATAGTGTGTTCGCCCACCGAGAGTGCTTCGAAATCTGAAGCCGACTGGAACGCCCAGTCGTCATAGACGCGCTGGCCGTCCAGGTATACATCGATGGCGGGGCCGTCAATATTTTGGATAAACTGGGCGGTGGGGGCCTGCTGGATCGTGTTTTCCCAAAGCGCCTTCGCGTTGTCTGCGTTCTGAAAGAGATCTTCGCGGCTACTACCGGTTACCACAGCAAAGGCCACCGGGATTTCTTTTCCAGGATCTATCGTGAACGGGCCCAGTCCCGTAACCTGCGTCCAATGATCGGCACCAGAGGGTGGACTATGTATCCCACCCGTCAAGAACGACCACTTCGTCCGATCCGTCATTTCGGCCCTATCGTTCAAGACCCGAAAGTGCACTGGGGAGGTCGCCGTCAGCGGCAAGGTACCTACCAGAAGGTTCGGGTTGGCAGCGGCGTTCTGATTAAAGCCGAAACTTCTGCTCCCGTCGAATCCAACATAGTCCGGGGTCCGGAATGAATTCAGTCTCCAGCGAAACATCAGGCCGACGTGCATATTTTCCACGGTACGGCCAGTGGGATTGGTCAATGTATACCGTAAGATGACAAAGTCTTCATTCTCCTCGGCGGTATCGACAAAACTCTCCTGAAGTATCGCTACGCCAATCGGATTGGCTGCACGGCTGTCCACCAACTCCATGCGTCCTTCCTGAGTCACCAACTGCCCGGGTTCACGTATCTCCAGCTTGGCTCCTTTTTTCGGAATCAAATCCATGTGCTGAGTGGGATCCAAAAACCGTCTTTCGCTACTAAAAAAGCCATCGGACACGGCATCTGGACCGGTAGCCACGACCAAGCTACCCTCGTGCAAAATAGATCGCTCCTGGTTGTTCTCGTCATACATCCAGACGCCACGACCCACTCCGCGGAAGCGGGTATCAAGAAAACCAAGATTCCCTTCGGATGTAATGGTGAAGCCCATCGCATCGGTTCTATGAGTGAGCGTTTCTCCCGCGTTGGCAGTCAGCCGCACGATGTCAGCCGCATCGTCATAGGATCCGTCCCGAGCCCGGGGAGATACAAAGAAGCGCGCCCGGTATGGCGTGTTCTCGTTTAGCGTGAAGCTGGTCGAGATTTCGATGCTTTCTCCCATTTCCAGGCGGCCGATACTTATCGGGCCCGTGTCGAATTCCACAAACGCCCCGTCCGAAAACCACGATATGGTCAAATTCTCCGTATCGGCCAGATAGTTGGTCACCCTCGCCGTTACTTCCGCGGACTCGCCGCTCTGGAGTGCACGTTCGCCACCTATCAACTGGTACTCCGTCATGCGTACGGCCGGGAACCCACTTTCCGTGACAGCGCGATAGGCATTAACACGGCCACGCCCAAGCAGACCCGCTAGGGAGGCATCATTAACGGCGTCAATGTTGTCCGCTGTGAGGCGCACTTGCTCACGCACCTGGTGCGGCGTGAAGTGCGGATTTGCTGTCTTGACCAGCGCTGCAATGCCTGCGACCAGCGGGGATGCAAATGAGGTCCCGAATTCCCTGCCATATGCGTTTCCCGGAACGGGAACCACTACGTTCCTGCCCGCTGCAAAGACGCTTACGCTCCTGCCGTAATTGTAGTAGTTCACATCCGATCCCGCTAACGTTCCACCAACGTTCAGATTGATGGGATAATTAGCCGGGTAGGAAGGGACCTGATCGCTGTTTACACCACTGTTTCCCGCCGCAGCAACTACTAGAGCCCCTTCATCCACAGCTGCCTGCATAGCCTGCGCTGCCGTATTGGAATAACCAGGTCCCCCGTAGCTTGCGTTGATAACGTCGGCGCCGTTCAGGGCCGCGTACAAAACGCCCGAGACACTACCCACCAAAGGCATGAACTTGGCGTTCCAGCTGGTTCCGGCCAGCCCTATACCGTTGTCCGTTTCCGCCAAGGCCGCGCCAGACACGGCCACGCCATGTCGTACGCCCTGACTACTTGCTAAGCCTTCGACAATCGGCGAATTTGCACGAAAATCCCACCCGTGAACGTCGTCCACAAATCCGTTTGCATCGTCGTCAACGCCGTTATTTGGAATCTCACCCGGATTGGTCCACAACGTGCCGCGTAGGTCCTCATGGCTCAAGCTAAAGCCCCCAAGTTCCACAATCGCTATCACGACATTCCCCTGCTGGCCCTTGACCACGTTCCACGCATCGGGCATACGAGACCGCTGCATGTAAGGGGCTTCCCGGAACAATGGATCGTTTGGCGTGTCAAGTATTGCGGATTCGGGCTCCTCTGGCCCGGCTAAATCCCAGATTGACTCACGGACAAAGCGCGGCTCGGCATAGACCACGTTTGGATCCCGCGCCAAAGCGGCGGCTACCCGCCTTGAATCGAATGATTCTTCGTGATGCACGGCATAGATGCGTTGCAACTTTTTAGTGCTCTCGGCAAGCTCTCTCTTTTCAGCGACCCGGTCCACAAACGAAAAAGCCTTCCTGACCTCAGTGACACCATAGCGCGCCGCCTCCTGGTCGAATATGGCAAGGCCGGTCTTGCCAGCGCCGGCTGAAACAGCTACCCCCTCTGCAAATTGCACCCACACAAAGCCCGGGCTATACAATGGTGCAGGATTCATGGGCTGCGCGGACGCGACATTGACCAATAACGCGACAAGACTTAACAAACGAGAATCTCGTAGAATACTTGAAAACACCCTGTTAATTCCTTTTGTTGGCTTTCTTGCGGCCTTTCGCAGCACACTGACAACCTCTAACGGTGTCATGCCACTGTACCTCGGATTCGGACTGGGTGCGTTCATTGCACGGTCAATCTCCGCACGAATACGAGCCAGGTCTGCGCCTGATTTAGGGTTCTGATTCTTTTCTGTGTTCATCATTTGATCATAAACCCTCGTTTCTAAATCCTCCTAACGGAATCCAATGATTGTGTAGGTTTTGCTATTTAGCTTGTTACAAGGCCCTTAAAGGAGAATCCGGTTATGGATGTGATTCCACCCTTCCGATGATCAGGGCGTATTATGGTCTAATTCTAAGTGGTGTGGATCATCAAATACGCGATCACATCCTCGACATTTGCTCCGTGCTGGGTCAACAAGTACTCGTACATCTCTGTACGTGTCCAACGTGGGCCAAAAGGTTCTTTAGCCCGCTCTTTGACCTTCAATAATGGGGTGGTCTCGTGTTTATCGTCTGTTGTCTAACCTATACCAAAAGGCAATGCCCTTGGGAGAGAATAGTGTTTGATTTCCTGCTTTCAAGCAATAGCTTACGGTCGGATCGCAGTGTAGGGAAATGCTGCGACGCTTTTAAGAATACGTCTCATTTCCAACAGTAGCACTGTCATAAATATAAAAAACAAAAAAGCCCCATGTCTGAGCCGGCCTTACCTCTTTGAAGTTTCAGACTTTTCTTTGTTGGTCGCATATAGGCCGCATTCTTAATATCAATCACACCGCAGGCCGGTCTTCTTTAATCTGATCAAACCAATCTGGGCGAACATCTTTCTCCCATCATCAATGATCTTGAGACTATCTCTCCTTACAAGGCGATCAGGTGTCGCGCGGAAATCTTTACCCTTATCGCGCCCTGTGACCCTAAAATTGATTCACGGATACCTATGTAGCGCTGTTACTCGTGAATATGGTTCCCCTTCACTACTACAGTTCCCCTTCGATCCGGTCATTCAGTCGTGCCAGAGCAACAAACAGCGTTTCTAACTCAGCATAATAAGCGTCGGAGCCCATCTGTGATTTGCGCGATTTAAGTGCGGCAATTTGGGTTTCCAGCGCAGTACGTTCACTTGCCAGGGTTGGGTTCCCTGTGAGAACTTGCGTGCGTCTGAGCCAGGTTACACTCGCTAAATTTCCATCTCCGGATTCGTCAAGAACTTCTACGCGAGTCCCCTCACCATCTGTATTGTCGTCGAGTAGACTGTGTTCGGTTGCCAAATGGCCCTCGGTTTCGTAATGTAGCACCGTTTGCTGGGCAGCGTATTGAAAAACCTCCTTTATGGAAAGGCTGCCATCACGATCCAGGTCAGCGGCGGGTTCAATCAATGATTCAACCAGGTACGTTGGAAATACCGTCTGATTACGCTGAGTGCCCGTTCGCGTTGCAGTAATCACGATTCTGTTTGCTCCACTAAGTGCCTGAATGAAGGGACCGCTTGAACTCATCGTACAGATCCACACAATCCGTGCCGCGGATAGCTCATCCGACAGGTCAGCATAGTCGCTTCCGGTAAGATCTCGTCGGGGAATATTAAGTGCTGCTTGTTTACCGTCATAGCTCCCGTGACCAAACAGAAGAATGTAGACTTCGTCCTCGGGAGTCAGGCGTTGGCTGAGTTCCAGAAACTGTTCACGGATGCCGTCGGCCGTTGATTCTCCGGTCACATAGTCATTGGCTGTTAGGGAACGCTCGGCAAGTACAATGACATTGTCCCGGGCAAATCCCAGCGGTCCAGTAAATGCGTTGTAGGTGTCTTCTAAGTGCGAGGCAATACGACTCGTTTGATCTGGTGCGCCCCCCAGTCCACCAACTACCAGCGCGTACCGCTCCTGGGCGATGGCCGGATTTGCAATACAGATCAGGATCAGTCCTAACGCAATCCTTGTCGTCTTCGATAAAGCCACTCTCCACATAAGAGAAGTACAGAAAGAATAAACAACAGGGGCATGTCCCACAGATAAGCCGCCCGATAAACCGAAGTGCTGGTACGGCGCGATCGCAGGTTCATGGAAACATCGGAGGCTTCGTCAGGCGTGTAATATACCGTGGCCAATTGCTCCAGAAATTCCCGTTTCAATGTGGCATCATAATACTCCATTGGTTGATGACGCACCAGATAACTGCGTTGATCCTGTCCAATCACGTTATCTGCCAGCGTTGCCTCCACCGTGACTTCATAAACTCCTTCATCGCCTGGTGTTAAGCGCATCTCGAAGAGTCCTTCGTCCGAGAGATCTTCTTCAACTACCATCGGCTGCACCGTGCCGTCAGGAGCACGAACGAGCGCACGCAGCTCAGTACCCGTCAGAGGACGATAATCTTCGTTGTAGACGCGCACATCCAGTTGATGAGCTTCTCCAGGAGTAAGCCGTGTACTGGGAGTTTCTATATCAACCCGCGCGGGTGCGCTGGCCGCCAGCCAACGTGCAAACTGCTGCCAAAACCGCTCATGACGTTCGTCGTCTGCTTCCAGCAGCATTTGCCAGCGCCATGAACTGCTGGTGGCAAGGGCGGCCGTACGCCCCTTGCCATATCGCTGAATTGCCAGAAGCGGCTCTTCCGGGCCAAATGCGTCCTCTGGCTTCACTGCGAGTACTTGTGCACCAGGTTTAGCACCGCCCAGCAGGTTAATGCTAGTTAATTTTGGCATTCCCCGCCAGAGGAGTCGGTTCATCGCAGGGTCGGGAGAAAGCTTCATGAATGCGTGTCCCAGACCGTCGGGTGTGGGCTCAAAGACAAATCCACGGTCCCCACTTTCGCCCTCAAATCGCATCGGGAGGACCTGTGCACGGGAAAAGTCAAGCCGTACAGGCAGTATGTCCGCAAGTGGTGTGCCCGCGTAATCGCTTTCGGAAAAAGCATTCCGTCCTCCCAACATTACGAATCCTCCACCACGAACACGCACAAACGATTCAATAAGCTGAAGTTGACGCAAAGAAAAGGCGGAAGCTTCGACATCCCCGAGAATTATGGCGTCAAAGCCGTAGAGAACATCGGCTTCGGACGGAAATCCTCCCATTAGTTCATCTGGTGAGCGAATTCCCTGTCGATAATACTTGCCGGTTCCCGTACGAGTGATCGCTGAAAAGCGGATCACTTGATCGGACTCTAGAGCGCGTTTGATGAACTTATAATCCTGTCGCAAATGTCCCTCGAAATACAATACGCGAAGCGTGTCTGTGCGGGTATCAACCAGCACGGGTAGCGAGTTGTTGAGTGCATTGAATTCGTTTGAAGTCGGCTCCAGTGTTACATGATATTCCCGGGCGCCGGTGCTCGGCGGTTCAAAAAAGAATTCCAGTTGATCGACCAGTCCATCTCCTTTGAGCTGTACAAATTCAGAGAAGACCTCTACATCTCCATCATAGACGGAGATTTTCGCAGGATCAGTTTCCCGGGAAGCACTGCGGATTTTGACTTCCACTTCTGCACCGGCCTGCTCACCAAGCCCTTTGTGGGCAGTCACTTCAAGCAGTTCACGTTCGGAGTTCAGAGTAGTATTGCCCAGGCCCAGTATGTGTACGCCGATCCCGTCATTGCGAAGGATTGCAGCCTGCTCAGAGGCTTCATTGCGACTGTTTGTGTTGCCGTCTGTCAGAATGAGTACCCCCGTAAGAGGTAATCCCCGAAAATCCACGCGCAGGCGGTTCAGGGCTGCTGCAAGATCTGTCTCGTGAGCAGGTATGGCCTGATGAATGCTGTCGACTCTTGTGGTCGAAGCGGCAAAGGTATAGAGGCGTACCTTGAATGTTTCCTCCAATTCACGGATGATTCCCTCCTGTTCATTGTTGAGGAGGTCTTTTGCCTGTGTGAATCGGGTTTGGCCATCCGGCCCGTCTGGCAATAACATGCTGTCGGAGGCATCCACAACCACGGCGACAAAATTCTCATCCGGGACAACTTCAGGTACGATCAGCTGAGGCTCAAAGAGAGGGAAAACCAGAAGCAATGCAGCTAGGGAGCGCAGCGCTAAGCTTATTGCCCGAACATGCAGCGGGGCCTGGCTGCGCAGGAACGCAACGACCAGAATTATCAAAACGCCTGCCAACACACTCACAGCAAGCGCACTGACCTGCAGGTTTACCGTGCCTTCGGCAAACTGCACAGTATCAAACTTGAACATCCACCACTACTGACTTGGCCGTCGGGAGAGTGATTCATAGTACTTTTCCACCAGGCGTTGATACTCACTGGGCACTTCGCCTCGGCGACTGCCGTACAGCTTGGATTCCAGTTTAACAGCCTCCAAAGCTTGAAGCAGTTGAGTTTCGAGTTGGGAGAGCGGCGCATAAACATCCCGATTGAAAAATGTTTCAGACGAGTCTTCATCCAGCAACACTCCCGTGTGGTCGGCTCTGGTGAGTGAGTTCTGGATTCCGGTGGTAGCGCGTTGGCCGCCGCGTACACCTTCTTCCAGGTTACGTGCTGCTTCCCTGACCCGATTAATCTGGTTTTCGAGTCGGGCCTGCTGTGCAGGTGAAGCATCCCCTTCGCGCATTCGTTCTGCCTGCGCTTCCAGATCTTGTAACTCATCTCGAAGCTGTTCAAGGTCATCAAGGGCGCGACTCAATGCTTCTTCTTCGGTAACAGGCAGGGACTCGCGCAATTCACGCTGGATAGCTTTCAGGCCCTCCAGATCTTCGGTGATCTCATCCTGGATTCGCCGGGCTGTTGGCATCCACCCATTACGAAGTGCCTGCTGCGAGTTCCGCATGTCTTCCTGGAGCGCCCTGCGATGTACTTCTTGCCTGAGGTTTCGTGCTGCCAGTTGTGCCTCCGAGTTGGAGTTTTCGAGCATCTCCGCCTGCTCCATAATGTTTTCGAGGTCCTCCAGGGTATCGCTGCGACGCCCTTCCAGTTCGTTCAGGTCTTCTCTGGAGGGGCGATCCCCTTCTTCAACCAGGTCCTCGGCAAGCTCCTGCTCCTGCTCAATGAGTTCGGTGAGGTCTTCATTCAGTTGTTCAAGTGCACGCCGGTCTGTGCCTCGGGTCTGCAGTCGCAGGGCATCCTCAAGGGATTGCAATGAATTGGCAGCCTGCTGTTGTCGTCTGGCTGCTTCTTCCATATCTCCCCGACGTAGTGCGCGCTGCGCCTCTTCCATGTTTCGCAGGGCTTGGTTCATATCGTTTTGTGCCCTTTGACTGGACTGTTGCTGCTGCAGCTCTTCCAGGGACTGTTGCAATTCCTCTTGGTTACGCCGCAGGCGGTCAACGAAGCGCCGACGATCCTCTTCGGTCTCGGGAGGACGCTGCTCCGCCAGTTCCTGCTGCCGTTGTGCAAGGTCACGTACGCGTCGCAACGCATCGTTTTCTTCCGCACTTGCCTGTGCAGCCGGTGCTGATTGTGGCGACTCGTACTTGTCCCTGGTAATGTCCAGCTCCAGATCCATTAGCTCAGACATGCGTTCCTCTGTGGCATTGGCACCCCCTCCGCCCGGGCTTCCCTGCTGTTGCCGTGCGACTTGTCGCTCGGTATTGAGGGCATCCGCTCTAAGCAGTTGATTGAGTGCACGACGCTCGGGTGTGAGCGCCTCCCGCAGGCGTCCCGCAGAAAGGTCATCAATGGCCTGATCCATTTCCGTGACTGCGGCTTCCAGGTACTCGGCTACTTTTTGCTGCTCCGGGCTGCCGCGTAACTCGAGCGAAAATGCTGTCGTACGCAACCGCTCCTGAATATTCGCTTGCAGATTACGTTGTGCTTGTGTGAGCGCTTCGAGAGCCTCATCAAAGTCTGGAATATCGTTCTGTTCGCGCAGAAGTCGCCAAGTGGCTGCGATGATATCCTGTTGGCTTACGACCAAGCCGCCTTGCCGTCCCTGCATGCCGCCCTGTCCACCCCCTGCATTCGCCAATTGCGTGAACTGCTGCTCAAATGGCACAATCTCCACGAAATACATATCGGAAACTTCCGATTGCAGCGCATCAGCCGCCTCGACGTAATAGGTAATTACATCTCCGGGTTCCAGAGTGTAATCTTCCAGGAAAAGCAGGTGCTCGCCAGTTGCTTCCGTAACATTTTCGGTTTCGAGCAGGTCAATACTGATTTCGGGGTCACCGTTGACAGAGTACCTGAGGTCCAAGGAGTTAATACCGTAGTCATCGCTTGCATCAGCCGCAATCAATACTTCTTGAACTGCATTTGCACGCAAATCCCGCCCGGGTTCCTTGAGTGTGATATCTGGTCTGGAATCCTCAATCGGCGTGATCAAGTATGTACGCGGGAAGCGGTTTTCGCGTGTCTGTTCATCGCGCAACTGCACCGTGTATCGATCCTCTTCCAAGAGATCGAACCTGCCCCTGAACTGGCCGGAGCCCACTCTGGAGAGCGCAATTTCGCCGCCGTTTTCGAGTGACAGCACAGCCGACTCTGTCACGTCGTTTGTTCGCACATTTACGGTTACACGTGACCCCTTCAAGCCCTCAATATCTCCTTCATTTTCCTGTGTGCGCACCGGAAGGTTTGCGTAATTCGGGGATTCGTAGGTGACATCGATTTGAGAAACTTCTGGAAATACGTACACCGACAGTTTGAACGGGTCCGTGCGATAGCGTCCTGCTTCAATGTAGTATTGTACGTCGTGCTGTATGTTCGAAATTTCAGCGAGATAGGCCCCGGATTCCCTTCCGGCAGTCATGGGCTGACGTGCCCATTCTCCGCCGGGATCCTGATGCACAAGCATTATATCATCCCGTTCGCCTGAGCGCAATGTTGCAATGATGGGTACGGTTTCTCCCTGATCCACCTCAACATTACCCGGAGAAACGGTCATATAGGGTGTACGAACACTGGTTTGCGGGGGGGAATCCAGCTGCAGGCGATCCAGTTTTGTAAGTCCGACCACCAAACAGGCGCAGGCAATGGTCAGCGAAGATGCAATCCACACACGTGCACGCAGGCGTCCGATCATGGAGCGCGGTGCCAAGTTTCTGACCTGTTGTGCAGCGTCTTTCAGGAGGGCGGTTACGACTTCCTGGTCAGCATTGCCGGGAGCTTGCACGGCACTGTTAAGACGGTCCTCCAGATTGGGATGATGCTCTTCAATAAAAAGTGCGACTTGCGCGTCAGTGATGTGCGCAGAGCGTCGCCGAAGCAGCAGGAACATAGCGGCCGGGACAAGTACGGCCAGTACTAGCGCTCCGGAGAGCATCCATTCCCCGAGGTAGGGGCGGAACCACAGGACGGCAAAAAGAAGTAGGCTGCATGCCGCGATACACATTGCCAGATGCTGTCGCAATGCTCGTCGGCTGAATTGTTTCTGAACCTCAGTAATGAGTAATCGGACAGAACGATTCTCCTTGGACATATGCCTATCGCCTTGTGGCGAGTATAGTTTCAAGTGCAAATACCCCAATCATTATCAATAGCACAATTCTCCAGAGTTTTTGTTCTTGCTCTGCCGCCTCCAAAGGTTGTGGCTCAAGCACTGATTCGGTTGATCGACTAGCAAGAGCCGCATATACTTCTTCAAAGTCTCTAGCCGAAAGGATGCTTTCCGAGGGGCTGATATTTACCGAGAACGGTTGAGATGTTCCGTTTAGCCTCGCGTCATAATGACCGGGCAGGTCTGTGTTCTGGAAAGTCCCAGTCCCGGTAGAGTCAAATCCCACTCTGAAGATATCTCCTTCCGGGTTTGCGATTTCCATTTCACTTCCTGGTATACTGTTGAAAATAACGGCTTCTCCAATATTAAATTCTCGACCGGAACTGGATCCAGGATTTGCGTACTTGGCGATTTCATACAGGAGAGGCAGGAACACTTCGCTTAGGGGCAGGTCATTCCAACTGGTGCCAAGACTCGACGTAAAAACAAGAACGCGCCCCTGACCGAGGGATTGTTCTATAAGGAGCGGATCTCCTGTGTCAAAGGTCGCGAGCACATTTGCGGTGGAATCAGGGGTAACCTCTACAAAACGTCGGAAACGGGGTCTGAGGACAGCCCCGGAACTGTGTTCCGCCAGTGATGAGAAAATTGGATGTTGATTATCAATTTCCGCGATGATCGCATCAGCGCCTTGGCGATCGCGTGCATTTACCGGTCCGACGGCTGTGCCTGCCCCCAGCAATGATGTCTGTTGCAGGTTTCCCTCGTCAAAGGCCAGAAGGACTGTGCCACCGCTGTTTGCAAAATTCTCAAAAACCGAAAAATCGCTATTAGACGCCAAACCAGTGGTCGTTACGATCAACAGGTCTGCGGCACTTAATCGGGTGGGGCGCGGTCCGGCATCAAACCGGTACATACTTGCGTCCTGGAGATCAAATGCGCTTTCAAGGAAGAATGCATTGCGCATACCGGGACTCCCATCCACCACGAAGATGCCTGAACGTGTTTGAACGCTGTAGGTGAAGTAATGCCGATCATCAGACCCGGGAACTGGGTCATCCACATATAGATACCCATGGTAGAGACCAGTACGATCTACGAGTTGCTGGAATGAGGGTGCAGTTCCGCTATAGTTGGCAACATTATCTTCGTCAATACTCAGTGTTACAGCTCCGGCTATTGGCATGCGGGCATTGAATCGAACGGATACCAGATCCCCGCGGCGTTGCTGGCTGAGTTCAAAATTCTCGAAGAACATGTTTTCTGGAACCTGATCCCCCACTTTGATGGGTTCGACAGTGATATCTTCTGGCAATTGCAGGTTTTCTAGTGCCGGACTGAATGCTGATTGCTGGAAATCAGAAATCAATACGATCTTACGATGCTCGAATCTGGCGTCTTGAAGGATGTCCACGCCGAGACGAAGTGCAGGATAAAGATCAGTTGTGCGGTAGCCGGGGGATTGAGCACGAAGGGCAGCTTCGTGCACTGATACATCACGTCCAAGAGCGGTTAACTGCTCAGCGGCATCACTAAAGGTTACCAGGGCCCACTCATCTCCTGTTTCCAGTTCTGCGCGAGCAAGCTGTACTCCCTCTTCAAATCTGGAATCGTGTTGCATACTGTAGGAAACATCCATCAGAATGACGACGGACTCGCGTTCGGTTTCCAGGAGGAACGGCAGTTCTTCGGGAGGAATGAACGGGCGTGCAAACAGGAGTGCCAGCAGTACCAGTGCAGCTGCTCTAAGGAGCATCAGAAGGATATCCTGCAGCTGTCGCCGGCGCACCCGCTGAATGGGCGTGGCTTCCAGAAACATGTGTGTACTGAACGGAACTTCTCGGGCTCGCAGCCTCCTAACGAGATGCAGAAGTACCGGTACTAGAGCAGTGAGTCCCGCAGCCAGAAAAAGAGGAGTTATGAAGGACACGGCCGTTTAGGTTCAGGCTCTTCGCCGTGCACGGGCGGAGAGGTAATGAAAGAGTGCGGTATCGAGTGGTGCGTCGGTCTGGAGCACAGCATAGTCTGCCTGGAGCAGTCCGCAGGTACGGCGTATGCGATTCTGATGTGCCTGAAAATTCTCCTGGTACCGGATCCTTGCTGTCTTGGCATCAATCAGCATCTTGGCATCCGACTCAAGATCCAATAGTTCCACAACATCTTTGAAGTCAAAATTGATTTCCTGCGGGTCCAGCACCTGAAAAACCAGCACGTTGTGACCGGTAAAATGAAAATGTCGCAGTGCGCGCTCGATGGTTTCAATATCCGTAAAAAGATCGCTGATCAGTATAACGAACCCGCGTTTACGGTGGCGCTCGGCGACCGCATTGAGCGAGCGTTCCAGATCAGTAGCGGCTTCAGGCTGTGCATCTTCCAGTGAGCGAAGCAGCAGGTGCAGGTGTGCGCGACTGGATCGCGGAGGCAAATGTTTTCGGATTTGTGTGTCGAACAGGGTCAGACCGCAGGCATCCCTTTGACGATTGGCGAGCCAAGCAATGGCTGCGGCGAGAAATCGACCGTAGTTGAGTTTGCTCTGTCCGCCGGAGGAATAATCCATTGAGCGACTCATATCCAGGAGGATATGCAGGCGGGTATTGGTTTCGCCTTCAAATTCTCGTACAAAGTAGCGATCTGTTCGTGCAAACACCTTCCAATCCACCCGTCGTATGTCATCTCCGTACACATATGGACGATACTCCATAAAGTCAACACTGAACCCCTTAAAGGGGCTTCGATGGAGTCCGGCAAGAAAGCCCTCGACCACAGAGCGAGCCAAGAGTTCTAGCGAAGAGAGCCGAGCCAAGACATCGGGGTCAATAAAGCGTGTTGCAGCTTGTGCCATGCAGTCAGTCGGTTATTCTCCAGAAGGCGATACCCCCTGTCTGTTGTCCTGCCTGTAGTGAAGCTATACGGGCAGCAGTGGTCAGGTTGATTACGTCTACTGCTCCAGGTGTAGCTCCAATTCCTTCCGAAGTAACAAATGCATATTGGTTGTCGGGAGCAATTATCACACCATGCGTAACTGGTTGAGAGCTCGGAACCCGGGCTCGTTCGGTGCCCGTCGACAGATCAAATATACTGACGGCTTGCGCGCTCTTCAATGTGGCAACCAGCGTTTTTCCGTCCGGGGAAACAGCAAGATTGTATGGAGCTCCTGGAGCATTTAGACGCGCAGTTATTCTTCCTGCTTCCGTATCAACGATCAAGATTTGATCTGCGCCATTGGCCGCTACGTATGCCAGGGGTTCATCGGGGTGGATTGATACCCAAGTCGGTTTGGCTCCTTGTCCAAGCGGGATGTCGCGAATGACATTCAGATTCAGTGCATCCAGTTCAAAAAGCGCACTGTTCATCATTGCCACAGAGTAATGTCGTCTACCATCGGGGCCAAACGCTGAACCGTGAGGCATGATGCCTGTGGTAATCCGGCCTACTTCCAACATGGCGTCCGGATCAACCACGGAAATTGAACTGGGCTCCGGGTTGCCATGCAGGTTAAAATTGGCTACGTACAACAGGCCTGTTTGCGATGAAACGGCCATAGAAGCGGGAAACATTCCCAGCGTTACGGTTCCCGTGGGGCGGTTATCGGTGGTTGAATAGCGTACAACTTTACCGAAGGGTTGTCCATGTGCGATGGATACGAACCAGTGTTTACCATCCAGGTCAACAGCAAGTCCATGGGGACCTTCGATTTCGGTATGGATAGTGCCTACGGTGACCGTTTCGAGAATGGAGAGTTCTTTGCCGTCAAACTGAATGAGCATAACGGTGTCGTCAGACTCGTTGGCCACATACATCGAGTATGTCTGTGAGAAAACTGCTGTTGTTTCTCCAAGCAGTGCGATAAGCACAACAATAGCTAGGGTGCGCATCATGGCCAGCAGCGTGGGTCTAATATTGGCTTGTGAACGGATAGAATGCAGATTTAGTTGTTTGGTGATAGCTGGAGAGTATATGTTGCGATCCATGGCGAGGGAATTACTGAGAGAGGGCATTCTCGTTCCGGTTGGCGTGCACTTTATGAAACAGCGGGTATTCTTCGTGGTCTCAATGCATGACAGACGCAGGACATTATGCACAACATCCTTCCCGTCTTACGGGTTCGGTTGAATGCGCGGGGATTATTGCCGATGAGAACGCATTACCATGCACGAAATGACCTGCTCGGGACAGCCAGCCTCCGGCAATTATGTATTCAGATGAAATTGCCCTAAATTCATGCGACCAGACCATCTAAAAGTTTACTCTATAAAATCGTTTGCGAAACGCCAGGATGACAGATATATCGCAACAGCATAGCGATTTGCAGCTACACGATCCAGGGCATGTTTTCTTTTTCCACCCGTGCGGGCTCGACGACCTCGATCGTGCAGCCACAGATGGATTGACCGAACCATTCCTGTTGGGAGATTTGAGCATTGCTCAGCGGCTGGAAACTGAGGCCATTCTCGTTATTGATGCCCACGCGCTTGGTGACGTGCAGTCGGTAGGCTCCGTATACTGGGCGAGTATAGTGCCACCGGAAGCAATTCTGAATGCGGTTCCATATGCTCCGCCATGTGAGGTGTTGGCGGCGGGTGGTATCGTTCGACACCAAGATACAGATGAGGTGCTATGCATCAGGCGCAATGGAGTGCTGGATCTACCGAAAGGTAAACTCGAGGAAAATGAATCCATTTCGGCATGCGCAGTGCGGGAAGTCCGGGAAGAGACCGGAATTGCCGACTTGTGTCAGGGAAAGTTACTGGGTACCACGGTGCATGGATATCATCGTGGAGGACGATTTAAGATAAAAGCTTCCTATTGGTATGCTTTTACTTCCAGCGCAACTCAGTTTGTACCTGCAGAAGAGGAGGCGATCAGTGCCGTTTACTGGGTGCCCGAGGAACAGGCAGTGAGAAGGCTGGGCTATGCAACCCTGCGTGGGCTATTGATCAAACTTCGATCTATCACGCACGAGCGGGGCGAACCCTGAGCACGCCATCAGTTATTTCCACTGAGGACTCACCTTGCAGGATTCGTAGCAGGTCTTGGCCCACCACTTCCCATCTCCAGCCACTGAGTAGAGGGATATCCCTTTTATCAGGATTCTGGATCAGTCGTTGTAGTGTCTTGGACGTTGCAAGCAACTCTGCATCTATATTGTACTCAAGAGCGCGGCGACTAACCACCGCCTGTAACAGTCGAAACTGGGGCTGTTTCTTGTCTGGGAACGGGTGAGTAATGACAGCTTCGGGACACGCGGGGGTTGGCGTGTCGAGTGCCTTGGCGACCACATTGGCCACCTGGGGTATATAACGGTGAGGCAGTGACGAACAGGCGTTCCGTACGGCACCGGGTGTTTTATTTCGTCCTTTAGCCAGTCGGATAATTTCTTTATCATCCATCAGCTTTTTTAGGGGGGTTCGGGTCCGCAGCGCGGTTTCAAATCGCCAGTTTGCAACTGCGGCCACCACTGCACGCTGCTGCGGCTTAAAACCGTGTGTACTTGGTGATTTCAGGACACGTTCAGTGGGTGATGGTTCCAGGTATTGGCTCGGATCGTCAAAACGAGACATGTCCTCTTCAATCCATGCCATGCGACTGGTACTATGTGCCCTTGAAAGGAGTGCTTTTCGAATCCGATGCAAGTACAAAACATCCCCCTTCGCATACCTTATTTGTGCTGCTGACAGTGGCCGACGGCGCCAATTCGATTGCTGTTGTTTTTTTGAGATATTAACGCCACAATAGTGCGCAACCAGCCCGGATAATGAGTTCCGGGAACTTATACCAAGAAGACGGGCCGCAATTCTTGTGTCAAAAATATTCTTTGGGGTGGCTCCTGACGCTCTTGATAAGAGCACAAGGTCCGGTGCTGCGTCGTGCAGTATCTTGACGATATCCTGCCGCTCCAGAACGGAACTGAGCCCATTCAGATCATCAAAAGCCAGCGCATCTATCAAGTGAATTTCCCCGGTGCTGAGGCCAACCTGCACGATGGCCAGTGTGAACTCCGGTTGTTTGATGGCAATATACTCGGTGTCCAGGGCGATGCAGGTATCTTTCTCCATCTTAGAACACAGCTGCGACAGAGCTCGAGGTGTGTCAATCATAATATCGGAGCAGACGGATATTCAGCGAGTTCAATCGTTGATCGGCCAAATTTTTTCTTGTCAAATATTGATTTGGTGCGTAAATTCCCAAACTACTGAGGAAAAGTGAGGAAAAGCTATGCCATACATTGTTGCCGAACCGTGCATCAACTGCAAACACACTGATTGTGTTGAAGTGTGTCCCGTGGACTGTTTCTATGAGGGTCCAAATTTCATGGTCATTCATCCAGATGAGTGTATAGATTGCAACGCATGTGTTCCGGTGTGTCCGGTTGAGGCGATCTTCCCGGATGACGAGCTTCCAGAGGAATGGCAGCACTACGAGGAGTGGAATCTATACTTGGCCGAAAAATGGCAGGAACAGGGCTACAACATAGTGGAGCGCACGGAACCACTGCCGGATGCCGAGGAATGGAAATCCAAGGAAAAGTCCGAGGAGGATATCCTTGAGTGGGACGTCTAGGTTCCGGCTGAATAATCTATTGCGTAAGCTTCCTGTTCAGGTGTGAGCTTATCAATTGAGAGGCCCATTGTACTCAGTTTTAAACGGGCGATCCGTTCATCTACGGAGGTGGGCAGATCTATAACCGTGTTTGGCAGTTCTGTGCCGTTCTCCTTGGACTGGATGAGGCTCAGATGAGTCATAAATTGATTTGCAAAACTCATATCCATTACCTCTGAGGGATGACCCTCAGCTGCGGCAAGATTGACCAGTCGCCCATCAGCAAGTACGTAGATTCTGTTGCCGTTTGTGCCGGTATACTCTCGATTATTCGGACGGATATCCCGCGTTTTTGTTGATATCTCAGCTAACTCGATCAGGTTCAATTCTACATCGTAGTGTCCGGTGTTGCAAACGATCGCTCCGTCCTTCATCGATGCAAAATGTTTACCGCGGATCACATCCTTCATTCCTGTAGCGGTAACAAATATATCTCCTATGCGCGCAGCTTCATCCATGGGCATCACAAGCATTCCATCCAGTGTAGCTTTGAGTGCTGATGCAGGTCGCACTTCCGTCACAATCACATTAGCTCCCATCCCGCGTCCCCGAGTCGCAACGCCGCGACCACAGTGACCATAGCCAGCAACCACCAGATTTTTCCCGGCTAACAGCACGCCACTTGCACGCAGGATGCCATCGAGCGTTGATTGTCCAGTGCCATATACATTGTCGAAGTCCCACTTGGTTTCGGTATCGTTCACGGCATAAACGGGATAGAGCAGCTTCCCATCTCTTGCCATGGCCCGCAGCCGCTGTACGCCGGTTGTGGTCTCTTCACTGCCGCCGATGATGTGTTGTGCCAGATGCGGGAAACGTTTGTGGATCGTAAAGATCAGGTCTGCTCCGTCGTCCAGAGTAGTGTCCGGTGCTTCGTCAATCGTACGGTCGATGCTCCAGTAGAATTCTTCTACATTCTGCCCGTACCAGGCATAGATTTCGATCCCGCCGCACGCGAGTGCTGCGGCAACTTCGTCATTTGTAGACAGAGGATTGCAACCGCTCCAAGATACCTTAGCTCCGCATGCAACCAGGGTTTCAATCAGAACGGCGGTTTCTTTGGTCACATGCAAGCAGCCGGTGACCTTATAGCCCGCAAATGGATTGGATCGAGCATATTCTTCGCGCAATCGCATGAGTACAGGCATTCGGCTTTCGGCCCATTCAATGCGCATTCGGCCCTTATCCGCCAGACTTAGATCGCGAACTTTGTACTGTCCCTCTACGTGATTCATTGGTTGATAAACTTGACTGATGCGGAACGCTCAAACCCGTATGATCCCTACTCGTTCGTTTATCGGATGAGCGTCATTGATTGCTGGGATATGCTGGTGCCAGCTTCCATTCTAATCCAGTACGTTCCAGGTGCTAGATGACGCATGTTCACGTTGACTGCATATCCCCCGGCCTCATGTGCACGATCAACGACCGTCAGCACTTCCTGGCCAAGTATGTTGAAGATTGTGATCCGCACCGGCATAGCTTCCGGCAGAACGTAGCTGATGTTTGTCTGGTCACTGAACGGGTTTGGGAAATTTGGATAGAGCACAAGGTCGGTGGATGTCGGGATCACCGGTGTATTCTCCGTCATCAGATAGTACTCGGCATTCAGAATCTTCCAGAAGTTTCCGTTTGACTGCTGACTGCTACTGTTGTTAATTAAATCCAGGCGAAGTTGATAGGGTTGATTAAGGGGTCCAAGATCAAACCAAGACTCAATCATTGACGGAGATTCACCTGCAAAGATAACTTCTCCGCTTTCCGTTCTCGCCGGATATCCGTTACCGGGTATAAGTCTAGTCCAGGTGGAGCCTCCATCTTCGGTCACACTTACGTATGCCGAATTTCCCTGGTCCAAGTAATAGGAGTGCTGCAACAGCAGCATCGTGCGCTGCGAATTTTCTGAAAAGTAGACGGGCTTGAGTACTATGGAGGATTGCTGCTGCGATGCAGGCGCCTCCGCAAGGTAACCGTCATCAGAAAACTCCCAATCTCCACTGACATATGCGTCAGGCAGCGCCGCGACAGGGCTGTGTGTGGCGAGATATAATTTCATTAACGTTCCGGGGGGATCTCCACCGGGCGTACGAACATTGCCGTCAAAGTCTCTAACCGTTATGTGATACCCCAGCGCGCCGCTCTGTTTTGAACTGGGCACGGGAACGTCTGCATAAAACCAGTTCGAGGCTTCCAGTACAGGTCTGAACCGGTAGACTCCCAAGGCTTCCAGACGTGAATCCTCCACTTCATAAAGATTCAGCCGGACGGATTCTATGCCCGTGTCATCTTCGGCAGCCATTTGAATATGCGTAACAGGTTCGCCATACCTGACGAAGCCGTGCTCAAATGGAGCATACAAAATTTCTGGGGATATCCGATCCACGGGGGGATCCGCCAGGACACGTACACCCCGGATTGCCCACCCCGCATAATTGTGTGTAGTAGATTCCGAATTGCCAATTCCTGTACCAAACGCTAGGCGCGTACTGACCTCAAACCGAAAAACACCTTCGGGCGCATCTGGAAGCGGCACACGAACGCGACGCCAGCCAAAACTGGAGCCCCCAAAGGCCGGAGTTCCAGACAGCGGGTTCCCACGCGTGTGGTCCACGACTCCGTTATAACCCCATTGTGGTTCGGCGACCGTCCAGGATTGACCACCGTCCGTAGAAATTTGAATTTGGCCACCATCATAAACTATACCGCCCATGTCTCCCGGGCCAGGGACGCCGGTATGTTCAAAATCATACCAGTGCCAGAACTCCAGGTGTGCGTTGGGGTATCCGGCGACATTGACCTCGGGCATAGATAGCAGGCTTAGCGCAGATTGATCACTGTAGGACGCATCCGGGTCGGTTACCCAGAGTGGCCCTGTGTACCCAAATATAGAATCATCCGCGGCCCACTCACCAGAGGTCAGTCCAGGCCACTCCGAAGAATCCCATGCTCCGATCTCATTGGGTCCGGGAATCACATCAAGTCTCAACTGAGCTTCTCCTTCAAGAGGAAAGCGGGCGACGTTGGGTGGATCGGCCTCGTCGTATGCAAGCACCCGATACTCCATCCAGGTCCCGGGCACAGATATTCCTGTATTGCTGGCCAGCGGCGGTATGCCGGAATATGTATCATTTCCCCCGTGGCTAAGAAGAAGAACCCCGCTTTCGGTCTCCTGATCGCTGGCGTTGGTCTTTGTGTATAGGATTACAACTTTCGATACGGCTTCATCGTCCGTCACCTGGACTGAAATGGTCAGGGGGATCTGCTCCTGCGTTACATGTGTGACAGGAGTGTACAGAATCTCAGGCGGTTGTGTATCCGGTCCTAACTTCACACGGAAGAGCTCATCAGGTGCAGACATGGGGAGTGTCATGGAACCGACATCCGTAGACGCCTGGATATAGTATTCCAGGGACTGCGTGGTAGCGGGCACTGTTATCTCAGCTTTCCAGGTCTGCAGGCTTTCGTGGACCATATTTTCCGTCAAAAAATTTCCCGAGTTCAGGCGATAGGTCACCGCTGCATTGGTGATCGAAAAACCAAGTGCTTCAATGTCAGCCTCAAATAGAACTGGAGAACTAAAGTCGATATGGCGCGGAGGCGGCGTGTGTACAATTACGGGTATGCCTGTGGCAGGCCCCAAGAATCCCCGGTGCGCGAAGACATCATAGATTTGGCCTGAGTAAAGTTTGTCGTAAAGCGCGTCATCAACCAGCAGCAGAGCCTGAACCATATCTGCCAGCGTAAAATCACTCGCCAAGTAAGGAAAGGCTGCAATATGCATGCGATCCGTCACTTCACGTCCGATACGTTCCCAGAGCTGCATCATGAGGGCGGACCATGTTTGCGCATAGTAATAAAAATCACAACTCAGGCTACAATCGCTTTCGATCGTATCATAGTGAGCATTACCATCGGCGCGTCTTCCGCCCCAGAAGACGCCGTCCCAGGGAAAGACATCTCGCCAGTCTCCCATCGGGACTTGGCCAGACTCCATAAGATGTCTGCGATATGAGACCGCCCAGTAGTCTGAGAATCCTTCTGCCAGTACCCCCGGCTCTCCAGAGATCCGGGGGTGGAAGCCCATATGTTCATACATAACTGCATGACCAAACTCGTGAAGAATTACGCCGGCATCCTCGGCGTCATCGGCTCCACCGTCTCCGAAGTGCAGTGAATTAGTCCAGTACTGGAAATAGGATTGATCTTCCGCGAGTGCGTGAGGATCTACCCTTACAGGGATTGAAGGTGGGGGATGTCCGAGATTCAAGCCTTGTATGTAGCGTTGGCTTTGGTCAATGAAGTGGTATGACATAACGGCTTCAAAACGCTTGTCGTTTCGCGTGTACTTGAAGCTGTTCTGATCGCTCTCTTCTGGAGCGTGAGAACCTATGATTCTCACCCATGGTCCATTCAGCCGGTAAAGCCCGTCGCTGGAGCTTTTCTCAATATCCCGAAGGTTTTCGGTGATCAACAGGTTGTTCAGTGCGTCGCTGTCCTGGTCGTTGTTGTCTACATAGATTCCCCCGTAGGGTTGACCTGAGGCGGTCAGGGGGTCATACATCCATACGGATCCCTGCCCGGAGGGGTGCTGATCAGTTCCTTCCGGGCCTTGGGGATGGTTATGTGGCGTGGACATCCCCTCTGTGTGTGCACGAGAGAATATGCGCAGGTCCATCAACTGAATCAGCGCGCCCGTGTTTGCATCCAAAACAACCTCCCATTCTCCCGGAGAGAAATCCGGCCAGACGATAACGCGCCAGACTAATCGGGGCAGATTGTCGGGAAGTACAAGGAGATCGGGTGTCCTTGAACTTGCGCCTGTTTCAGAAACCGCACGTTGCGCCAGGGATTCAGCCTGGATAGCGTTTAATGCAGGTACAGGGTTAAAGGAAGTGATGTTTTCCAGATGAGGAGCATAGCCGCTGATCACCATAGTCGGCAAGCCTGCTCTGTCTAGGTTTACATGCACAAAGCGCCCATATACCTTGACGCCGGCCAGCGTTTGCTGAAAGGTGAGATGCTCTGCACCGAGGGATTGTTTTTCGCTGACCAGCTCAAGGACTTCAGGTGTGTCTATACCGAATCGGGTACCATCTTCGGCCAGCCATTTGCGCGCGGTTGCCTCTGCGGTGGCTTCCGGAGTTATCGTCGGGGTTAGCTGATAAGCTGCTCGAAAAATTCCGAGTTCCTCATCAATCCGGCCGTTCTGTACGCGTGTACTGGGGATATGGCCCCAGACATCCTGTGTTACGACGGCAGCCTGGGAGGCTGCCGGGAGCGACTGTACTGCGACAGAGCGATCCTGGGCCTCTGCAAGGAAAGTGCAGGGGAGTATGAAGGCGAATACAATGAGGGCCTTGTACTCCATACTGAAAGACCGGTCATTTACGCTGCTGCAGACTTGGTGTAGACACGGAGTTTCTCTACCGCATCCAGTTGCTCCCACGGGAAGTCGCTGCGACCGAAATGACCATAAGCGGCAGTCTTCTGGTAGATGGGCTGTTTGAGTCTGAGGTCATTGATGATGCCGGCGGGACTCAAATCAAATGTCTCCTGTATGATTTCGGTCAGATCGTTATCCGAGAGTCCATGTGCTACAGTGCCGGACGAGTCAACATATATGGAGACTGGCTCGGGTTTGGCGATTACGTAGGCGAGTTGGATTTCAACCATTCCGGCTAAACCGGCAGCCACAAGGTTTTTAGCAACATAGCGTGCGGCATACGCAGCTGAACGGTCCACTTTTGATGGGTCTTTCCCACTGAAAGCGCCGCCTCCGTGCGCACCCCGCCCACCATAGGTATCCACGATAATTTTGCGGCCTGTTAGTCCGGCGTCGGCATGGGGTCCGCCGAGTACGAACTGTCCTGTACGGTTGACATAAAGTATCAACTCATCGTCTCTGAGATGGGAAGGAATTACACGCGGCAGCAGGTGTTTTTCTATGTCCGCCTTGATTTGGTCCTGGTCGACAGCGGCATCATGCTGTGTGGCAATAACTACGGTGTGAATCCTCTGCGGGACCCTTCCTGTATGGTCGTACTGAACGGTCACCTGACTTTTCGAATCTGGACGCAGGTATGGCATAATGGATTCAAACTTGCGGATTCGGGCTAATTCCTGCACAAGTCGGTGGGCGTACATTAGGGGAATTGGCATGAGTGACGAATCATCTTCGCGGCAGGCATACCCGAACATCATGCCTTGGTCCCCTGCGCCCTCTTTTCCAATCCCCTTAGATATATCGTCACTTTGTCCATGAATGAGATCGGTCACGCAAACCGAGTTGGCAGCAAAGTGCAGATCAGGGTACGTATACCCGATTTGGCGAAGAACTTTGCGTACGACTGATTCGTGGTCCACCTTAGTCATAGCACGGGTTTCGCCGGCCAGGATGACATTATTGGAGGTTACCATTGTTTCAACAGCGACACGGCTGTTTGCATCCTGTCTCAGATATTCGTCCAGGATGGCGTCAGAGATCTGGTCTGCGATCTTGTCTGGGTGTCCCTCGGACACTGACTCAGATGTAAATAAGTAGGCCATTTAGCGTGACATATACGTATAAAGAAGACTAGAACCGTTATGCGGTATGTCTGGTTCAATTGGGGCAATTAGCGGTTCAACTCACTAAGCGGTAAAAATCTCACGATTTTGCCGTAATTTTGTGTCCCAGCGCTGTTTGAGATCGTGCGCTGTGTGCTTTTATCATCAAGACAAAAGAAAATAGCAATGGCAGGATTGGAAGATAGGGTCAAGGCAATAGTAGCAGACAAGCTAGGCGTAGACGAAGACAGCATTCAGGAGAGTGCCTCTTTCACTGACGACCTTGGAGCAGACTCCCTTGATACCGTTGAATTGATCATGGAGTTTGAGAAAGAGTTTGACATAAGTATTCCAGATGAGGATGCTGAGACGATCGCTACCGTTGGAAAAGCGATAGAGTACCTCGCCGAAAAGGTCGTTTGAGGACTCCTTACCGGACACTTTAGGCATGACCATTGCACACAAATCGCGTCGTGTCGTAGTGACGGGGATGGGGGCGCTGACCCCCCTGGGGCATTCTCCAGATGTCTTCTGGGAAGGGTTGATGGAGGGTAAGAGTGGTGCAGCGCCCATCACCCACTTCGACGCAGAGAACTTCGCTACCAAGTTTGCTTGCGAAGTAAGGGGATTTAATCCTCTAGATCATTTGGATCGGCGTGAGGCGCGGAAGATGGATCCGTTTGCCCAGTATGCTGTGGTTGCCGCCGCGCAAGCGGTGGAGCATTCAGGTCTGGAGCCGGATAAGATGTCCCAGGACGAGCGGGATCGAACTGCCGTAGTCATCGGTAGCGGGATCGGGGGACTCCAGGTTTTTCATGAGCAGACGGAAAGCTACATCAAGCGTGGCCCTCGCCGCATTTCCCCGTTCTTTATTCCGAAGCTGATCCCAGATATCGTCAGTGGACATGTTTCGATTCGTTACGGGTTCCGCGGTCCCAATTACTGTGTGGTCAGTGCCTGTGCGACCGGTAATAACAACATCAGTGATGTGTTCATGATGATGCAGCGCGGTATGATTGATGCGGCGTTGTGTGGGGGGGCGGAAGCTGCAATCAGCGAGTTGGGTATCGGAGGCTTTAACGCTCTCCGGGCGCTCTCAACGCGTAATGATGATCCTGCGACGGCAAGTCGCCCATTCGATAAAACCCGCGACGGGTTCGTTCTCGGGGAGGGAGCCGGTGTGCTTGTGATCGAATCGCTCGAGCGGGCACAGGCCCGCGGAGCAAACATTTATGCCGAGATCATTGGGGTTGGTATGAGTGCTGATGCTAATCATATCACGGCTCCAGACCCGAACGGGCATGGCGCAATGCTCGCGATGCGCAATATGCTGGCTGACGCACATTTGAAGCCCGAAGATGTTGATTATCTCAATATGCACGGGACTGCAACACCATTAGGGGATATTGCAGAGACTAAGTCCGTGAAACAGGTCTTTGGCGAGCACGCCTACGAGATGAACGTCTCTTCCACCAAGAGTATGACCGGACACTTACTCGGTGCAGCAGGAGCAGTCGAGGCTATCGCAACGATTCAAGCGATCTGTAATGACATGGTGCCTCCGACGATAAATTTCGTTACACCAGATCCAGATTGTGATCTCAACTACACATTCAATAAGCCGCAGAAACGTCGAATAGATGTGGCGGTGTCCAATGCGTTTGGTTTTGGCGGTCACAATACATCGGTAGCTTTCCGAAAATTTGTAGCCTGATTCAGGTCTACCCAGCAGTCGCAGGGTACCCTACCTGTTTTTCTGGACTGCTTTGATCCGTATTACCACAGTGTAGGAGTGTGAGGTCTTGGCCGCGCACGGCCGAGCTGGCATTGCCAGTTCAAGGGGAGTTTGGTGAGGAGCGGATATATCTGTAACTGAGGGCGGGGGGCGGTGGTCTATTCACGCCGCTGCGCCGCGGTTGGTGCAGTCTGTTCGCTGGCAGTGGCCATACAGGTTGAGTGCATGTCGCTTGATCTCGAAGGTATAGATGTCCGCGACCATTTCCTGGATCTTTTGGATGCGCGGATCGCAAAACTCCATCACATGGTGACAATCCAGGCAGATCAAATGATCATGCTGCCAAAAGCGGAAGGAGGGCTCATATTTGGCCTGCGAGTTTCCAAACTGATGGCGGACTACGAGGTCGGAATCCAATAGCAGACTTAGCGTATTGTAGACGGTCGCACGACTGATCGAGTGTTTTTGCTGCTTCAGTTGAAGGTACAGCGTATCTGCATCTATGTGTCCCGTGGCATCGTATATGGCATCAAGAACGACAAGTCGTGCCTGGGTTTGCCGCAGGCCCCTACGTTTTAGAAATTCTATAAAAAGGTCGCGGACTTCTTTGCGCTGATCTGGGGAGAGTCTCGACAATGCAGTACTGGGTAGTTGATGTTTATACCTTACACGGGGGGATCCAGCGTGTTCCAGTAAACAGAGTTACTATAGTATGCTGAAATCCTGTTTTCTTAGGGAGAAAAAACACCCCGTTCATTTGAAGTTTCGGGTGTATTTGCGTAACTTAGGTCTGCGCTTAATAAGCCCCATTGAGGCAATTCAATGAGCATTTATTATGATTACAGAGACGACGATTCGTCTGAGGGTCAGAATATCAGGGCCTTGATCAGTGCTTTTGAGCGCAGGAGTCCAGAGACGTATTTTGATGTTGATTCGCTTGATAAAATTGCGTTTCACTACTTTGAATCCGGTCGATTTGAGGAGGCACTTTCTGCAATAGATCAGATTCTGTCAGTTCAGCCCTTTTCAGCATATACTTGGCTCAAGCGAGGTGTCTTGTTAGGAAATCTGTGTCGTTATGAAGATTCCCATCAGTCATTGGAAAAAGCGCTTAGCCTCAATCCCCATGACAGCGAGATTTTGCTCAATATGGGCCTAACTCTTGAGGCACTCGGGTGCGATGATGAGGCGGTCAAGCGTTTTGATGAGGCCGTTCGTCTGGATCCGCTGAATGAGGATGCCAACTTCCATCTGGGGTGTGCATCTGCCAGATTGGGCAGGATTGAAGAGGCGGTTGCTAACCTGCAGATGTGTGCAGATCGAAACCCGGAGCACCAGGATGTGTGGTTTGAGCTTGGTTATTGCTACGATATTCTTCAGGATTTCGAGGCGAGCCTGGAAGCTTATTCCCACCAGATTGATTTAGATCCGTATTCGTGTGAGACCTGGTTCAATAAGGGGGTCGTGTTGACGAAGCTTGGGCGAATGGAGGAGGCATTGCGCTGCTATGATCTCACCCTGGATATTGACCCTGGCTTCATACCGGGTTACCACAATCGAGGTAACACGCTGGCCCTGTTCGGGCGCTTTGAGGAGGCGATAGAGTGCTATCAAGAGATTCTTGATCGCTTGGGTGATGATGCACAGGCATATTGCAATATGGCGCTCGCTGCGGCAGAGTTGGACGAGCTGGATCGCAGTATCCGCTTGTTTCGGAAATCGCTTAGTATTGAACCTGATTTTGCCATGGCATGGCATGGATTAGGTTGCTGCTATACGGAGCTCGGACGCCATCGCTTGGCGGTAAGGGCGCATACCAAGGCTACCGAGCTTTCTGGAGATAATCTGGATTTCTGGTGTTGCAGGGCTGATGCTGAATTAATTGCAGGATACAAACGGAAGGCAGTTAAGTCGTTCAGGAAAATGACCGAGTTACTGCCTGATGATCATCGGGTCTGGATGGAGTACGCATCAGTACTGTCCCAAAACGGAAAGACACGCGAGGCGTGCAAGGCGTATGAGCGTGCAATCAAACTAGATCCGGAGTGCCCGACGGCGTGGTATCAGTATTCTGAACTTCTATTTATGCTCGGCAAGGTTGATCTGTGCCTAGATGCGCTGTCAAAGTCCTTTGAGCTAAATCCAGAGTACAAGAAGCGGTTCAGGAAGCATTGTCCTCCGGAGATATACAATCATCCGCGTTTCCGAGAACGCGTCGGGATAGATCATTAAATAGTCTTGCACTGGATCAGGCGGCTATATGATTGGGTGCTCGGCTGGGCCGAGTCCCCCTATGGTGCGGTGGCGCTGTTTTTTCTGGCGGTGGCTGAGTCCGTGTTTTTTCCCATTCCCCCGGATGTACTTTTGATTGCGCTTGCGCTGGGGCGGCGCAGGAAGGCATTGTACTTCGGAGTGCTATGCAGTGCAGGCTCACTTTGTGGGGGGATGATAGGATACGCACTTGGTCACTACGCATGGCTGACCCCTGACGGATTCACAGCACTCGCACAGTTTTTCTTTCACAATATCCCCGGATTTAGTGAGGCAGTTTATGCGGACCTCGGGCAGAGATTTGAGGAGTGGGGTTTCGTTATCATCTTTACCGCAGGTTTTACGCCCGTTCCCTACAAGCTCTTCACTATCAGTGCCGGCGCCTTTGCTATTTCCTTTCCCCTGTTCCTTTTGGCCTCAGCGATTAGCCGCACAGCAAGGTTTATGCTCGTGAGCGTCCTGATCTGGCGCTTTGGAGAACCTGTTCGCGGCTTCATTGACCGCTACTTTAATTGGCTCGCAATTGCTTTTGCGGTGCTCCTTGTGGGGGGCTTTGCTCTGCTAAAGTTGCTTACTTGATCAGTACGACCTTCGTACTAGTCACATATCGGTCTGTCTGAACCCGGATATAGTACGTCCCGCTTGGCAGATCCCCTGCGTCAAAGGTCAGCGTATGCTCCCCCGCAGGCAATACTCCATGGTGAATAACGTCAACGGATCGCCCGAGCAGATCAAGGGCTTCTGCACGCACCTCAGCCTGTTCGGGTAATGCAAGCACTGCGGATGTGCTAGGATTGAAAGGGTTCGGGTATGCGGAAGAAAGTGAAAAGGATTCCGGAATTTCCACCGATCCATCAATATTTGTAGCTGTACCCAGCACCGGATTTAGAATAAATAGACCGTCGGGAAAACTACCAACAACTGTAGTGCCACTATCCGGGAAGCGAAATGAACTCCAGGCTCCGTCGTAGGACTTGTTGTCGGAGTCTAGATGCGTGTCAAAGTGTGCCACCTCCTTGGGTTTCTTGATATCTGAAATATCCAGGATGCGCAGGCCGGTTGTATAGTTTGCCGCGTATACGTAGTTTCCGTGCACATAGAGATTGTGATCAATTGATGAGGTCGAGTGATTGAATGAGGAGAAGTAGATCGGATCCTCAAGGTCTTGCAGGTCCCAAATAATCGTTCGTGTGTTGGGCAACCCGTTACTCTCATCAAACTCATCATTCATAAGGAAGTACCTGTGGTCGTCGGTAAGCCAGCCCTGATGTGAATACCCCACGGCCGGGTAATCACTTATTGCCAGCGCCATAGGGTTTTGCTTGTCGGTCACATCGGCTATGCTGATGTGGGTTTCGTTTGATCCGATACAGATTTCTCTGCCTCGGTACTTCGCCTGTGGCCCGCGGTAGATTACGCATTGGACATCGTGTGTGTACCCACTACGAGATCTGCCGGTCTGCTTATCGGCAAAGCAGCCGGCGTAGGCTGGGTTGACCGGATCTTGGAGGTCCAACATATGCAGTCCACGCCCGCCACATTGATCAAGCTGTACCATAGTATTCGACAGCCTGTATCCCACGACGTATGCGAAGCCGGTCTCCTCATTTATGGCAATGTTGTGGGCGGATGTAATCGCTTCGTAGGCCGCAGTTTCCTCGAAAGTGATGGGACTGCCGCTGTAGGCGCGCAGTTGAGTCAGATCAAAGATCTGTACACCATTTGTGCTGACCCCATCAACCGTTACATACATGTGGTTCTTATAAACCTTCATATCACGCCAAAGAGAATGCACTTGTGGATCATGACCTGGTAGTTGGCCCACGTAAATGGGGTTCACAGGATCAGTAACATCAACAAAGACTACTGCAGCGCTAGAACCCTGGAGCACATACTCACGGTCTGAGTCTGGGTCAACCCAGCCCCAAATGTCGTTTAGATATCTAACTTGCATATCCGCCATCGACAGTCGGGATAGCATGTCAACGTTCCTACATGCGTGGCCGGCTGCCACATTTGCATTACATTGCGTTTGTGAACCGACCACCGACGGTGATTGTGCACCGGCCGAATGCATGATAAAAAGGGTTAGGGCCGCGAGGCAAAGGTGACGTTTCATGAGATCTTGCCAGTCTAGATGGATCCAACTTTAGTAGAAAAGGGGTAGGATAGATCAATATACTCATAGACCACTGATAAGTGCAATTATGGTCGGTCTCCCTGAGTACTGAATTCTACGAGTAGAGGAAATTATTGGTGTCCGTACGAGTCAGTTTTTCTCGATCCGTCCGATAGCGTGAGTTGTATCAACTGAGGCGCAACGTTGCATTGATGATCTTGAGTACATCTGTTGAGGTTTCGTAGAGCGAAACAGCACTTTTTTTACAGCATCCAGGATGCTAAACAATTATTATCTGTTACGCAGTCTCGCCCGTGCTTGGGATGAGACGCTTCCAGGCAGCAAAGTCCTGGATGCCTGGTCCCATTCACCGGGAGAGTTGACCATTGCGCTTGAACAGGATGGTGTGGTTACGGCGACGTCGTTCCTGACACACGCGCCGATTATCGGTGCATTCAGGCGTACAAAGGTGGGGCGCCCGAGACGCAACATTAAACCTCTTTTGCGTTCACTACACGGCCAGTCAATCCTAGAGATAGAGGTTTCGGAGAGTGACCGCGTTCTAATTTTGAGGTGTACGGCAGGTCTTCAGCTTCAGGCGCACCTATATGGGGCGCACGCCAATGTCCTTCTCGCAGACAAGAAAGGGACGGTGCACGAGGCGTTTCGCAAATATGCTCCGACAGAACTCCCTCCCTTGCGTGCTGCACCGGAGCCCACAAATGTTGAAGAGTTTGCAATACGCTGGAAGGATGCGCGTGGTAGTGCAGAGAGGGCCATCCAACGCGTTTTTGTGCGTTTCAACAAGGATCAGGCTAGGGAAATCATGCAGTTGCAGCAGTTTAAAGGGCACAGTGCAGAGGCGCTCGAGCCTGCGCTGGTGTTTGAAGTGGCGCAGGCATTGCACGAACGGTTGATGAATGCTCAAGGTCCTCTGTGTGTGTACAAGGATCCGGTCGCAATCTCTCCTGTTCCCCTTGAGGCGCGAAAGGAAGAGGAGGTATCTGTGTACAGCGATATAGACAATGGTCTGCATACTTATGCACGGCATGCGCTTTCAGCGAGGGCTTATCGTGCACAGTATGAACCTCTACGAAAAAAGCTAGTGCGGATGCTAGATAAGGCTGAGCGTTCAGCCTCACGAATGAGGGTTGAGCGGTCTCGCCCCTCGCGTGCCGATGAGTATGAGCGACTGGGACATATTTTAATGGCGTCGCCGCCGTTGCCTGCAGGTGAGCACCGTGTGCGGATCCCGGACGTCTTCAATCCCGCAACGGAACTGACCGTATCGCTGGATCCGGCGCTGAACTCTCTGCAAAATGCCGAACGCTATTATTCGAAAGCACGCAAGGCACGCACGTCCCGCGCGCACCTGGATACACTCATCCGGCAGGCTGAAGAGAAGGTGGAGGCATTAAAGCAGCAGTTGCAGGATTTGGAAAAAACCCGAACGCAGAAGGATATCAAGGCATTTCAGAAGACATACAAGCAGTCTGTTCGCCCAAATCAGCCTTTCAAGCGTTATGCTCTCGTGCCCCCGTACGAATTATGGGTTGGTCGTAATGCGAGGGAAAGTGAGACGCTAACACTTCAGTATGCACGTCCATTTGATTTATGGATGCATGCACGTGGGGTGAGCGGGGCGCACGCG
This sequence comes from Rhodothermaceae bacterium, assembly GCA_009841335.1. GTDB lineage: Bacteria > Bacteroidota > Rhodothermia > Rhodothermales > Bin80 > Bin80. Next base: position 83,246 of record VXLY01000031.1, on the reverse strand, counting down.
GTCCTTAGGTTGCCCGGGCGCAATGCGCAGCCAAGTAATCACCTAATAGAGCAGGCGGCGGCGATTGTGGCTTGGCACAGTAAGGCACGAACCAGTAGTGTGGCGCCGGTTATTGTTACTCCTCGTAAGTACGTTCGTAAGGTGCGGGGCACTCCAACCGGTGAGGTCGCCGTGAGTCGTGAAGAGGTCGTGATGGTTGAACCCGCCTTGCCGTGAGGTATCTTCAGCTACACAATATTAGCATTTGTCCATGACGTGGTGGCAGGCGGTGATACTGGGACTGTTACAGGGATTAACAGAATTCCTCCCGGTTTCTTCCTCGGGACATCTCGTCCTCGCGCAGCATGCGCTTGGGATTCAGCTCACGCCGGATGTGACGTTTGAAGTTTTGCTTCACACGGGTACGGCGCTCAGTATCATGACGGTGTACAGGCATCGATTGCTTACAATGGCAACAAATACGGTCCGCACGTTACTGCACCCCCAAGAGGCCTATCATGCGAATACAAATGTGCGAACTGCATGGCTAGTAATTTTTGCGAGCATCCCCGCCGGTATGGCGTATGTGTTCCTAGACGTGCAATTAGAATGGACCTATGCACGTCCCTGGTTCGCGTGCATCATGTTGATCGTAACGGGGGTATTGCTTGGAGTTACTATGCTGGCCCGGTCACAGGGTGCTCCGGTCACACTATGGAAATCCCTGTTCATTGGTGTTGCACAGGCCGTATCACTTCTTCCGGGGATGTCCAGGTCCGGAGCCACCATCAGCACGGGGCTGCTGTTCGGCATTAAACCTGAAGCTGCTGCGGACTTTTCATTCATATTGGTTCTGCCGGCTATTCTTGGAGCGACGCTGATCAAGGGGATAACTCTTATACAATCCCCGGGAGCTGTGGACTGGTTGCCGATGCTGCTCGGTACGGTCATAGCGTACGGTGCAGGCATTTTTGCTATTCGTGTGGTCCTTGGCTTTGTTCGCCGTGGACGACTGCATACATTTGCGTTCTATTGCGTAGGAGTAGGGGTACTGGGACTGATATTGCTGTAGAATCTTACATTGGTCATACCCCCTGAAATTTACGCGTTGTCATGCGGTTAACACCATACGAAAAATCTGCACAGAAGCAAGTGGACGCGTGGTTGCGCGGCGATGCCTCTCTTGTTTCTCGAGCGATGGATTTGGTCATGCGTCCGGTAGACTGGGCGGTGGAGCAGGGAGTCCCAGACAGCGTCGTAGATCAAATGAGTGAAGCTATTGGCGGCTTTTTATCTAAACTCAATGATGCCACCAAGTGGGCTGTTGACTTGAGCAGCATCCAATCAGAGGCGCGCAAGCACGGCCTGGATATCGAAGATCTTGAAGATTTACGCACCGCGTCTCTGAAAACACTGGACACTATAGCCAAGGGGCTCTTCACTCAGAATACCATGATGGCTGCGCTCAGTGGGGGTGGAACAGGACTGGGTGGAGCAATGCTGATCGCAGCGGATATTCCATTGCTCTTCGCAATCAATCTTCACCTCATCCAGCGGATAGGGGCGGCGTATGGGTTCCCGATGACGGGGCCTGAGCATGGGCCGATCGTGTTGTCAATCTACAATGCAGCGGCCGCCAGTTCCCGGGAGGCCCGCAGTGGTGCATTGCATGAAGTGGGCATAGCCGCCGCCGCGTACGCGGGTGGAAGCGTTTATCAGGGTCGTGTACGCGGGGTATTTTCGGACCAGTCCAGGCATGTACCGCGTGAGTTGGCGAAGAATCTGGTTGGACGAAAACTGTTACAGACCATTCCGTTGGCTGGTGCGGCGGTTGGTGCAGGTGTTAACTATTGGTTCACGAGAGAGACCGCTCAAACGTCGTACATGCTGTTTCGGGCGCTCTATTTGGAGCACAAAGACCGCCTTCAATAGCCACATTTTGAGGCACCTGGGATAGTAGCTACTTGGCCGAGAACCCTTATCGATTAATGGGTGCCCGCGCGTGGTCTGCCAATTGGGAAATCGTTGGACGTGAATTTCTACTATCTGCGGGGCGGCGCGAATAAAGTGGAGGTGGAGGCCTCAGTGAAGAGAATTGATCCCCGAAAACAACTGGTTGGAGTGAGTGTACTAGAGCCCGTCGTATGTAATCCGAGGGAAACCACCCTGAAGCAATGAGCGATCATTTGTCTAGGTTTATTTGCACTTCTCTTTTCTTTCTGATTTTGGCGTTTCTGGCAATTGGATGCTCTGAGGAGGCATTCGTTGAGGAATCGAATGAAGATTTCGCGGGTCAATTAAGAGATCTAGTTTTGGTGCACATGGAGCCGGATAAAGAAAATGTCTTCCTAATTATGGGTATTGTCGGTTCGGAAATACGGCAGCATGGCATTAAATCTGGGGTGATTGACGAAATTGACTATGTCTTTGCGGAAGATCACCCTGATATTGCGAAATTCGGATTTGATGTGATGATTAGTCCTGAAGATGCCTTCAAGACACTTGGAGTATATGTGGATAATTGCTCCATACTCCTAAGTAAGCCAGTTAATGGGGATAATACAAATACGTTGACGGATTATGGAGAATGTGTCTCAAATCTTGTCAAGGAATGTAGGACTGTGGTCAGTCATATTGATGACGAAAGAAACTGGATCACTCATTGCCTAGATTATCGCGGCCAACTTCCAAAAGAAGAGCTTGATCTTATTTGATGATTTGCAGGAGTTAGCTTCTGGATAGTGACCTAATGACTGGCTATGTTACCAGCAACACGTTCCATCGCAACTTCGGGAGGGCTACGCTATTGCAAGATCTACACAGTCCAACTGCCCCTCTAGCATATAATCGCCCTACCTTACTGTGAGTTTCCAAGGCCGCCGCAACGAGAAACTCCGAAAGAACTCCTTGATAAACGGCAATTATCGTCAAATACTACATAAAAAATACGGGGAACGGTGTGCTGTAGTAGTTGATGCAGAATAGTTAAAGGGCAAGTGTAGAAAGCTGTTACGTATTATCAAATCCCCCTGTAAGATCGGTAGACTGCGATCTGGTGATAAACATTTGCGAGAAAACAAGCCAGAGTTGATAAGTTTCATAAGACCATGGCACTGGTTGCGATTGTTGGCCGTCCGAATGTGGGCAAGTCCACCCTGTTTAATCGATTGACGGAATCGCGTCAGGCAATTGTCCATGACGCGCCCGGTGTTACGCGGGATCGAGTCTTCGGTCATGTGATTTGGAACGGAAAGGAGTTTGCACTCGTGGATACGGGTGGGTACGTGCCACGGAGCGCGGATCGGTTTGAGCGCGCTATACGCGAACAGGTTCAGATTGCACTCACAGAAGCGGACATTGTCCTATTGATCACGGACGTCATGGCAGGTGTGACCGATCTGGATCAGGAAATGGCGCGGGTGCTCAGACGAAGCAACAAGCCAGTGTTCGTCGTTGCGAATAAAGCCGATAACGAAAGGCGCCAGTGGGAAGCGGCATCCATGTATAGTCTGGGGCTGGGCGAAGTCTATCCCGTGAGTGCTACGAACGGGATGGGCACAGGTGATTTTCTGGATGCGGTTGTCGCCGCACTACCCAAAGAAGAACAAAGTGAAGATGACGGTGGCGTGAGGATTGCCCTCATTGGACGGCCGAATGTCGGAAAATCCCAACTCACGAACACACTGCTGCGACAGGAGCGCTCTATTGTAACGGAGATCAGCGGCACAACGCGGGATGCCGTTGACGCGGAGCTGACCTACAAGGGGGAGGCTATCACATTGGTTGATACGGCCGGATTAAGGCGACGGACCAAGGTCCGTGAGAATGTGGAATTTTATGCTACACTGCGTACAGAACGCGCGATTCGTAGTTGCGACGTTGCAGTACTGCTTCTGGATGCGACCGTGGGTCTGGAAGCCCAGGATATAAATGTTCTCAAGGAAGCGGAAACATTAAAAAAAGGTCTCGTCATTGTTGTTAACAAATGGGACCTTGTTGAAAAGGAAACAAACACAGCCAGAGACACTGAACGCGCGATCCAAGAGCGTCTGAAGACGCTGGATTACGTTCCGATCCTGTTTGTTTCTGCACTTACGGGTAAGCGCGCGCATCGTGTACTGGATATCTGTCTGGAGATAATGCGCAATGCAGCATATCGCGTGCCAACATCCGAGCTCAATCGAACAGTGCAGCAATCAATCGGGCGCTATCATCCTCCCACTTGGCGTGGGCGGTATGTTCAGATCAAGTATGCAGCCCAAGTTGGGGTATCTCCGCCGCTTTTTGCTTTCTTCTGTAATCATCCCCAAGGTGTCGGGACGGCTTATGCCCGTTATCTCGAAAACCAGCTTCGCAAAGCGTATGGCTTCGTGGGGGTTCCGATTACCCTGGCTTTTCGGCGTAAATCTCAAGAAGACGAATAATGGAACAATCACCGCCCGGTTTGATATTCAGGGGCTGAACGGTAGATAGCCCCATGCCTGGTGTACCGAAGAATACCAAAACCGAGAACGAGCGAAATCTCAATTTCTGGGAACGACTATATCTTCCAGAAATCTTCAAAGGTCTCAGGTACAGCTTCCGTAAGATGGTTAGGGAACCGTCCTACACGACGGAGTATCCAGATGAACTTTGGGAGCCCCCTGATTCTTACCGCGGGCGCCCCGTTCTTGTAGAGGAAGAAGGCAAGCCGCGCTGCGTATCCTGTAATCTTTGCGCCAAAGCATGCCCTCCAATGGCAATAGCAATGCAGTCACGCGAGGTGGATGATCCGAACAGCAGCAAAGAGCGTGAACCAGCCTGGTTCGAGATCAACATGCTCCGCTGCATCTATTGCGGATTCTGTGAGGAAGTTTGTCCAGAGGAAGCTATTGTGATGTCAAAGGAGTACGATCTCACTTTTCATGGACGGGATGAGGCAATCTTTGGGCTCGACCGGTTGTTGGTACCCGCAGAGCGACTCACAGACCGGCTTGATTACCTCGAGGAAGCCCGCAATAAGCAGGAGAACGCGGATGCGTGGCAGCACCGCAAGGACAATAATCTGCACAGTTTGAGGGACCGCCAGTATGTGCGTGAGTTGGCCAAGACTGAAATGCCGGAATTGAAGAACACGCATTTGCGCTCGGAGACCCCCATTGCTGCTGCCAACACATGGGAAGGCCGTCCTTCGTCAGACGATGCCTGAGCCAGATCCAGCGCGCTCTCGCAGTGCAGTGCTGGATCAACTGCGCTACCTAATAGACGAGATCGCAGCACTGCGACAGGTTTCAGCACGCCTGAATGAGTCGCAAATCACCAACACTGAACGCGGACTATCAGTCAAACAGTGCTATGGTGCAATTATCATGCGAGATCGAAACAAAATTCTTCCCGCTCTGAAAAATATATCTGGACGTACGATTACCCCGAAGGCCTCGTCTGTAGATTGGAACAGCATACCCATGAAGGACATCCTTGTGCAGGTTGAATCCGCCCGCAGATCAGTCATTGAGGTTGCCGAAAATCTGAGTTCGGAGGCTTGGTCACAGCAGATTACGGAGGGGGAGGATGTCTTTCAATTCCTTTTAACTGCCTCGCAGCAGGATACGGACACGCTTCGTACCGTTGCAGAAAGGCTATATCGTACTTGGTGATGTCTGCAGCGGGCAGTAAGCGCAAAAGAAAATCTTCGCTCCAGATCTATAAGGATCTGAAAAAAGATTTTGAGGGAGGACGCTTCAAACCGGTCTATCTTTTCTATGGAGAAGAGTCATACTTTGCAGATCAGCTGCAGCAGATTCTTATTGATCATACGATTCCCCTGGAGGATCGAGACTTCAACCTTGATGTAGTCTACGGACCGGATATAGCTGCTAAAGATGTACTGGGTATATGCCAAATGGCCCCCATGCTGACTGAGCGACGTATTGTCGTCATACGGGCATTCGATAAGCTTAAGGGGAACCAGATATTTGCAACGCTGGCTAAATGGCCAAATCCAGCGGCGGTTGTGCTACTAATTTGCGAAAACCGCCCAAGGTTAAATGCGAACCCTTGTAAAACGCTGAAAGAAAACTCAAAAGTCGCTCAGGTTGTCGAATTTGCTCCGTTGTGGCGCAATCAGATGGGATCGTTTTTACGTGAGTATGCGCAGTCCCGAGGTTATAAGTTGGAAAGGAATGCTGAACAGCTGCTGATAGAGTTTCTTGGCACCGGATTGGCCCTACTCACGCAGGAGATCGAAAAGCTCATCACTTATGTGGGTGCGTCTGAAGAGAGAGTGATTACAGAACAGGATGTTCTGCAGGCCAGTGGACAGACTCGGGAGATCAATATATTTGAGCTACAGGATGCCATCACGGATCGCAGACGGGTTGAGGCGCACAGGATTGCAGAGCAGTTGTTGCTAGGTGCTTCTTCAAGACAGGGCGAGTGTCTACGAATTGTGTCCGTACTAAGCCAACATTTCCTCAAGCTCTGGAAATTGCATGGCTGTCCCTCATATGGCCTCAAACCCGCCGAGATTACCAAGAGGACCGGCATTCCTTCCAACATGATTTATAAATACAGGCAGGCTGTACGCAAATGGCCACTGCCAGAAATCAAACAGGCCATGCAACTGTTTCTGAGCGCAGACAGCGAAATCAAAGGATTCTCCAAACGTAGCCCACATGTAATCATGACTCTTTTGATTGTACGGCTTTTGTCTGAACCTTTGCGGTACTAATTGCGTTGGCATTGTCCAAGGGTTCTGTGGGGATCATTGCAAACGCTTTCATGTTATGGTTATCCGAGGTGCTTCGGTCTGGCTCAAATCAGGGAACATTTGTGTTCTGCCTTCGCTACGCCACGTCTCAAGAAGCCAATCTCACGCTGGAAACTGATCGTATGAATGACAAATAGCTACTCTCGCTCATGTTGAGGAAAGCCCATTGGATGGACGAACTCTTGTGCGAGTACGTAGACGGGACGATGGACCGTAGCGTTCGCACTGTGTTTGAGGAGTGTGTGAAAGGCGATAGAAGGCTTGCAAGCCAGGTCAGGTGCTTGCGTTGTATACGACGCTTACTGTGTGATCATCGTTTGCGAACTCCAATTGGTTTGCGTGAGTGTGTTCGTAGGCGCTTGTATCGTCATTTGCCGTTTGCCAGTCCAGTGCGTCCACCACACACAAGTATTTTGGTCGGCACGGCCATTGCGATTGTTTTGGCGGCGGGGCTTGTAGCCGGTGCTTCGCAACAGGTACCCAATTCGGTAATGAGGATGCATGGTGGGGTGCAATCTGTTTTGGAAGCGGATCCTGGGTCAGTTAAAAAGGTTCACGGTCGGCCCCTATGGGAGTATATGTCTGGTTAGGGGCTCTTAGCTCAGTGGTTTAGAGCGCTCGCCTCACACGCGAGAGGTCACAGGTTCGAATCCCGTAGGGCCCACCAACTGCTTACACTAAATTATTCATCTCAAAATGATGCGAACTCTTCCAATTTTGGCCATTGTAGCCACATTGACAGTGCCTTTTACAGGAGCCTCTCCTTCTGAATCAATGGCTGGTTTTGGCGGAGCGATTGTTGCCGGAGATGGTCACCTGTTTGTAGCTGAGCCTCGGGGCTTCAAAAACCCGGGAATGGTTCATGTTTATGTGCGTGGTGCGGATCAGGAGTGGTTACTGAGGAGTTCACTGCGTGCTCCAAATGCCCACGTAAATGATGGGTTTGGGAGCACGATTGCGTATGGAAACGGAACATTGGTTGTTGCGAGTGCATCCGCCGTTTATGTTTTTGAGCAAGAGGATGGAACGGGCAATTTCGTTCAAACAGGAAGACTCGCGTCAGGTCATCCCGCCTTCGGCAGTGCAATAACAGCAGATGGGGGATGGATTGCTGTAGGTACTGCACAGCGAAGCGCGGGCGATGTGTTCGTTTTTTATCGAAACCCGGATGGCGCTTGGGTTGAGGGTACAAAACTTGCCGATCCCAATGCAGAGGCGGAGTCAATGTACGGAATGACGCTTTCGATGGATCAAGGGCGTTTACTCGTGGGTTCCCCTGGGGCCTGTAGTGCGTTCTTGTACGAGCAGGGCGACGATGAGTGGGAGCTTGTAGAAACTTTTTCGTGTGGAGAGCTGGGCACAGAGTCGGCGTTTGCAGCCTCTGTAGACTTAAAAGGAAACCGGGCAGCCATAGGGGCGCCTCGGCATAACAGCGGGGTAGGTGCAGTGGCTGTCTGGCGCCTAGGGGATGGCGAAAATGCGATGTGGAGTGAAGGGGAAGCACTTATTCCTACTGATCAGTCAGGGCCCCAGTTTTTCGGTGCGCAGGTCCAGGTCCAGGATCCTCACTGGATTGTTGTTGGTGCGCCGATGGCCTCGGATATGGATGGGGCAGTACACGTATATCCGGTGCAGGAAAATGGATATGCCGAGTCGGACAACTACACAATAGTTCGCGGGCCCGGACCAAGATTTGGATCAGTTATAGCAATTTATGAATCAGTTATTGCAGTGGGTGCCCCGGGTGCAGCCTATGGAGAAGGCAGTGCGTTGTTGGTGGAAAGAACGAATGAATCTTGGGAAATAACACATGAGATATTTAATGCAGGAGAACCGATGTCAAGTATTTCCGGGACCCAAGTGACCTGTGCAGGAGGAGAGGCGGAAAGCTATGACTGTGGTCTAGTGGATATGCTGGCGTTCCTGCCCAACCAGGAAATGGAGATGAATCGGGGTGTGCGTCTGAGTGATGTGTGGGGCTGGACGGATCCCGAAACCGGCATCGAATATGGTTTGATTGGCCATTTGGAAGGAACTGTTTTTATTGATTTAAGCGATCCATCCATGCCGAAATATCTGGGCACGCTGCCGCGCACAGAAGGCTCGCCTGGAAGTACCTGGCGGGATATCAAGGTGTATAAAGATCATGCGTTCATTGTGGCTGACGGTGCACGCGAGCACGGGATGCAAGTCTTTGACTTAACGCAATTAAGAGAGGTGACCTTTCCACCAGTGCAGTTTGCGGAAACTGCGCACTATGACAAGATTCACAGTGCTCACAATATTGTTATCAACGAAGACACAGGATTTGCCTTTGCTGTTGGTGCTTCCGGCGGAGCCGAGACTTGCGGCGGTGGCCTCCACATGATTGATATTCGTGAACCCCAAGCCCCCGTTTTTGCGGGTTGCTTTGCAGATGAAACGACCGGACGCCGTAAGACCGGATACAGTCATGATGCGCAGTGCGTGATCTATAATGGACCGGATGCCGAATATGTAGGACGTGAAATCTGCATTGGTGCCAACGAAACTGCAATCAGTATCGCGGATGTCACCGATAAAGACAATCCGGTTGCGGTTGGAACAGGTTCCTATCCCGATGCAGGATATGTACATCAGGGCTGGCTTTCGGAAGATCACTCCTACTTCTATCAGAATGACGAACTGGATGAAATCGCCGGAAGGGTTGATAAAACGCGCACACTGGTTTGGGATGTCAGGGATCTAAGTGATCCAATAATGATACGTGAGTTCTATGGTCCCACTTCGGCAACAGATCATAACCTTTATGTGCACGGTGATCTGATGTATCAGACCAATAATGCGAGTGGTCTGCGACTTATAGATGTATCAACACCGGACAATCCGGTGGAGATCGGTTACTTCGATACAACGCCGTATGGAACCGATGAAGCTGGATTCAATGGAACCTGGAGCAGCTATCCGTACTTCAAGAGCGGTATCATTGTGGTGACGAGTCGGCGGGAAGGCGTGTTTATTCTTAAGAAACAGACGGTCGATACCTGATCAATGGATCGTAGATGGTGTCAATTATATAACCGCGGGGCCGCATCATGGTCCAGCACGTAATCTGAATCGCACTCACCGGAGCCGCTCACACATGTACGTTCCACGTCGCCAGCGAATGCTGGATCAGTATCTGAAAGAGATAGGTCAAATTGACCTCGTAACTCCAGCGGAGGAGGCGGAGTTAGCACGGAAGATTAAACAGGGCGATGAGGATGCACTTCTGAAGCTTACGCGTGCCAATCTTCGGTTTGTAGTTTCAGTTGCGAAAAAATTTCAAGGACAGGGTTTGCATCTGACTGACTTGATCAACGAGGGTAATTATGGTCTCATCAAAGCCGCTAAGCGGTTTGATGAGACGCGTGGATTCAAGTTCATCTCCTATGCTGTGTGGTGGATTCGCCAATCTATCCTGCAGGCGCTGGCTGAGCAGGGACGTGTAGTGCGTTTGCCGCTAAATCAGATTGGCACGATAAGCAAGATTCGCAAGAGCAGTGCACGACTAGCCCAGGAGCATGAGCGTGACCCAAACCTGGAAGAACTGGCAACCGACCTCCAGATTGATATTGAAAAGGTTCGCAGTGCTATGCAGCGCACTGCCAGGCACCTGTCTATGGACGCCCCCTTTAATGAGGACGACGAGAACAGCCTGCTGGATGTATTGCCCAGTAATGAGGTAGCTTCGCCTGACGAACCACTCCGTGGAGAGTCCCTGAAGATTGATATTGAGGTGGCGCTCAGCAGCTTGAGTCCGCGTGAGGCAGAAATTACCCGTCTATACTTTGGGGTCGGTCGCGAGCATCCCCTGACACTGGAGGAAATCGGCCTGCGATTCGATTTAACAAGAGAGCGGGTGCGCCAGATTAAAGAAAAAGCCCTCCGTAAACTTCGCCAGAAACACCGGCGCGAAGATTTGAAAATGCACGACATGTAGCGGGAATTACAGTTCCCGATGAGATCCCCAACCCTTGCCTCGTGAATCGCCGGAGTGGATACAGAATCCCTGTCGTCTATGAATGCGGATGTGACTGCTATGATTGGTAATGCCTGCGTGTGGCTTGTTCTGTGTGTAACAATGGCAGATACTACTTCGTAGATACGGATAGCCGATTGTAGTGCCACCCCGAAAAAAATCGCAAAATTAACTCTCCCCAACTTCTTAAATGAGTACGCTCATGACTATTCGGCTCCCCTTACTGGTATCGTCGCGCATGTTTTGTGTAGGCTTGCTGGCCTTCGTCACTCTTGCTGCATCAGCCCAGGTACCTCAGGAAATTACATTTCAGGATGCAGTACGCATCGCGTTGGACCAGAATATTCAGTTGCGACAAAGCGCCAATCAGTTGCGGCTCAGTGAGATTGATGTTCGGTCTGCACGTGCGGCATATTTGCCAAGTTTTAACCTGAGCACAGGAGGCGGGACAAACTTCGGGTTGTCTTTTGACACAAATGTTGGTGAGCTTCGCACAACGGCCAACTCACGATTCAATATGAGCGCGCGCACGTCAGTGACGCTGTTTGATGGTTTCCAGAGACAGTCGAATCTTCGTCAGAGCCGACTCAGCGTGACCGCAAACGACCTGACTCTTGATCGTCAGCGTCAGTGGGTGGTGTTCGAAGTTGCAAGCCAGTTTCTCGCCTATATCCAGCAGAGTGAACAGATTGAGGTTCAGCAGGAAAACCTAGCTGCCCAGCAGCAGCAACTGGCGCAGATTGAGGAGTTTGTACGGGTAGGTACACGTCCGGTATCGGATCTGTACCAGCAACAGGCCGCAGTAGAATCCGCAGAGCTGGCCATACTCACCACCGAGCGGCAGGCGCAGAATGTGATGTACCAATTAATACAGACTTTACAATTGGATCCACTGGGCAGCTACGAGCTCGTGGTTCCGGAATTGCAGGACGAATACTTGGTACCGGAAGAGTATGACCTGGGTGACCTGATCACGCGTGCGCGGCAGCAGCGAAGTGATTTGCGTGCACAGGAGATTTTCGTGCTTGCAGCCCGGCAAGGTCTTCGTGCAGCGTCCGGCAGCATGTTACCGCAACTCGGATTTTCGGCCGGTGCAGGTACAAGTTATAACAGTGGGATTAAGGCGGTTGATTTTGGTGGGCAGTTGGAGCGAAACCGATCTGAGTCAATTTCGCTGTCGGTAAGTGTACCGGTTTTTAATGGTCTCCGCACACGTACGCAAAAGCAGCGTGCACAGGTATCGTACGAAAATGCACGGCTCGCCGTCGAGAACACTCAGCAGCAGGTCGGAAATGAAGTTCGGGCGGCATATCATGATTATCTGATAGCTGAAAAAGAGTTGGAGGTATCTGAGAGGCAGTTGGTTTACCGGCAGCAGGCGTTGGACGCTGCTCGTGAGCGTTACAATGTGGGCGCTGTTACGCTCGTTGAACTTACGCAGGCGCAGTCTGAATGGGTGCAGGCGTCTCAGGATGCAATCACCGCACGATACACGATTTTTGTGCGTAAACGATTGATTAGTTATTTCACTGGTGAACTGGATCCAAACCAACCATTATTTGACTAGGATTCCCATGGCAAAGAAAAAAAATCGAACTCGTAATCTTCTAATATTTGTTGCAATTGCAGTGGTCCTTCTGGTGGCTCTGGGTTTTGTTGGGCAGCGTATCTTCGGTGGTCCCAGTGCAGAGCGCGTGGAGATTGTCACAGCGGAATTACGGACGGTCACACAAACGGTGACCGCGTCTGGACGTGTGCAGCCGGAGGTGGAAATCGTGATTAGCCCCGATGTCTCGGGCGAAGTTGTGCAGTTACCTGTCGTTGAAGGTCAGCAGGTTCGCAGGGGAGAGCTGCTGGCGCGTATCAAGCCGGATTATTACGAGGCTCAGGTAGAGCAGGCGGAAGCACAGCTTTCGCAGGCCAAGGCGAACCTGTCTCAGCGCGAAGCAAACCTCCTGCTGCAGGAGCAGATACTTGACCGGCAGCGACAGCTTTACGAAGCACAGGTCATTTCTCTTGATGAATACGAGCAAAGCGAAACCCAGTACAAAATCGCCAAGACAGATCTGGACGCGGCAACGTTTAATGTAGAGAGTTCTGAGGCTCGTTTGCGGGAAGTTGAGGAACAACTCAGCAAGACCGCACTCTACGCACCGATGTCTGGAACGGTGAGCCAATTGGATATTGAGTTGGGTGAGCGGGTGACGGGTAATGAGCTCCAAGCGGGCACTACGGTTATGAAGGTGGCACGTTTGGACCAGATGGAGTTGGAAGTGGAGGTCAGTGAGAACGATGTGGTCAATGTTGCGCTTGGTGACACCGCCTCCATTGAAGTGGATGCCTACCCTGAGCGCTTTTTTAAAGGGATCGTTACGGAGATCGCAAATTCGGCTCGACTGCAAGGAAGTACATTTCAGGAGCAGGTGACGAATTTTCCAGTCAAAATCCGAATCCTGGATCCGCATAATCCAGCTTCGCAGGCTCCCGGCGTTCTTAACGAGACACCTGCGGTTCAGGACTATCCGAGCTTCAGGCCCGGTATGAGTGGGACCGTCGATATCTTTACAAACACGGTCACCGAGGTCGTTGCTGTTCCAATTCAGGCCGTGACCGTAAGGGATTTTAAAACAATTAATAGGGCTCGTGCCCGGCGAGCCGCCAGTTCGGGATCAGACTCGACGGCGGCAGACAACAGTGAAGTAAGATCGGCTTCTTCCTCGGATGAAGAAGATCTGCAGCGGATGGTATTTGTAGTGAATGACGAGATGAAGGCGGTCGCAACGGCAGTCGAAACAGGAATTTCTGACGATCAGTTTATTGAAATCAAGTCAGGTCTGGAAGAGGGACAGCGGGTGGTGAATGGTCCATACAGCGCCGTAAGCCGTGAACTCGGCGATGGAGACCTAGTCGAGGAACGTGGGTTCCGAGGTAGCAGATGAATAATGGAACAAGCGGTCATCCGCTGATTCAGCTGCGCGATGTTAGGAAGCTTTATCCCATGGGCACGGAGATTGTCCGCGCATTGGATGGAGTAAGCTTGGATGTGTACCCGAATGAGTACGTAGCGGTCATGGGTCCCAGTGGATCCGGCAAGTCCACGCTCATGAACATGATCGGTTGCCTGGATACCCCTACGGATGGGAGTTATCTCCTTCGAGGGCAGAATGTAGGTGAGATGGTTGATCACGAATTGGCAGAAATTCGCAATCGTGAGGTCGGTTTCGTTTTTCAAACCTTCAATTTATTGCCGCGCGTCAACTGTCTACAGAACGTAGAGCTTCCGCTTATATACAGCGGCAAGACACGTGGTCAGCGCCGCCAAATGGCTGCACGTGCACTGGAGCAGGTTGGTTTATCGGACCGGGTGACGCATAAACCCAACGAACTGTCCGGTGGACAGCGCCAACGGGTTGCAGTTGCACGCGCCTTGGTAAATAATCCTGCATTGGTTCTAGCCGATGAACCCACCGGAAACCTTGATACCAAGACGGGTCGAGAGATTATGTCTCTTTTCGAGACGCTTTACCGCAGGGGGAACACGATCATGGTGGTAACGCATGAAGAAGAGGTTGCCCATCATGCACGCCGCATTGTTCGCTTGCTGGATGGTCTGGTAGAGAGCGACGTTCGTGTTGAAAACCCCTTACTGGCGAATCAGGATACATCTGCTGTACCGGGTTAAGAGAAGGCATGCCGGCCAGTAGGCTATGAGCAGTTGCCGGCGATCGGGCTGGCAGTGGTTTTCGTTCAGGTTGGATCGACTCCGGCACCGTGGTTGTTAGTTTGGTTCACAGTCCAGTGCTTCCTCAATTTGCACAAACCTGACTGGATTCTGGGTTCTTCTGATCCGAACGGCTTCAAAAGCAACCCCGGTGGAAAAAGATGGACGACAATCGGGGCCCGGGGAGAACAGCCGATAGGTTGCAACCACAGTATCCCTAAGACTTTCAACGAGCTCAAAACGAAGGTCATATCCTCCCGCATTAACGTCAACAGCGGCAAGGAGGACCATTTCTGTTTCAAAGTCTGGTGACGTGAAGGGCATCAACGGCTGAAGTGAATCCGTATATGCGGTCCATGTATCCATATCTGTGATCAGGCGTATGGTGGTTGTGTCGATAGAAGCCTGTAGTCCGCGGCCCAGTGACACATAGGGGAGGAGTTTGGCTAAGTCTTCTTCTGTCAGTTCAGGTAGTGGCGCGGTCTCACAACTAGCAGAAAGCAGCAGCGTGGAGATCAATACTATGGAACTAAATTTTTGCATTAGCGTGTCAGCGGTTCGTAACGCGTTCGTGTACATAAACTACTCATGCCGCTTAAAACAGTTGATGTTGATGCGCTGGTTGAACAAACAGGTAACCTGTTTGAAGCCGTTGCGATCCTTTCGAAACGCTCGCGCCAAGCCGCGATTAAAATGAAGTCGGAACTTGATACGCGCCTCGCGTACTTTGAGGGTTTCGATCCCGAACTGGAGGATCCGCATTTTCAGGAAGAACAGCGCCGCATATCTATTGAGCACGAGGAGCGACCCAAGCCGACGGAGGTTGCGGTCGAGGAAATGTTCAATTCCGAAATATACTTCCGGGACCCCACCACGGAGCCGGAAATCTAGGGCGCAGCCCGGCCTGTCATGGGAGGTCAAAATAGAGAACGCCAGGACGAGTACATTCTCGTCCGAGGTGCGCGCGAGCACAACCTGAGGGATGTGAATGTGGACGTTCCGCGTGACGAGCTAGTTGTCGTCACTGGTCTTTCAGGTTCGGGAAAGAGTTCACTCGCCTTTGATACTGTATATGCCGAGGGTCAGCGGCGATACCTGGAAAGCCTGAGTGCATATGCACGACAGTTTGTTGGGATGCCTGAACGTCCTGACGTCGATCATATCGAAGGGCTCTCCCCGGTCATTGCGATTGACCAGAAGACCGTTTCCAGGAGTTCACGGTCGACGGTCGGTACGGTTACCGAGATATATGATTTTCTACGACTGCTCTATGCACGCGCAGCGACCTCCTTCTCAGCAGCATCGGGCAAACCGCTTATCAGGCAGTCTACGGGCGAGATAATTGCAGCGATCCAGGAGTACCCTGTGAACGCAGAAATTATGCTGCTCGCGCCAGTAGTTCAAGGTCGCAAAGGACACTATGGGGAACTCTTCGAGAGAGTGTCTCGCCAAGGCTATACCAGAGTTCGCGTCAATGGTAAGATCCGTGTGATCAAGCACGGTATGAAGGTTGCCAGATACAGAACGCATAACATCGAAATCGTTGTAGATCGTTTGCGTATTGAGGAAGGTATGGAGGCCCGCATAGCCCAATCGGTCAAGACCGCACTGGGATTGGGCAAGGGGGTCTTGATTCTGGCCGAAGCTTCGGAAACGGATCGCATCTTCAGTCGTCACCTATATGATCCAGAAACAGGGGAGTCCTATCAGGAGGCCTCGCCGAGGACTTTTTCTTTCAACTCGCCGTTCAGTGCCTGCAAGGTATGTCGTGGCCTTGGCATACAGGATTGCTGGAATGAAGATTTGCTTGTGCCAGACCGTTCGCTCAGTATCAAAAACGACGCGATAGAACTCCTTGACTCCTGGAGGGACCAATACTTCATTGACGAGATAGAGTCGGTCTTGGAGAAAAGGGGTTTTTCTTTAGATACACCTGTGGAGGAGATCAGTAGAACTGCATGGGATGAGGTACTCCATGGTTCCCATCAATACCATCAGATGATGGTGGGTGGCACCAAGTACTCCTACAAATCTTCAGATGGGCGGGGCATTTACAGATTTTTGGACACGCGGTACAAATTTGCGGACAAAAGAGAGAGAAGAGAGCTTGACTGTTTCAGGATAAGTCGGCCATGTACCGAATGTAAGGGGGGCCGTCTTTCCAGTGAGGCGCTTTCGTACAGAATTGCCGGAAAGACGATTGCTGATCTGACACAGATGGATCTGATCTGTCTGCGCGAGTTCTTGAATACAGTTAGCTTTGGCAAACGACAAGCTCAGATTGCTGCACCCATTATTAAGGAGGTCCAGGAGCGCCTGATGTTCATGATTGATGTTGGGGTTGGTTATCTAACCTTGGATCGACCGGCTGCCACATTGTCCGGTGGAGAAAGCCAGCGTATTCGTCTGGCCACACAGATTGGTACACAGTTAACAGGGGTCTTATATGTTTTGGATGAGCCCTCTATTGGGTTACATGCACGGGATAACCGGCGTCTGATAGCCTCCCTGCGCAGATTACGTGATCTAGGCAACTCCATCCTGGTCGTTGAGCATGATCGTGATATGATAGAGTCTGCAGATCACATCATTGACATAGGGCCAGGAGCAGGTGATCAAGGCGGGGAGGTTGTGTATGCTGGCTCTCCTGCAATGTTACGGCAAAATGGCAGTTCCAAAAAGGGATTAACCTTGCCTTATCTCTTGGGACAGCGTCGCATAGAAATTCCAGAGAAGCGTCGGGAAATACAAAAGCAAGCCATTGTGCTGTCAGGGGCTACGGGCAACAACTTGAAGAATGTTACGCTTACCCTACCCTTGGGGACATTCATTTGTGTGACCGGTGTCAGTGGGTCAGGAAAGAGTTCGCTCATTAACCAAACGCTTGTTCCTGCGCTGACGTATTGGTTGAATCCGCGTACACGAGTAAGGGGATTGCCGTATGAGAAACTGGATGGGTATTCGTTGATTGATAAGTTGATCAATATTGATCAAAAGCCAATTGGGCGAACGCCTCGGTCTAATCCGGCCACGTACACAAACTTGTTCACGGAAGTCCGGCAGTTGTTTGCTAATTTGCCGCTGTCTAAAGCACGGGGGTATAAGCCGGGACGTTTTTCGTTCAATGTGCGAGGTGGGAGATGCGAGACCTGTTCCGGGGCGGGTATTGATCGACTGGAGATGAATTTTTTGCCTGATGTATATGTAGAGTGCGAGACCTGCCAGGGGAGGCGTTACAATCAGGAAACGTTGGAGGTGTCCTACAAGGGCAAAACCATTTCGGATGTTCTGAACATGCGTGTAACTGAGGCGGCAGCCTTTTTTGCCAATCTGCCCAAGATTGCCAAGAAGCTGGACACGCTACTCTCGGTTGGTCTGGGGTACATACGTTTAGGGCAGCAGTCAACTACGATTTCTGGGGGAGAGGCGCAGCGCGTGAAGCTGGCCAAAGAGCTTTCACGTTCGGCAATAGGGCGGACACTGTATCTATTTGATGAGCCAACGACGGGGCTGCATTTTGAGGATATTCGGTTATTCCTGAATGTTTTGCAGGAACTGGTGGACAGAGGCAATACGGTGCTGGTGATAGAACACAACCCAGATGTAATAAAAGTTGCTGATTACATAGTGGATATGGGCCCGGAGGGAGGCGAGGCAGGTGGGCAGATTCTTTTTGCTGGTTCTCCCGAGGAGATGAGTCGTCAAAACACACATACAGCAGACTTGCTCAGGGAAATACTTTCAGGTAAGCACGACGAGCGGGTTTCTGGTGATCCGGCAACTGAGCCCGAAACCGCGCTGGATTGTAGTCACTCGGCCAGCCATTGACTGGGTTTTTGGCATTGTTTAATGCCTGCCTTTGCCTGATCTGGCCTAGAGGTACACTACTTGCCGGACTGCAGTCGATTCATCATATTTATCGCCAGAGTTCGTGTACATGGGGATACTGGATTTGCCCCACTTCTTTCCACCAGTTAGCAACGCAGCCCACAGCAAACTCGGTCGTGTCATCGGAAGTCCCGACATAGAAGGATCCCGTATTTCCACGAAGATCATACACACCATAGAGGATGGCGGTGCCGCTCGCTAAAGAGCGGAAGCCATGATCACAAACCCTCATCGGTATTTGCAACCAAGATGTGCCAGGATTGCGAAAGCACCCGATGAGTTCATTTTTCTTGGCATCCACGCAGAGGCTAGGGAGGTTTTCCGAGTTTGCCCGCGCTAGGAGAGTAGGAATCTGTTTGAATTGCTGGTCTCATTCAGGATGCTGGGATCCGGACAACATATTGAGACTGTTGGAAAAAGGCGTTCAATTTTAGAGGAGAATATTTCAAACATCAAGGGATCTTGGATTCGACAAATTCTGCTTTGTTCAAATGAATCGCTTCTCAACATTCTCTTGCGCGATATGAACATGTCGAATTACTTAATGAGATCCTGCACATTTGTCAATTATTCTCGTACATTCGATTGGGGTTAACTATTAAAACTCATGGTTGCCAGAGTTAGTTTTTTAATTGTTTTCCTCCTTTACATTGGATCCAGTTTTCGTCTTTTTTCCGAGCCAGTTCTTGGCCAGACAGCGACCGTGGTTGGGAAGGTTACCGATTCGGAAACCGGTAAATCATTGATCGGGGCGAACGTGCAGGTTGCTGGGACCTCGATTGGAAGTGCCACTGATATTGAGGGTAATTTTGAAATTTCGAACCTTCACGCTGGAGTCCATATCCTGCGGGCTAGCTTTATCGGGTATTCAGCTCAGGAATTGACGGTTACTCTGGCTGAGGGAGAGAATTATGTCTGGAACGTTGCCTTAGACCCAGGAACAGATCTAGACCCCGTGCAGGTTACCGCGGGACGCCGGAATGAGAAGACATTGAATGCACCCTCTTCTATCGATGTCATTACTTCGCGAGACCTTCAATTAGATGTCGCACAGACAACGGCAAAATCACTCCGAAATGTGACCGGGTTAGATATGGTACAGACCGGCGTTGATCGCTACGAAATCGTACTCCGCGGATTCAATGACGCTTTCTCAAGATCTACGCACGTACTCACCGATTACAGGAAGGCAGCGGTTGCCTCCATTGGTGTCAACCTGCATAACGTTATGCCAAGTCTGGCCATCGATACGGAACGGATTGAAGTAGTTCGGGGGCCGGGATCCGCACTTTATGGACCTGGTGTGGATTCAGGAGTGATCCACTACATCTCAAAAGATGCATTCAATTACCCGGGAGCTACGATCTCTGTTTCAGGTGGCCAAAGGTCTATGCTCAATGTTCAGGGACGCATGGCTACGGTTCTAGGCGCAAATCTAGGTGTCAAAGTGATTGGCAGTTACGCAACATCGGAGGATTTTACTCTTGAAGGGTGTGACGCTGCACTCCTCAAGAGTGAAAGGTTTAGTGAATGCCCTGATCCCGAAGATGCAGTTCAGTTGTTTGTTGATGGGGTTCGCGAAACCAAAAACCGCAAGCTTGTGCTATCCAGTACTGTGGACTTGCGCTTGGGCAAATCTACCACTATTTCGTTGAGTGGGGGGATTGGAAATCTGGATGGTGCAATGCTCAGCAGCTTGGGCACAATTCAGGCAAAGGGAATGGTTGCCAGCTATGCACAGATTCGGCTGTCCAGCGGCCCTCTCTTCGTGCAGGCGTATATGAATTCAATCAATTCGGGGAACTCCTATATCTATGGTGGAGATCCTGTTCAAGAATACTCCGAAGAATTTTCCGTGCAAGGCCAGTATACGCAAGAGATTGGGTCTAGACAGCAGCTGATTGCAGGAGTGGACCTACGATTTGATCGTCCTGATACCAGAGCAATTGTTATCGAACGCATTGATGGGATTGCAGGGCTTGACGAATATGGTGCATACCTGCAATCGACTACACAGATCTCAAATAGACTCAAACTGACACTCGCCCTTCGGGGAGACTACAACAATATCGTACCCGATCTTCAATTATCTCCACGCGTCGCACTCGTGTTAAAACCAACTCCTTCCTCAGGTCTGCGTGCAACCTATAACCGTAGTCTCTCTTCGCCGCTGTCGACCGATTACCTGTTGGATTTAGTGGTAGCTTCTATTGGGCCGCTCACGGTGCGGGCCCGCGGAGGGTCAACCGGATTTACCTTTGACAGAAATCCCAACTACCTTGAACTTGGTGCACCAACATCTCTTGTTGCTTCCAGTATGCTCCCAGGAATGGAAGGATATCCAACTCCCGTTGGAATAGATACAGGGTTTCTCTATGGGTTGATTTACGATGGTCTAACAAAAATTCCAGATGATGAACTTGCACGAATACTTGCTGATGCAGGACTAGATATTCCCCCTCAACTTCTGCCCCTCCTGAAGCAGGGATTGAACCCAGAAGTGACTCCAGTTCAGGGATTCAGTTCTGGGATCCTTAGTCTCGTGAACCTAAGTACGCTCGAGCTCAAATCCAACCCGGAGTTGAATAATCTTCAGGATACCGGTCCAATCAAGCCAACCATCACTCAATCTTGGGAAATTGGATATAAAGGAATTATGCGTGATCATATTCTCTTCGCACTGGACGGCTACTACAGTAGAAGAAAAAATTTTACAGGTCCACTTCAGATTAAAACACCATTTGTTCTGGTTCCAAATCTGAAACAGGATCTCATTCAAGACATCTCAGCTGGACTGGCAGCAAATTCGGACATTGCGAATGCACTGGAGTTATTTGGGGTGACCCCTCAATTGGCTGCAGAAATGCTCGTCGATATTGCGGGCAGTGATCTGCCAGATAGTGAAACTCCAGTGGCAATTGTACAGACAAACGAGAACAACAAGGGAGCGGGGAATTTTCCTGAACTGATGCTGACCTTTCCTAACTTTGGAGATATCCGGTATTTTGGTATGGATTTTTCAGCTCAGATCATCGCCAGTGAAAAACTGATGTTTTTTGGAAATGCGTCTTGGGTAAGTGACGATTATTTTGATCATACGGAGATCAACGAAGAGTCAGAGGATCTGGAATTGGCCCTCAATGCGCCGGGATTCAAGTTTAAGATCGGCGGTCAATACCAACCAAAGAATGGCTTTTCGTTCATGGCATCGGGACGGTTTACAAAGGGATTTCCTGTAATTTCTGGTCAATATGTGGGAAACGTGCAGAGCTATACGGTGCTTGATGTAGGCATCGGATATGCGATTCATAAAGCCGGATTCCGTGCTGATCTGGGCATCAACAATCTGTTCAACAGTAACCACCGCGAATTCGTCGGTGCCCCCAAGCTCGGGCGAATTGCAACTATCAGGCTCACGTATACAACGGATCGCAGCGGTTAGAGGCTACCCATCCGGATCATAGTTCGTACATCCGTATCTGTACGAAAATAGGGAATCACCCCCTGCACCGATTCAGGAATCAGCTTTCATTCTCCAGAACGAAAACTTGACAGTCGCAGTATCGACCCAGTTGCCAAGCTCTTGCAGCGCCGACAGTCTCTCTACCAATGATTGCTACTTAGCGCACCATTGACAGGATCAGGAGCTGTCTGTTGCAGGTAAATCGTGATCACAACCTGTTCAATGGCATCCACGCTACGATTCAATTCCTCCAAGGTCGTGAACAGGTTAGCCGCAACTCGCAGGCCTTCACTTTCCGCGTGTCAAATTGGCGTAGCGACTGTGAAGTGCGTATTCCATAAGTGCGTGCCTAAATCCGCAGTATCAAGGCCGTCAATAGGTCGGACAATGCATCAATATGATGAGCCAACGACGGGGCTGCATTTTGAGGAAATTGAGGTATTTCTGAATGATTTGCTGGAGCTGGCGGACAAAGGCAATACAGTGCTGGTAATAGGACACAACCCGCATGAAAAAATTGCTGATTGCATTGCGATATAGGTCCTGAGAGACGCACCCAGGTGAGGAGATCCTTTTTGCTAGTTCTCCCGAAGAGATGAGTCGTCAAAATACCCATACAGCAGACTTGCTCAGGAAAATATTTTCGGGTGAGCAAGGTAAGCGGGTGTCTGGTGATCCTGCAATTGACCCCAAACCGCGCTGGATTGCAACAACTATGACGCCGCCGACTGAGGTTTGGGCGAAGTTAATGTCTGTCTTGGCCTGACCCGACCTGGTGCCGAACTATTAATCGGATCGAAGTCGATTTATCAAATCTCTCGCCAGAGTTTCCCCAATGGCAAGTGACGCGGTTGCGCTTGGCGAACTCGCATTTAGTACACTCAGCGCTCGTCGACTTTCTTGGACATACATGCTTCGAATCATCGTGCCATCAGCTTTGACTGCCTGAGCGCGCACTCCACTTCGTGCAGGCCTAAGATTGGATAGTTCAACTGCGGGAATTAGGCGTTGTAATACCCGCAAATAATACTTTTTGCTGAGGCTTTGCAGAATTTCTCGTGCACCAGTTCGCCACAATGAGCGTGCGAGGTGCCAACTGCCAGGCCAAAGGACTGTATCCAGGATGTCTCCGGGTGCTACTGTGAAGCGTTTGTATCCCTCCCGGGATAATGCCAGCACGGCGCTTGGGCCACAAAGAACACGGCCGTCAGTCAAACGGGTTGCATGTACGCCAAGGAAGGGGACGCGATCATCTCCCGCGGGATAAATGAGGTGGCGGCAGTACTGTCGGGGTAGGAGTGCGTAATACTCCCCTCTGAACGGTAATACACGAATAGTGGGTTCCTGCCCCAGAAGTTTAGCTACACGGTCAGCATACAATCCGGCACAGTTAAGAACTTGCCGCGCATGGACCGTAAGATTGTCGGTCTCCAGAACAATATGTTGACGTTCCACGTGTGCCCTGTGCACGTATGAATTTGTCAATACCTCAGTACCTTGTTCCTGTGACAGCGACGTCAGGCACTGTACAACGCTCCGAAAGTCCACGATACCAGCATCACGCACCAGAAGTGCTCTAATACCGGCTGCATAGGGCTCACGTTCTAGGAGTGCGTCTTGGCCAATGATTTGGCATTGCACACCATTTGCACGTCCCCATTCGTGTAGGGTGTTTAGACGAGCCAATTCCCGGGGGGTACTGCCTATGATTACTTTGCCGCAGAGCTCGAATGGCAGGTGGTTTGCGCGGCAGAAATTTTCCATTAATCGTCGCCCTCGCAGACATGTCTGTGCCTGATTCGACCCTGGACGATAGTAGATTCCTGAGTGCAGCACGCCCGAATTACGGCCTGACTGATGTGTTGCGACGGAACTTTCCTTCTCAAGAACCAAAACTCGACAGTCATAGCGCCGGCCCAGTTGCCAAGCTGCTGCAAGGCCGACAATTCCTCCCCCGATGATTGCTACGTCACACTCCACAAGTAGGACTAGGAGCTCTCTGTTGCAGGTAAACCGTGACGCACAACCTGTTCCATGGCATCTACAAAACGGTTCAGTTCCTCCAAGGTTGTGAATAGGTTAGCCGTAACTCGCAGGCCTTCAAATTCCGCGTGTTTAATTGGTGTAGCGATTATGCGATGCGCATCCCATAGGTGCGTGCCCAACTCCGCCGTATCAATGCCCTCAATCTGGACCGTGCCGATACAACAGGAAAATTCGGGCTTGAGGCTAGTGTGCAGACGAACGCGGTCGTGCTGCATGAGCGGTTTTGCCCAGTAGTCACGCAGGTACCGCAGACGATCCTCCTTGCGTTTGGCTCCAATACCCTGATGAAAGGTAAGCGCTTCGGCAATAGCTATGTAGTTGGCCGCAGGGTGCGTGCCAATTTCTTCGTACTTGCGAATATCCTCATCCATTCCCTCGGGAGCTGCCATAAGCGGCCATAACTCCTTGATTTTATTCTTGCGCACGTGCAGCAGTCCAGTGCCATGTGGTGCCAATAGCCACTTGTGCAGGCTGGAAGCGTAGTAGTCGCAATCCAGATCTTCATGCTTAAAATCGAAATGCCCAAACGCGTGTGCACCGTCCACGATAACCGGGATACCCTTGCGTCGAGCCATTTGGACTACCGGCTTCACTGGCAGGATTTGACCGGTAATATTGATCATGTGGCACATGAGTATGGCACGGGTGCGGGGGCCAATGTTTTCCTCAAAGAGGCGTACGATCTCTCCCGGATCTTCGGAGGGTATGGGTATGGAAAACTGTTTAAGGACAATTCCTTCACGGCGTTCTCGTTGCTTGAACGTAGTGATCATACGTCCATAGTCCTGCGTGGTAGTTAACACTTCATCACCAGGCTCAAATTCCAGTCCCAATTGGCATATCTGAAGACCTTCACTTGCATTGCGGGTCAGTGCGATCTCCTCGGAATCACAGCCAAACTCCAACGCCAAGCGTTGTCGGACTCCCTCGCGCTGAGGTTCCAAGATGCGCCACATGGTGTACACTGGTGCTTCATTGGAGTAGTCCAGATGTCCTTTCATAGCCTCTTGGACAATCCTTGGAGAAGGGCTCACGCCGCCGCTGTTGAGGTTGATTAGACTGCGGTCAACCGTGAAGGCCTGTTGCACCTCACGCCAAAAAGTCTCATCTCGCGTTACATCGCCAGTTACACCTGCTATGTGTTCAAGTACAGCCGGAACTCGCGCAGGAACCAGTGAACTGTATGTGAGGGCCGCGGCTGCGGGGGCCCCAATCTGGTAAAGAAACTGCCTGCGGTTTGACATGACTAAACCCTTCTTTAATTGATCAGTAAACAAATTAAGACATTTCATACACTGATATAGAGATTATTGTGCGACCCGAGGTACGCATGTTTTGTTGGGTTCTAGTCTGTTTACTGATTGCCGGCTGCGACGCAGGCGACCGGCAAAATGACACGGTCTCCGTGATCAGATCCGTGACACTTGACGCTCGGAATGAGCCGTCCGCGGCAATGCTGCCCAAGCTGAAAGAATCCGGGCTCACACATATAACGCTGGTGCAGTTTGGTTTTCAGCGGGATGCTGACATTCCTGAGATCCGCATGAATCCCGACGCAAGATGGTACAGTGAAAGTGATCGAGCGGCGCGGGAATTGTCTCAAAAAGCTGACAGCCTCGGAATGGGGATTATCCTAAAGCCGCATCTTTGGCTTGGTCGTTACAGTTCTGAAGGTCAGTCGAGAAGCTCAATAGGCTATTCGGAGGAACACGATTGGCAGACTTGGGAGACGCAGTACACTAAGCTGCTCATGCATTACGCACACCTCGCCGAAGAGATTGATGCGGCAATGCTTGTAGTTGGTACTGAACTTGCAAGGAGCGCCCATGAGCGTCCGGATTATTGGCGCGGACTCATAAGGGATATACGTTCTGTGTACCGGGGCAATCTGACTTATGCGGCCAACTGGTGGGAGGAATACGAGGAAATAGAGTTTTGGGATATGCTGGATTTTATAGGTGTACAAGCATATTTCGAACTTTCCGATGAGCCCAACCCAACCAACGGGATGCTGGCAGATGGCTGGGAGCCTCATATTGAGGCGCTTGCGGGTCTTTCCAAGCGTATGAATCGCCCCATTCTTTTTACTGAAATTGGCTACCGGAATGTTCCTGATGCAGCCGCTAAGCCATGGCGTTGGCCCTCACGTGGAGAAGCGGATTTGGTGGAGCCGGATGATGATCTACAGGCCAGGCTGTATGAAGTGTTTTTTGACGAGTTGTGGGATAAACCGTGGTTTAGTGGTGCCATTCTCTGGAAATGGTACGGCGATCGTGACCGGCCTCGCACCCATCTCGATTTCACTCCACAAGGAAAGCCGGCCGAAGAAGTTATCCGTTCCCGGTTCACAGCCAGCCTGTAGGTACATGCGAACTTTCTGTTTGCTGTCCGTGGTTTTTTTGCTGGGCTGCGATTCGTCAGGCATGGAACCCGAACCCACTCCGGTCAGGGGGGATGTTATTGACGTGACCACTCTTGCAACCTACACAGCTGAGGAGGTATCACAACTGGTTGGCGCATATGGGATACCTTATTCAGCGAGGTATGGTATTTCATTTTATGTCCTGGAGTACCTGACCGTGGACACGCATGGAGAGGAAACGACGGCTTCGGGTGCAGTAGCCGTTCCGCAACCTGTTCTACGGTCGCTTCCGATGGTTTCGTTTCAGCACGGGACGGTAACGCGGCGTTCGGGCGCGCCTTCTAGAGGTGACACGAATGAAGCTGTGGTGGGCATGTTTTTTGCCGCAGACGGGTATTTATCAGTAATGCCGGACCTGCTTGGGTTGGGGCGTTCGCCGGGGCTGCATCCCTATTTGATAGCCGATGTATCAGCTTCGGCAATAGTCGATATGATGCAGGCTGTGGTTCGCTGGTCCGCCACCCAGCCATGGAGCTACTCGGGCGAGGTTTACATGGCAGGATACTCGGCAGGCGGTTACACGGGCATGGCAGCACATCGCCTTTTGGAGGCTGAGTATTCAAGCGAATTTACCATTAAAGCGTCTTCCCTGATGGCAGGACCTTACGATTTGAGTGGAACCATGTTGGACCTCATGCTGCGGGAAGAACCATATCCCCAACCGTATTATTTCCCCTACGTGCTATTCAGCTATAACGAGGCTTATGGTTTGTATGACAGTCCGTCTGATTTTCTTGCAAGCCCTTACGATGTTGCGTTACCTCCATTATTTGACGGAATGCATGGCGGCGGTGACATTAATGAGGCTATGCCAACTATCCCGATTCAAATCGTACATCCAGATGTTCGCCGGTCCTTTCTGTCTGACCTCAACCACCCATTCCGTCAGCGTCTGCGTGAGAATGATCTGACCAACTGGACACCGCGGGCACCAACACGGTTATATCATTGCGCGGCTGACGAACTCGTACCCATTGAAAATTCTATAATTGCCGCACAGTCGCTTGGCGAGGCCGCTACATTGTTGGATCCCAGCCCGCAAAGTGAGCATGGTGACTGTGCTCCCCTCGCAATTGCAAGCACACGAGCGTGGTTCAATTCGGTATCTACATCGGGACAGTAACATCCGGCACCAGTCTGAACTGGTCAGGCTTTCCGGGACAGCAAGGGGGTCACTGAACCAGAAGTTTCCCGTGAGCAGTCAACAACGCATTCTGCTTGGTAACGATGACACGGTACAAGTACACTCCTCCAGGGAGCGTACTTGTGGGTACAAGGACGGATTGTTGAATTGCCGGAGCCATGATTTGCGGGGGTATGGTAGTAATGCGGCGCCCAAGCAAGTCATGTAACTCTACCGATACGCTGGCTCGCTCAGGCAGGTCAAAAACTATGCGCGTGTCACCGGACGAGGGACTGGGAAAGTGACCATGAAGAATAAAGCCTGGTAACACATCTGGGAGTTCATTGCTTAGTGATTCGTGTACGGAGAGTTCGAACTGTAGTGCTCCCTGCAAACCATTGGTATCTACGGCATGGAGCGTATAGGTAGTCGTGTCTGCGAGGACAGTGGCTGTTCCCTGTAATATGCGCGTTGAAGCATCAAAGGACAGCCCCGCGGGAAGAGAGGGGGAAAGCGAGTAGCTAAATGATCCACTTCCCCCTCGGGCAGCGGGCAGCGTAGTGGTTGGGATCGGGGCACCCAGCGTGAATTGAAGAGGCTCAACAAAGGATTCAAATCCCAATGAGCCGCCTGTTGCCGAGAACCTGTAAATCCGCCCATTTCCGGCGAGCATAAAGACTTCGCTTTGGTGATCGATGCCGAAAGAAAGAGGAGACAGGAAAGTGTCTTCTAGTAATGCGCTTTCCAGCAGGGTATTTCCGTCGTAGAGCAGTCCCCAAAACCGACCGTCGACATAGTCTCCGAAAACATACCAGCCTGTAAGATCCGGTACCCCAGGGCCGCGATAAACGTATCCGCCCGTTACGGAGGCAGGACCGTTTGAGTGATCATATTCAAAAATCGGCAGCACCAGGCCACTTTGGTCACAGTTCGCACGCGGCCGGAAACACTGCGTTCCTTCCATAATCGGCCACCCATAATTCTTGCCATTTTCGATGATATCGATTTCTTCGATCGTGTTTTGTCCTACATCTGCGGCGTAAAAAACGCCAGTCTTGAAATCGAAAGCAAATCTCCATGGATTACGAAGTCCCCAGGCAAAGATTTCCGGCAGACCGGCAGCCCCGCTGGCAAAAGGGTTATCCGGCGGGATTGTGTAGGGAACATCATCCACATTGATTCTGGAGATAGTACCCAGAAGCGAGCGTGTATTCTGACCGTTTCGGAATTGGTCGTTTGCACCACCCCCATCACCGAAGGCAATGTACAGAGCACCTTCGGGCCCAAAGCCCAATTGTCCGCCGTTGTGGTTGCCAGCGGGCTGATTTACCTCGAGGATCACGGTTCCGCTGTTCGAATCGGCCCGGTTCGGATCACCAGCGAGTAAACTGAAACGTGCGACCACGCTCCGTCTTGGGTTTGAGGCAGTGTAGTAGACAAAAAAGTACCCGTTAACGGCGTGGTCCGGATGGAAGGCCAGCCCGAGCAAACCTTCCTCGTTATTAACTGCTCGAACACGGTCCCGTATGTCCAGGAATCTGTGACGATCGGTTACATCCTGTTTGTTTTCAAAAGTCCAAATAACGCCTTGTTGCTCGACTACAAAGAGCTGTTCTCCGAAGTGCTGCATATCCACCGGCCGATTAAAGAAAAGGTTTGGGAATGCATGTTCGAGAGTGACCTGGGGCTGGCTCCAGGCAGGAGCTGCACCGATAAATATTCCAGAGAGAATGAGGATGCACGTCCTTTGCATAACTGATTGAGGCTATGAGGTTTTTAGGATGCAATCCCAGTGGCTTACCCGTCTCTCACAAAGACGTTCTTTCGGGATTGCGATGACCGGGAGGGATGAGGTGTTTGGGTTTGGAAATCTACCTCGATTCACGATGATCCATTGCGACCGGCAGCACCGGTTCGGGAAGTTGAAAGGGAATATCTTATAGCATCTCAAAAGAGATTGGTCTCAAATTGCAGGTTACCCATGAAAACATTCGCAAGCTTAGTTGTCTTTTTCGTAATTACTGCCAGTGTGCAGGCGCAGGATCGGATAGAATTGGTGCAGTATCTGGACATGGAAACGGTGTCCAACCCACAGTTGTCCCCTGATGGGGCGGAAATCATTTATACGAGAGGCTGGATTGATAAGATGGAAGATCGGAGAGCATCAAGCCTCTGGATCATGGATTCGGATGGTGCCCACAACCGGTTCCTGATTCACGGTTCTTCTCCTCGCTGGTCACCTGACGGCACTCGCTATCTTTATCTCGCGGACGGAGAACCCAGTGGGCGTCAAGTTTTTGTACAATGGCGGACCATTGCCGGCCCGGCCACACAGGTCACGCGCCTCGAGCAGGCGCCCTCCAATGTGCGATGGAGCCCGGATGGAAAATGGATTGCCTTTACAGCCTTTGTTCCAGGAGACAAAGGCTGGGGCATTAATCCACCCGGCAAACCGGAGGGAGCCAAGTGGACGACCTCCCCGAGGGTCGTAGAAGATTTAGTCTACCGGCGTGACCGCGTTGGATTCTACGAGCCGGGATATACACATGTGTTTGTAGTTTCCGCCGAGGGAGGAACAGCACGGCAGCTCACTGATGGTGACTGGCATCACGGACGTGCAGGCATTGCCTGGACTCCCGATGGATCCGAAATCCTGTTTTCCAGCCTTCGCACAAAAGATGCACCTTGGGCCTGGAGGGAGTCCGAAATCTATGCGGTCAACGTTTCTTCGGGTGATATTCGGCAGCTAACTACACGTAGAGGACCTGATAGTAATCCTGTGGTATCTCCTGATGGACGCATGGTCGCTTACACGGGATATGACTTTTCAGATGATACATACATTGCGCAGCGCCTGCACGTTATGAATATTGACGGCAGTGGCTCAACGGTATTGACGGAAAGTCTTGACCGTTCCCCCAGAGGATTGATATGGCAACCTGACAGTGAGGGTGTATATTTTACGGCCAACGATCACGGGACGCGCAACCTTTACCATGTTGATCTGGATGGCAACGTGAGACCGATCACTCAATTGAATGCTATGCTGAGCATCTCGAGTGCGGTTAGAGGCCAGTTTGTCGGTACGTACAGCGATTCATACAATACTTCACAACTGGTTACTTTGGGTGTAGAGGAAGATTCTCCCCAAGTGTTGCTTGATGTAAATGAGGATGTTTTGGGGCACATTGATTTAGGTGCCATCGAAGAGATCAACTATTCCTCTGTGGATGATTTAGATATTCAGGGCTGGATCATCAAGCCCCCGGACTTTGATGCCGATAAGAAGTATCCGCTGATACTTGTGATCCATGGCGGTCCGCATGGCATGTACAATGTCGGTTTCAGTTTTTCCTGGCAATACCATGCCGCCCAAGGGTATGTCGTGCTGTACACCAATCCACGAGGATCAAGCGGATACGGCAGTGACTTTGGTAATGCTATAAAGCGGGCATACCCCGGCAAAGATTACAATGATTTGATGCGTGGAGTAGACGAGGTGATTGCACGCGGGTATATAGATGAAGACAATTTATTTGTGTACGGATGCAGTGGGGGAGGTGTATTAACTTCATGGGTTGTCGGGCAGACCGATCGTTTTGCTGCTGCCAGTGCCAACTGTCCGGTAACCAACTGGCTTTCATTTGTAGGGACGACAGACGGTGCATCCTGGTACTATAACTTTGACCATCTTCCTTGGGAAGATCCCTCGGAGCACCTGCGTCGCTCTCCACTCATGCATGTCGGTAATGTCTCGACACCAACCATGCTTATGACGGGGGTCAATGACCTACGTACCCCTATGTCGCAGACAGAGGAGTATTATCAGGCACTCAAATTGCTCAAGGTGCCTACTGCCATGATCCGCTTCAACGGGGAATACCACGGAACAACCTCCAAACCCAGTAACTATCTGCGCACACAGCTTTATCTGCACCACTGGTTTAAGAGGCATGCGCGTGACACCGATAGGGCGCACATGTAGACTTCTGGATGATAACACACCCCATTGCTGTATTCCTGATTCTGGCAGTTATCGTTTGGGCTGCGGTGTGGCTGGAGTCTCGCGTAGCGCTCTTCAAGGCGCTCAGTGCCGCGTTGGTTGGCATACTGCTGGCTATGGTATTATCCAATGTGGGGATCATTCCGGCGGATAACAAGGCCTATGATGTTCTGATTAACCCCGGTATCAGTCTGGGCATTGTACTGATTTTGCTGGAGGTAAATGTCAAAACCATTCGCAAGGCAGGTGGTGCAATGCTGGCTGCATTTGGTCTGGGAGCGGTCGGCACCGCTGCAGGCGCATTTGTATCGGCACTGGTATTGGCACCGCTCGTTGGACCAGAGACCTGGAAGTTAGCCGGTCAGTTTACAGGTACCTATAATGGAGGTGGCGTCAATTTTGCAGCGCTGGGGCGTGCGTTTGATACTAGCAGTGAGCTTTTTGCTGCTGCAATTGCCGCAGACGTACTGTTGACAGCACTGTGGATGGCCGCTTGCCTGATGGTTCCGTTACTTTTCAGGCGAAAGCAGAGAAAGGAAAGTTTCCAGTCCCAAGATGGTCTAACCCAATCTTTATACAAGAGCAAGGAGCGTATAGCCTTGCAGGATACCGCCCTCCTAGTGGTTATCGCGCTGGGTGCCGTATGGTTTTCAGAACAATTGGGGAGCATAATTCCGGTCATCCCTGAGGTGCTGTGGTTGACCACCATTGCACTTGCAGTCGCACAAGTGCCACAAGTGCGTCGACTTTCGGGTGCGGCCATGTGGGGATACTATTTGCTCCTGCTCTTCCTCACCACGAATGGGGCACAGTCTGTGGTGCGCAATATTGTAGCCATTGGTCCAGGTGTGCTTTACTTTGCGATCGGTACACTGACGCTGCATGGAATTTTTGTATTCGGTTTTGGCGTATTGTTCAGGATGGATCCGACTACGCTGGCAATAGCTTCACAGGCAAATGTGGGCGGACCTGCATCGGCAATGGCATTGGCCACTGCGCGGGGTGCAACGGATCGGGTATTGTCAGGAGTGGCAGTGGGGCTGCTTGGATATGCGATCGGCAATTACACTGGTTTCGCAATTGGTATACTGATACGCGGAATTCTGGGATACTAGGATGTGGGCTTTATCGGGCGTGGGCGATAATCATATGAGGATGAGAGCCAGTTGCGACAGGTATAACTGAAAGGCGTGGTTCTGGACGGATCAATCCATGTCCTGAAGGGAATAAATGTCGTCTTCTACACTGCAATAGATTCGTGATCGGTAAGCGCCGCAAAATCACTCGGTCGGCCTGGCAACAGGCACGGCGCCTGATGTGGAATTATCGTAAGGTTCTTGCCATAGGTATGGGCCTCATGGTGGTTAATCGTGTGAGTGGGTTTGTGTTACCGGGCAGTAGTAAGTGGTTGATAGACGAGGTGGTCGGCAACAATCGGATGGAACTCCTTCTGCCGCTGGCCATCCTGGCGGCTGTGGCCACTCTCGTCCAGGCCGGAACGTCCTATTTGTTATCGAACGTGATCAGTATAGCGGCCCAGCGCGCTATCATGGACATGCGCCGCCGGGTCCATGAACATGTGATACACTTGCCGGCGCGTTTTTTCGAGCGACATAAGAGTGGGGAGCTTATATCGCGTGTAATGAGCGACGCCGAAGGAATCCGCAACTTGGTGGGTACAGGTGTTGTAATGCTCGCAGGGGGCGTAG
Source organism: Rhodothermaceae bacterium (assembly GCA_009841335.1). GTDB lineage: Bacteria > Bacteroidota > Rhodothermia > Rhodothermales > Bin80 > Bin80. The sequence goes on along the minus strand of VXLY01000031.1, from coordinate 50,144 downwards.
TCACGGCGGTATTGGCTCTCGTCATCATGTTCGTACTCTACTGGCAGCTGACGCTCATTACTTGTGTAATTCTAGGAGTTTTCGGGGGCTTGATGGCCTATGCTTTCCGGGCACTACGCCCGATATTCAGAAAACGTCAGAAAATTCAGGCGGAGGTAACGGGCGCCTTAGGGGAAACCCTGGGAGGTATCAGGCTGGTTAAGGCCTATGGCTCTGAAGAACGGGAGCAAGCAAAGTTCAGCGGCGGAATTGAACGGCTGTTTGATTTGATTGCCAAATCTATTCGAGGACGCTCTGCAACGGTTGCGTTTGGCACGGTCTTCGTTGGCGTAGTTGGTGTTCTCATGATTGTGATGGGGGGCAGGGCAATCACCGAAGGCGCATTGACACTCGGAGACTTTGTGATGTACATCTTTGTGGTTGGTGTCATGGTCGCTCCGATTGTGCAAATGGCTATGGTAGGCACCCAAGTTTCAGAGGCCTTTGCAGGACTTGATCGAATCCGGGAGCTGATGGCAGAGACGCGTGAAGATGAGGATGAAGATCAGCGCAAGACGCTGAGAACTGTTGGGGGAGAGATTGTTCTGGAAAACGTACACTTTCGATACGATGAAACAGTGCCTGTAATACGTAACGTCTCGCTCAGGGCTGCCGAGGGGACGACGACGGCGCTTGTGGGTTCAAGCGGTTCAGGCAAGAGCACGCTCGTGAGCTTGGTCATGGGTTTCAATAAACCCGACGCGGGGCGGGTTTTGGTGGACGGCCAGGATCTGGCAACCTTAAAGTTGAGGGATTACCGCAAGCATCTGGGGGTGGTGATGCAGGAAAATTTCCTGTTTGATGGCACGATTGCGGATAACATCAGTTTTGCCCGACCAGAGGCCTCACGCAACGAGATTGAGGACGCAGGAAGGATTGCTAATGCGGATAAGTTTATCCGAAGGTTTCCTGATGCCTACAATACGATAGTTGGTGAGCGCGGGGTTAAACTCAGTGGAGGACAGCGGCAAAGAATCTCCATCGCACGTGCGATTTTGGCAAATCCTAGAATCCTGATTCTTGACGAGGCTACTTCCAATCTTGATACGCAAAGCGAGGCGTTAATCCAGGAAGGATTCCAAAATCTGCGTTATGGGAGAACGACATTCGTGATTGCACATCGACTCTCAACGATCCGCAGTGCGGATCAAATATTAGTCCTGGAGGACGGCGAGATTATCGAATGTGGCAATCATCGCACACTCTACGATCTGGCGGGCCGCTACCGTGAGCTGTATGACCAGCAGCATAGCTACGAAAAAGATCTTTACGTGAATCCTGGCGAAGACTACTTGCCAAGTCTCAGCCAGTGAACCCGAGAATCACAGGCGATAGCGAACGGTAGCCATCACGGTAGTCAGATTGGCCTCACCGAAGGTTGTCGTATTGGCTAGATTTGGGATCTTGTGCTCAGCGTAGGTGCCCTCACCGGAGATGCGCTGCAAAAGAGTATAGCTGATACGTATGCCTGCCAGGATCCTGTTTGTGAGCGCGTACTCAAACCCAGCGTGCCCGACGCCCAGGAGAATCGTGTCTGATAGATCTTCGTCATGCAGCGAGTCATAGCTTGAAATGTCTCCCTTACATGGTGGGCCGGTGCATGAAAAACGCTCCTCGAAGTACAAACCCGTCACTACCGCGCGTGCAGCTCCCCCTCCCAAGCCGATATAGGGACGGAGCACACGTATCTCAGGGAGAAGGCTCAGAAATATGTTTAGGCGAAATGAGGAAACCTGAAGCCGCCCTATCGTTGTTGTGACCGTGCTTTGAACCCCACTGCTCGGGTCATATGCAGGATAGTCTGATCCATCCAGGAACGTGAGACGAGAGAAGACCTGTTCCAGATTTTGTGATGAGTGTTTAACGTTTGCGTCTATGCGCAGGCTACCTTGCTCCTTTCCGGCACCGACGCGAAAAGCAAACCCCGGGTCCGTTGGTATTTGGTAGAACCAGCGATATCCGTTACCGGGTTGACATTCTGTCCGACCAGGGTAACAGGATGTATCGAAATTAAATCCCGACTGGGACAGCTCGCTGCTAAAGGTCGGGCCTGCCCCGAATTCGAAATACCAACTATCTGTTTGGGCGTGTGTGATTGAAAGTGTAGATGTGGCAATAATTACGAAAACTGCGACCCGTCTTACAGTTTTAGCAGCAAGTTTTGAGACAAACCATTTATCTTGGGAATTCATGGCGATTGAGTAAATAATTTGGCGAAATGCGTTTTTCAGGTGTACTAGCAATTATAGTTATTGTGGCGTTTTGTGGCTGCGAATCGAACTCACGAGTGAGTGAGAATGGTTCTTTTGCTGGGCAGCCAAACTTTGTGATAATCTTCGCTGATGATCTGGGTTACGGGGACTTGGGCGTGTACGGTCATCCGACGATTCGGACTCCGCACTTGGATCGGATGGCCGCCGAGGGACTTCGTTTTACACAGTTCTATACCGGTGCATCGGTATGCACGCCTAGCCGGGCTGCCCTCCTGACTGGGCGGCTGCCTGTTCGAAGCGGCATGGCCGATGATCGAATCAGAGTTATCTTCCCTCCAAGCCAGGGAGGATTGCCGGCGGCAGAGATCACCATAGCAGAAGCGCTGAAGTCGATCGGTTACGCGACAGCAGCGATTGGTAAGTGGCATCTGGGACATTTGCCGGAGTACTTGCCGACGGCACATGGCTTTGATGAGTATTTTGGAATCCCGTACTCGAATGATATGACCCCTTCGGCGAGTAAGGGGGCACGCGTACAGACCTATCCGCCTCTACCACTGATACGTGGTGAGGAAATCATTGAAGAAGAGCCCGACCAGCGCCTCTTGACACGTAGATATACCGAAGAATCGATCACTTTTATTCGCAGCAATGTGGATAACCCTTTTTTCTTGTATGTACCTCATTCGATGCCCCACATTCCCATTTTTGCATCAGAAGATTTTGAGGGGACGAGTACACGTGGCCTTTATGGGGATGTAATTGAAGAGTTGGACTGGAGCGTCGGACAAATACTGGAGGTCCTGCGCGACACGGGTTTGGATCGCAAGACATTCGTGATTTTCACTAGCGACAATGGTCCATGGCTCACCGTCGGGCTGGCAGGTGGTACGGCCGGGCTTCTACGCAATGGTAAGGGAACGACTTGGGAAGGGGGAATGCGCGTGCCGACTATAGCTTGGTGGCCAGAGACAATTCCGGCTGGTAACGTTACACAGGCACTGGGGACGACCATGGATCTGCTACCGACCATGTTGGGACTGGCCGGAGCAGCTCTGCCGGGGGACCGGGTTCTGGATGGTGTCGACCTGACCCCGGTTCTTAAGGATCCTGCGGCCCGTGTTCGGGAGTCCGTTTACTATTATCGAGGCGCACAATTGTGGGCAGCGCGGAAGGGCCCCTGGAAAATGCACTATATCACTCGAAGCGCTTATGTGCGAGATCAGCCGGTCATGCATATTCCACCCGCGCTCTATCACCTCGACCGGGATCCAGGAGAGCGATTTAATGTAGCCGCAGACGAGCCGGAGGTCCTACGTGAGGTTCAAGCAATGGTAGACGCACATAAGGAGGAGCTTGTAAAAGCACCGTCGCAACTAGATATTCCAGAATGGAACGACTAACAGGTTGCTTTCTGATTTTACTGTTTTTTGGTATAGCTGCGTGTAGTCAGGGGCCACCGCCAACCCCACCACCCGGCATGGTGTATATCCCGGGTGGGAGAACGCAGATCGGTTCCGAGGATGGTATTCCGCATGAGCGGCCGGTCTTCAAGGCACGAGTCAAATCTTTTTTTATGGATTCATCCCCCATCACTGTTGGAGAATTTCGGGAGTTCATTCAGGCAACCGGGTATGTGACCCAGGCCGAGTCATTTGGGAATGCAGCCTTATTCAACGTTGGAACCAGGCAGTGGGAGCTCAGAGACGGGGCGTACTGGGAGTGGCCAATGGGGCCCGAAGGTCCTTCTGCACCGGAGAATCATCCGGTAACGCAGGTATCGTGGAATGATGCGGTTGCATATGCGGCATGGGCTGATAAACGGCTCCCGACTGAGATAGAATGGGAGCATGCCGCCCGTCTGGGGAGCGATGGTCAGTATGCTTGGGGGGATTCGCTTGTAAAAGATGGCCGGCACAAGGCGAATGTATGGAATGGGCGATTTCCCGCATTCAATACCAACGCGGATGGATACGCGACTACCTCACCTGTTGGAGTATTCGGGACCACGTCAACCGGTCTCGTTGATATGGGGGGCAATGTTTGGGAGTGGACGGCAGACTGGTATCGATCGTACGCAGACCGCGATAAGGCATTCCAGCCGAACCCGAGCAGCGAAAAAGCACAGCGTGGAGGGAGTTTTCTGTGTGAACCTGGCTGGTGTCACGGCTATCGAGTGTCTGGGCGAAGCCACTCAACGCCGGAGACGGCACTCTATCACGTAGGTTTCCGCCTCGTGAAGGATGTGCCGTAATGCAGGTATTGATCAACTGCTGCCACAGCGATATTCAAGCGTTCGGTGTGGGTCCCTTTGATACTGACCGTGTTCAGCGCATGCTTTTCCGTTTCAGCGCGCAGGAGTGCATGTGAACGTAAACGCTCTTCTGGACTCGCTCGTTGGCCGGGATCAGGTTCCCATGGAATGTCAGGTTCTGTGAACAGGTATAGTCCTGACCTATGGTCCAAGGCGGACTCCTCGATGTCTGATGGGCATGTTCCAAAGTAGATGCGCTGGTAGACACACGTGGTAAAGAGATCCGTATCCACGAATAGAACCCTGCGGGCCCTGAGCCCCATCCGGGCGACAAGTTTCAGGTGTCCCTGAGCGATGGCATAGACGTCAGACTCTTCAGGAAGAGCCCCTTTGTTGTCGACAAATAGACGCAGGTATTCGGGAGCCCAGGCCGTCTTGTAGTGTTTCGCCAGGGCCGCCGCCAGTGTTGATTTTCCAGTCGACTCCGCCCCCATCAATACCACGGTAGTTAGGCGGCTGATGTCAGCGTTCGGCTGTTTAATCCTCTGTTGGATGTTCTCCAGGCCATGCATCAATCAAATGCAAACGTTCTTAACAGAATGAACCCAAGTATAACCATCGGGAATTATGTATTGAATTGTGCAAGCCACTCGTTTATTATTGATGTTTCATCTCCTTGTCCCTGTTGTAGATTTGTCACCGGCCTGATGAGTATTGGTAGTTTTAAAACATCGAGTCGCCTTGGTACAGATAAAACTTGTGGGGTAAGGTATGGGTCGGAATAAAAGGGCGACAAATCGCGTCTTAATAATAATGCATGGACGTGTACATAACTTTCAATCAGTTTTGCAAGAGTGAGACATCATGGATTCAGACGATAGGCCGGTTGGTCGGATACTTAGTCGACGGGAGATTATGCAGATCTTTGGAGCTGCATTCCTGGTAAGTTCGGGGAGTGACGTTGTCAGGAAACCAACTTCCGCGATGGGGAAGACAGCATTGCCCCCGTGTATTGTTCGTCCCGAGCAGACAGAGGGTCCCTTCTTTGCGGATCTGGAGCTTGACCGGTCTGATATTCGGACTGAACCTTCAACAGGGGTATTTCTGCCGGGCCTGCCATTGGAGTTGACCTTCCAGGTATCTCGGGTTGGCAATGAAGAGTGCGCTCCATTGCCAGGAGCAAGAGTAGATGTTTGGCAGTGTGATGCGGAGGGACGCTACTCGGCATTTCAGGATCGGAGAGCAGGCGGGGACCTGCGCGAAGAGAAATTCCTGCGCGGTTACCAGTTAACCGATGCGTCTGGAATGGCCAGATTCACAACAATTTATCCAGGATGGTATCGGGGGCGGGCAGTGCATATTCATTTCAAGATACGCACCGAGGTCAATCAGGGAAGCGTATATGAGTTCACTTCTCAGCTCTATTTTGACGATGAACTGTCTGATCAGGTGTTTGCGAAAGCGCCATACGCAGCACGTGGAGTGCACACTACTCGGAATTCCAATGATGGAATTTTTCGGCGCACCGGCGAAAACCTGATGCTTGACCTTTCCCCCAATGGTGAAGGATATCAGGCGACTTTTGGTATTGGCCTTGACCTTTCAGATACCGAAACAGGCGGTAGAGATTCAAATCGTCGGTCTCGCAGGTCCAATTGAAGGCGTTGAGCCAGGCTCAAACTCGTTGATAAGGAGTGGTACACCGTGAATTGAATATGGACGGTGTTGCGGGTTCCCGGCCGGTGTGACTGAATGATCGTAGTTGCTTGGCGAAATAGCTCAGTGCTATTGACACAGGGTACTTATCCTTGTCTTTCCATGCGCGGGTTTTAGCGCCCCCCGATATGCGGCCATACATTTATGACCCATGCTTAGGCACAGATTAAAAACAAATGCTGCCGTCTGGATAAGCATATCATTTGGTGAGCCTGAAGATGGATGGGAAACGACATCGCAGCAGGCAATTTTGCTCAAAGCTCAATTTATTCGACTTAGTACCTTGGAGTACATTGTTTACGCATCGTGTCCGCTAGTCTGACACAAATATCATTGATCAATGTACTCAGTCAATATGAGTTTCTGGAACGGTTACGGTTCCACACAGCGTGAATATTTTCTGATCAGCTGGAATAATTGGATTAGGCAATTGTACTAGGCAAGTATCCTAACAATGTTCGGCAGCAGGCTACTATGGCACAGTACGTATTTGCTGAGGGAATAAAATATCTGAAGGGTGTAGGACCGGCGCGCGCGGACGCGCTGGCCCAGGTTGGCATCAAAACCTGTCGTGACCTCCTGCATTTCTATCCTCGACGTCATCTTGATCATACCAATGTGTCTCGGGTGATAGATCTAAAAACAGAGGGAGAGTCCGTAACGATTATAGGGACCGTTGTTGCTACAAAGGTAATTTCAGGTCGTCATCGTGAACGATTTGAAGTAGATGTCCATGACGATTGGGGCGGGCGTTTAAAACTGGTCTGGTTCAAAGGCTTCAGATGGATCCGTCGATTTTTTGTAGAGGGCTATCGTATTGCATTCACAGGAGATGTGTCGTCAAAGTATGGTGGAAGATGGACAATGGTGCACCCGGATTTCGACAGGCTGGATGAAAGTGGTCCGCGGCTCTCAACCGCGCGGATTATATCACTTTATCCTGGTAGCGCACGGTTACAGGCGGTAGGATTGAGCAGCAGGACGTTTCGGAATATAATTTATCAGCTCATCAAAAAACGAGGGCTGGAGTTTCCGCAGGTCCTTCCCGAGTGGGTCCAGGAGGAATATGACTTATTGGATGGTCGCGTAGCTCTGCGTGCTATCCACTTCCCGAAATCCCATGACGAACTTTACAATGCCAAGCGGCGGCTAAAATTTGAGGAGTTATTCTTTCTCCAGCTAATGCTCCGGCAGATCAAGAAGATGCGTGTCAAGCGAAAGGGCATTCGTCTGGAGGTTCAGGGTTCGCGCTATTCGCAGTTTATCGATCACGTACTGCCATTTGAATTAACCCAAGATCAGAAAAAAGCCCTGCACGAGATTAAACGGGATATGCAAAGTGGGCACCCCATGTACCGTATGCTGCAGGGCGATGTTGGTTGCGGTAAGACGGTTGTTGCTGTTGCAGCGTTGATTCTGGTAGTAGATAGCGAGTTCCAGGGTGCTTTCATGGCACCAACAGAAGTTCTTGCAGAACAGCAGTTTGCAAGCCTTCAAAGGTATCTAGAGCCCATCGGTATTCGTGTGTGTTTACTTGTGGGGGGGCAGCGCAAGCGTCTGCGCGAGCAAATTCTGCAAGAGATTGCCAGTGGCTCTGTAGATATCGTTGTAGGCACGCATGCAGTATTTCAGGAACAAGTGAAGTTCAAGAATCTGGCACTCGCAGTGATTGATGAGCAGCATCGCTTCGGTGTTGAGCAGCGGGCCACACTCTTTGCGAAAGGCAATAACCCGCACATGCTCTTGATGACTGCGACACCGATCCCACGTTCTCTTGCGTTGACCGTGTATGGAGATTTGGGAATTACCACCATACGGGAGCTACCCAAGGGACGCAAGCGCGTAATCACAAAGCTTTTTCGAGACAAGTATCGCTCCGAAATGGAGAAACTGGTTCTGCAGCAATTAAGCGAAGGGCGTCAGGCGTATATTGTTTACCCGCAAGTGGAAGAGAGTGAGAGCAGTGACCTCAAGAATGCGGAAGCAGGGTATCGCGCGTGGCAGAAGTTGTGTTCTGGGCATTCCGTTGGACTTGTGCATGGCAAAATGAAGTCTTCAGACAAGGAAGCTGTGATGGCACAGTTTAAGTCGGGCGAGACCCAAGTTCTTGTCGCAACTACAGTCATCGAGGTTGGTGTTGACACCCCAAACGCAACAGTGATGGTAATTGAACACGCCGAACGGTTCGGTTTAAGTCAGTTGCATCAGTTGCGCGGACGTGTGGGGCGGGGAAAACATCAAAGCTATTGTGTTCTGATGGCTGATTGGCGGCAGTCTATTGAATCGAGGGAGCGGTTAAATGTGATTTTACGTACTACAGATGGATTTGAGATCAGTGAGGCCGACCTGAAGCTGCGTGGGGCAGGTGATTTTTTTGGAACACGCCAGAGCGGTATGCCTGAGCTCAGGATTGCGGATATCTCGGAGGATATGCCGATTCTGGAACAGGCGCAGGAGGCGGTCAGGCGGATTTGGGAACAGGATCACGATCTGATTCGACCGGAGTACCAGGTCATGCGTACATATTTTGAGACTTTCGTGCTAGCCCGGATGGAGGGGTATGCACGTACAGGTTAACTGACATGGAGAAATACTGGGAAATATTTCTGAATGCCTACGATGGGTACGCCCACTATCTGTGGGGGGAAATCACGACGCCTCACTGGCAGAACTATTTCTATTGGCTTATTGGGGTAAGTGCATTTTTCTTTGTGCTGGAATTGTTCGCACCTTGGCGGAAAGAGCAAAAGAAGTTCAGGCATGATTTCTGGCTTGATCTCTTTTACATGTTCTTTAACTACTTCCTGTTCTCGCTATTTATTTTTAATGCGGCGAGTATGGTGTTAGTGAATCTTTTCAACGATGCGCTGGCTAGCATAGGGATTACCAACCTGGTTGCCATCCAGGTGGGTAACCTCCCGGTGTGGGCTCAACTGCTTGTTCTGTTTGTGATTCGGGACTTCATTCATTGGAATGTTCATCGGTTACTGCATCGGGTCCCGGCCCTGTGGGAGTTTCACAAGGTGCATCATTCTGTTGAAGAGATGGGTTTTGCCGCGCATCTCCGGTTTCACTGGATGGAAAATGTGGTCTACAATGGATTGCAGTACATCCCTTTGGCCATGATCGGTTTTGGAATTGAAGAGTACTTCATTGTTTACCTGATCACTCTGGTAATTGGCCACGCGAACCACAGCAATATTTGGGTACCACTGGGGCCGCTGCGTTACGTGATCAATAACCCTCAGATGCATATTTGGCATCATGCCAAGCATTGGCCGGAGGGACACCCATACGGAATTAATTATGGGATCAGCCTCAGTCTTTGGGATTACCTGTTCAAGACTGCGTCCATTCCGCACGACGGGCGTGATATTGAACTAGGCTTTGAGGATCTCGAAGAGTTCCCAAAAACTTTCGTGGGACAAAGTCTGCACGGCCTTGGACTGGATAGAAAGGAGGATGATCCACCTGAGCGCCCATAACCCTGGCGTGCGGCGGATGTTGGGCTTCGTAGAATTTGAAATCTCCTAATAAACTTGCTGGGAGGCGTGGTCTAGATTGGTGTTGTAAGCTCCTCTGGTGTTGCAGGAACAGATCCTTTAATGTTCAAGGTGTCATTCACTACTAGCCGGCCACATTGCTTTGTTATCGCTTGGCGTACTTCGTCAATCCGCTTGGATTAACCCGTAGCCTTGATACAGGATTCTGTTGGGGATACACGGAAACTTCGACTGTTAAACAACTGCGGTAGATTCATTGATTGCCTGTATGCGGATCGTTCGTTACGGGAAACTTAGGGAGGCAATCGATGGCACCTATGTACTTCACTGCTTAACGGGTAGTCATTGTGTATTTGACTGCAACCCTGCGGAGACCGTGACATGGGTGAAACAGTAGCGGTTGCGGACTGGGATGTGACAGTTTTCTTTTACCAGTTGTGAAGTATTGATCGTGGTTGAAGCATTCATCTGGCTTGGATCCATTCGAACATGGGGTACAATCCAGAGTTATCAACTGAGTGGACTTCTTCGCCGTATCCTAATTTGTGGCAGTCAATGGAGCGTCCAGCACAAGTAACACCGTACCAAGCGTCTAATTCCATTCGGATTGTTACGGCAGCGAGTCTATTTGACGGGCACGATGCCGCCATCAACATCATCCGGCGCGTACTGCAGGCTTCTGGAGCGGAGGTAATTCATCTTGGGCATAATCGGTCTGTGCAAGAAGTTTTGGAGACAGCTTTGCAGGAGGATGTGCAGGGGATTGCAGTGTCTTCATATCAGGGTGGCCATCTGGAATACTTCGGCTATCTGCTTTCATTACTCGATGCGCGTGGAGCGGCGCACATAAAAGTCTTCGGGGGTGGAGGTGGTGTAATTGCCCCGGACGAGGTCAGGCAGTTGCATGCAATGGGCGTGACTCGCGTTTTCACATCCCGGGATGGGATGCGGCTTGGGCTTCAGGAGATGATCAATATTATGCTCAAGGCCTGCGATTTTCCAGTCACGTCCGAACCGGTGGGTAAACTTCCATTTGATAAGTTGGCCCGCCAGCTTACCCAAGTAGAATTGCAGTCTTCTAATGAAATAGAATGCCCAGACCGCGCAGTGGTTGTCGGGATTACGGGAACAGGCGGTGCCGGGAAGTCCACGCTCGCCGATGAGCTTGTTCTTCGTCTGCTTGAAGACATAACTGATGTAAGCGTGGCGATTTTGTCCGTGGATCCGACACAGCGGCGATCTGGGGGTGCACTGCTGGGCGATAGGATTCGGATGAATGCCCTCTATGGTCCAAAGGCCAAGGGGCGAGCTTTCTTGCGCAGCCTGGCCACACGTCGGGCGCATCGCTCTACCAGCGAGGCACTGTTGGGAAGCATAAAGGCCTGCTCCAAAGCTGAATTCGACTTAGTGATAGTAGAAACGGCTGGCGTTGGGCAAAGTGACACCGAAATTGCCGACTTGGCGGGTATTACGCTGTATGTTATGACCTCCGACTACGGTGCGGCGACACAGCTGGAAAAAATTGGTATGCTGGATGTGGCCGACTTCATCGTGCTCAACAAGTATGATCACAGAGGTAGTCTGGATGCCCTGCGTGATGTCCGCAAACAAGTCCAGCGCAATCGGATGGCGTTTGACAAGACTCCAGACACCATGCCGGTTTATCCCACCACGGCCTCTCGTTTTCATGATCCGGGTGTGACGGCTTTGTATATGGATTTGGTTGCCATGCTGCGTGAGAAATGCAATTTTCGATACAGTACGTCTATGGATGGGCATCCGGTATCTCCCAATAGCGAAACAATTATACCCGCCCGGCGCCAACGCTATTTGGGTGAGATCTGTGACTCGATCCGGGAGTACCATGATTGGGTGCGCACCCAAGTCACTTGTGCCCGCAAGTGGGGGCAGGTGAGAGGGACGAAAGATCAGGTGGAGGCTTGGAATCCCAATGATGCCAAAGAATTACGCACGCGCCTTAGCACGATGGAGGCCCATTGGTGGGAGCGTTTGGATAGTCGGTGCAGGAATATCCTTACCAATTGGGATGCATGGGCCGAAAAGTATCGGAAGGAAACGTGTACCTACACGGTGCGTGATCGCGATATCAACGTTCCGCTATTTTTCCGGTCTTTGGCCGATACCAAGATTCCGCGTATAGCTTTGCCCGCAGTGGCCGACCAGGGTGAGCGGCTGAATTATGCCCTGAAAGAGAATCTGCCTGGTTATTTCCCGTTTACGGCTGGCGTATATCCTTTCAAACGAAGGAATGAAGCGCCGACTCGGATGTTCGCGGGAGAGGGATGCCCAGAACGGACCAATCGCAGGTTCCACGTAGTGAGCCAAGGCATGTCCGCCCACCGGCTTTCTACGGCTTTTGACTCCGTGACACTTTACGGATTTAATCCTCATAAGCGGCCGGATATTTATGGTAAAGTGGGAAATGCGGGAGTGTCTGTGGCGACGCTGGATGACATGAAGAAGCTCTACAGCGGATTTCATCTTTGCGATCCGGAGACCAGTGTATCTATGACCATTAATGGACCGGCGCCTGTGGTCTTGGCCCTGTTTTTCAACACTGCAATTGATCAGGCGACTGAGTTATTTCTTCGTGAATCGGGGCGCTGGGAGAAAGCCCAGAGGGTTATTAACAGCCAACTGGAATCAAATCGGCCTCAGTACATCCCCTTTGGGCCGGAGGGAAGTGAAACGGGTTTTCCAACGGGGCATGATGGTAGCGGTCTCAGCCTGTTGGGCACCTCCTCCAAGGAGCTCGTCGAGTGGGGCGCGTTGGAGGGAATGGAGTTTGAGCGTATCTGTCGCAAGGCAATACAGACTGTTCGGGGCACTGTGCAAGCGGATATCCTCAAGGAAGACCAGGCCCAGAATACGTGCATTTTCTCTACGGAGCTAGCACTGCGCATGATGGGCGATATCCAAGAATTTTTTACGCGGGAACAGGTCCGTAATTTTTATTCGGTATCCATTTCCGGATACCATATTGCAGAGGCTGGAGCCAATCCAATTACACAGCTTGCTTTCACGCTGGCGAATGGATTTACCTATGTGGAGTATTACTTGAGCCGCGGGCTACATATAGATGACTTTGCGCCCAATTTGTCCTTCTTTTTTTCAAACGGGATGGATGCTGAGTACGCAGTCATTGGTCGCGTAGCACGGCGCATCTGGGCTGTGGCCATGCGGCAGCTTTACGGGGCAAACGAGCGAAGTCAAAAACTGAAGTATCATGTTCAGACATCCGGCCGCAGCCTCCACGCCCAAGAAATCAGCTTCAATGACATTCGGACAACTTTACAGGCACTGCTTGCCATCTATGATAACTGCAATAGTCTGCATACGAATGCCTATGACGAAGCATTAACGACACCAACGGAAGAGAGTGTCCGCAGTGCAATCGCGATCCAGCGTATCGTTAACGAGGAATTCGGTCTGGCCCAAAATGAGAATCCGCTGCAGGGATCCTATATAATTGACGAGCTGACTGATTTAGTGGAGGAAGCAGTTCTGCTTGAATTTGAGCGGATAAATGCACGGGGAGGTGTACTAGGAGCCATGGAGCTGATGTATCAGCGTAGCAAGATTCAGGAGGAGTCTTTACACTATGAGCGCCAGAAGCAATCTGGTGCACTGCCAGTGATTGGGGTCAATACTTTCCTGCCGCCCGCTCAGCCTATCCAAGCTGAACAATCTCTAATGCGATCCTCGGATGACGAAAAGCAGCATCAGATTACCGGTCTCGAGGCATTTCATTTGCGCAATCGACATCGATCAGAGGCGGCCTTGGATAAACTCATGAACACGGCCCACAATGGAGGCAATTTGTTTGCCGAACTTATGGACACAGTAAGGTGGTGTTCATTGGGGCAGATCACTGAGGCACTGTTTCGCGTGGGTGGTCGTTACCGGCGCAGCATGTGATCATGCAATTGGCGATTGAAGGGATTGACGGCTCAGGCAAGGGGGCGCAGACCCGGTTGCTGGATAAGCGTTTTCGGGGTATACGTCACATCTATATCATTCCCTCAGTACGGCCAGACCAGGAGATCAAACCCCAATGGTCAGTCTACTGCGATCTTTCGCGTTCAGGCAAATGTTCGTGATCCAGTGGACCGACAAGAAGTGAGGGGATATCTCCACGTCATCTGGATTGAGGTGCACAACCAGAGAAGACACACAGATCACAGGAAACGGACATTGAAGGCTTAGCTCTGAAAATGTTTAAAGGCCCAAGGTTCTCAGGAATGCCGAAATGAGATTCCTATACATAGCGGATTCTTCGCAATGTATGTACTACTGAGGCCAAAGCCAGCCAAACACGCCGGCGGTTAGCGCGCCGTAAAGCAGGCCCTCGAGTACACGAATCCAGGTCACCTTCCAGCTGAATCCGTACCATATGGCATGTGTGATATGTCCAGCCGAATGGGCCAGAAAAGCAGCCGTACCAACTACCTGGAACACTTCCAGATACGATGTGCCAGGTCCGAGGCTGGCGGTGCCCATGTAGGCTGCCGCCGTGGCAACCGCAAGCGAAAATAATGCCTCAAAAATGAGCTGCTTGGTCATGCTAGTACCGGGCCGTAAAACAAACAGAATCCCTACAGGACCTCGGTTGGCCTTCTCCTTCCATTCCGGGGAATTCCATTCCGCGCGGCTCTCTACACCTGGAAACATGTATTGCCCTCTTTGTGCTTCCTGTGCACGCAAAGCGTCCATGATGGCTTCTTCATTCGGGAGTTTCACAAAATCCTTTGAGTGCAGCGGAAGGGCTGCGTTCAGTACGAAGGCGGCAACATACACCAATGCTGCAGAGATTAGAATTGGGAGCCAGAGCGAGAGAAGCGAGACCATTTATCTATATGTTTTTCCGGGTTACACAAAACCAACGACACGACAATATACGGTCATAGTTTGACAGAAAAGGACGATATATCGTCCCAGAGAACAATAGCCACTAAGACAGTGTCGGACATTGATGCTTCCAAATATACTCAGTCGGTGGATTCACGAAATATCACTGCCTGTGCTATTGCAGGAGCGGGTTCATGTTCACCGTCTAGAGTTTCCGCAGCGTGTTTTCCAGTGAAAATGAGTTGCTATTCAGCGAAATTCCATCGGGCAATTTTGGAGTCACTGCGCGACTGCATAAGTGCGAGCAACTCTGAGGCAATCTCGGGATGTGTATCTGCTAGATCGGTCGTTTCTGCAGGATCATCCACGAGATTGTAGACTCTCACGGGCGCTGAAACGCTGTCTTTGCCGCCTAAACGAACGCCTTTCCAGGGACCAATTCTGGCGGCCTGCGCTCCGCGCCAGTTTCGTCCGTGGTATTCCCAGTACATTTCACTTGGTGCTGGAGGCTGCTCTCCAAGGAGAACGGGCAGGAAGGAATTCCCATCTACTTCAATGGTCAGTTCTGTATTCACCACACCGGCGAGTGTAGGCATTACGTCCCAGAATGCGGATACGTGATCGGTAACTGATCCAGGGGCAATGACATCGGGCCAGGTGGCAATCATGGGTACACGAATTCCACCTTCATAGACCTCTCCTTTTCCTCCTCTGAGGCCTCCAGAGCTATGAAACTGCTCCGTATCCACGCCGCCTACATACGTGGCGCCGTTGTCGCTGGAGAACATGATCAAGGTTTCATCATCAATACCGAGTTCACGGAGTACATCCATGATCTGACCTACATGTGCATCCATTCGCGAAATCATGCCAGCATAGGCCGATTGCGGACGGATGTGTGGCAGGTAGCCCCTGGTCCCGTCGTAGGGCGACTCGGACAGTATGTTGTCGTATGCCGCCAATTCTTCGTCTGGTACCTGGAGTGCTAGATGAGGTACGGTGTGTGCCAGGTAGAGGAAGAATGGTTCGCCTGCATTTTCGCGGATGAATGCCTCAGCTTCATCTGCCATGAGATCTGGAGCATAATCGACGCCTTTGTAGTTGTCGTAGGCAGACGGATCGTGCGGATCCGTGCCCTCAAATCGTTGATGTGGATGGAAGTAGCCGTTGGCGAGTGTATCCCATTCCGCATTGCGCCACAGGTGAGAGGGATAATGGTTATGGGCCTGTTTCTGGTCTAAGTAGCCATAGAAATAATCGAATCCCTGTTGATTGGGCACACCGATGGAGTTAGGTCCTCCTAGGCCCCATTTGCCGATGATTGCCGTAGTGTACCCAGCCTCCTGCATCATCCGACCAAGCGTGTAAGTGTTTTCCTCCAGCGGGAGTTGCCCGCGCTCGGTGCTGTCAGCAAATCCTCCTAACTCGTAGTTATCGCGTACCTGACAGTGACCGGTATGTCGGCCGGTGAGAAGTGTGCAACGACTCGGCGCACACACGGGGCTGCCACTGTAGTGCTGCGTAAATCGCATACCCTCGGCAGCCAGCTGATCCAGGTTCGGAGTTCGGATCAGAGTTTGTCCATAACTGCCAAGCTCCCCATAGCCCAGATCATCGGCGAGAATGTATATGATATTCGGTGGATCTGCCTGTGTGCATCCAGCGAGTACGAGAACGGCGGCAATAATTATTCGTGGCATAAGAAAAGAAGAATGTTGAGGTTCTGATGGTAACAATAAGGCATATATTTGTTACGGGTGAACAGCAGGTCCAATGGCAGCCAGAACACTGGCTATGAAATTAGGTCTGAAGGCAGGCATGCGTGCGTATGCGGTCAATGCACCATCACACTATCACGAACTGATTTCTGATGCCCCGGTGATCCCGAAGGCAGAGGCGATCAATGAAGCAGACTTCGTGCATGTATTCTGTGATCGTCAGGGGCATTTATTGATAATACTCGAGGCTGCGATACCAACGCTGGCATCTTCCGGTATGCTATGGATTTCCTGGCCCAAGAAGACCTCTGGGGTGCGAACAGACTTATCAATGGGCACAGTTCAGAAGATCGGATTATTTATGGGGCTGGTAGATGTCAAGATTTGCTCGGTTGACGAGGTCTGGTCGGGATTGAAGTTTGTTTATCGGGTGCGTGATCGCGGAAAAACTCCTAGGGCTACCGGGATGGGGTCCCATTCCCGGACTCTGTAATCTGCATTTCGAACGTACAGTTGTGAAGAGGCTCCGCCATCAAGTGCGATCGCGTTTCTGGCTCCGAGACCACGCAAGAGCACGGTCAGCTGCGGGATAGTGAGACCAACCAGTTCGGCATCGGATGCGACCAAAAGGAGGTCACCCTTTGATGTGAGCGCAGCGGCGGAGCGTCGAGCGACATTTTCCATGTTTTTTGCGGTATCACTTATTACTTCACCGTTTATCAATAGCAAAGGGAAGGATTGTATGGCGTTTTCAGCTTCGAGGGTGCGCGCGGGGCCGATATGGGCTCCTTCGTCCCACAGGAGCAGGTATCCATGTGTTCGGTTAGGCGCACGAAGTTCTTTTCCATTTTTCAGCACCAAACCTCGTGCACCTTTCTCATCGAAAAACCCGGCGTTGATGGCGGCAATTGCCCCGGTATTCTTAGCCATGGCTTCTGCAAAATCTCGCTTTACAGCAAGAGAGTCGTTCGTGAGAACACGTACATCCGCCTTGGTCAGATCTACCTTTGTCACAACGAGCGAGAAATTCGTACCATGCTCGTGCCGAATCGGTACCGAGCCGATCTGTATTCCCGAACTGACCCGACTATAGGATACCTGCGATTCCAGTGATCCTTCCCAGAGGCTATCACTCAGTGCCTCTTCATGGAGTGGATCCCAGCGTTCACCATGCACAACCCCAAGCCTTCCAAGGTTTTGGTGGTGGGAGTCCATAACTGCCTCGGCGACGAATTCAGCGAGTTCTCGTGCCCACGGTGTTTGAACAAGGAAGCGGTGGAACTGGTCTGACTGCCATAGAAGGGCCCCCAACAACAGTAGTCCAACTGTCGCAAGAAAAACCCGCCAAAGAGTGTTGACTACGTAATACATATGGGCATCGAACCGTGCACATAGAATCGGTTCCCCGTTAGTGGCGTCGCGCGGGTATTCGGATTGCCCTGATCTGTGGGGCCTCAGCCAACGCCCCCCCGTCCGGATCATACCAGGAATGGCCACGCCGCTGTGCAAGCGCCCACCCAGAACTCTCGGTCAGTTCTATTTCGTAGAGCACATGTTCAAGGGTTAATGTTTCGAGTGCATTAGCTGCGCGGGAGGGCGGACGATGGCCGTTTTTTGGTCCCGATTGGGTGGAGGATTGAGTAGCAGTTTGCATGTAATTGGATGAAAGAAACAGCAACCCAATTTTATGCAAGAATGTTGAGACATATGCATTTTAAGCCAACAAATTGCAAACAAGAATTACCCCTTTATTCCCCACAATTTCCCCATAGCTAAAGAAGTCCTAGAATCGGTGAATTTGGCGGTTGTGCACGAACATCAGCACTGCAAAATGACTTCAGCGGTTAGTTAACTAGGTACAGTTTGCGCCAACTAATGCCGCTGGGCAGGCTTTCTTCTATACTTGATATGAGCGCGTCGGGAATTGTGCCTTTCGCGATACAAACAAAATGATTCCTCCACCGTACTTATCCGCCTTCGCTCCGAAGGATAACAAAATGAACTAGAAAAAACGAGAACCAATGTGGGTGGATATCACGGTTGACGATGCGGAAAAACTTCGCGATTTTTACGCTGCGGTAATTGGGTGGGAAGCGGAGCCCGTCGCAATGGGCGGATACGACGACTTTGCGATGGGCATAGATGGTGAAGCGCAAGCCGGAATTTGTCATGCTCGTGGCGTAAATGCCAAGTTGCCCCCGGTCTGGCTCCCTTATTTTCGTGTAGAATCCATAGAAGAGAGTATTCAACACTGTCTGGATCGGGGCGGAGAGTTGATCTCACCGGCAAAAACATTTGGTCCCGGCCAAAGCTATGCCGTTATTCGCGATCCTTCTGGGGCTGCCTGTGCCATATGGAGCGCTGTTGATTCACAGTGAATTTTACAGTATTCTGTTGACAGGCTGTTGTGTTGCAGCGTGGGGTCAATCGGCCTGATTGGATACATATAACTGACTCGCAAAACCACTCATATCAAGATGCATATGCCCGAAAACTGGATCGCATTCGTGATAGCAATTTTTCTCCCGATGATCATAGGATCATTATGGTATGGTCCACTCTTTGGTAAAATGTGGATGCGGATGATGAACCTGACCGAGGAAAAGATCAAAGAGACCCTCAATCCGGCCAAGTCTTACGGAGGGTCAATGGTGGGCTCAGTATTAACGGCATACGTCTTGTCGATGCTTATTACGCTCATGGATATGGGCACATTTACGGGCGGTTTGACGGTTGGCTTTGCGGCTTGGGTGGGTTTTTCGCTACCACTAGGCTGGCAGAGCGTAGCATGGGAGGATAAGAGTATGGGAGTTTTTGTGCTGAATCAGGCGCACAACCTGGTTGTTTTTCTGGCCATGGCCGGGCTTCTGGGGGCTTGGCGATAGTATTCTTAGTGCTTGGTGTAGATGGCCAGCCACATGGACACCAGCATAGTCAACCGTGCTGCAGAGTTACGTGCTCACCTCAACCGGCATTCCCATCAGTATTACGTACTTGCGAGTCCCACCATAACGGACGCAGAGTACGACGCGCTTTTTCGAGAGCTGGCTGCCCTAGAAGAGAAGCATCCAGAGCTTATCACGCCAGATTCCCCCACACTGCGTGTCGGCAGCGATCTAGCTTCGGACTTCGCAAAAACACCACATGTGCGTCCGGTGCTTAGTCTTGCAAACGCTTTTGGTAGAGAAGACTTGCAGGCTTGGGAGGCACGTAACCAAAGATTGGCTCCGGGTTCGGTGTATACGTATGTCGTGGAGCCAAAATTTGATGGTCTGACGCTAGTTTTGCGCTACGAGAATGGTGTTCTGGTTCAGGCCGCCACGCGAGGCAACGGAGAGGTTGGCGATCTCGTTACGGCCAATGCACGTACCATAGGATCTGTACCCTTGCGTATTCCGGTGGAGAGCGGACCGGCGCCCCCCGAGGTACTCGTAGTACGATGTGAAGTCCTATTCACAAAAGAGGCGTTCGCAGCATTGAACCAGGAGCGTCTAGAGGATGGGGAACCCGCATATATAAACGCACGCAACACAGCGTCGGGGTCGCTCAAACAGAAGGATGCGCGGCTTACGGCTAAACGCGACCTGACCGCCTACGCGTACGATGTAATGTACCCGGATGAATTTGTGCCAGCGGATCGCTTTGAGCGCCTGGACTGGTTGCATAGCGCCGGATTCATGATCCCCCCCGACGTACAGTTGTTGTCAACGCTGGACGAAGTGCTGGCACGTGTGAACTGGTGGGCGGACATCAGGGACACACTTCCTTTTGAGATTGACGGCGTGGTTATTAAGATTGCGGATAATGAGCAAGCAGAGCGGCTTGGTGTGGTTGGTAAAGATCCCCGTGGATCCATTGCTTTCAAGTTTCCCTCAAAGGAAGCGACTACCGTGCTTGAGCATGTAGAGCCTCAGATTGGGCGTACAGGGCGCATTACACCAACTGCACATCTCAAACCGGTGTTTGTCGGAGGGGTAACCGTCTCGAATGCTACACTGCACAATTACGACCAGATAGAGCAGTTGGATCTTCGCACAGGAGACACCATTACGATCAAAAGATCGGGCGATGTAATCCCTTATGTAGTTGGCCCCCTGAAAGAGCTCCGTTCCGGTGACGAGATTCCGATCGTCCCGCCGACGCAATGCCCGATAAGCGGTGATTTGTTGATCAGAAAGAAGGACGGTGTTGATCTTTTTTGCCCCAATCCCCAATGTTCGGAACGGATGCTGCGGAGAGTTATGTTTTTCGCTTCCAAAGAGGGGTTGGATATTGAAGGCTTGGGTTCAAATACCGTGCACGCGTTGATAACGTCGGGTTTGATAAAGGATGAAGCTGATCTGTACACACTCGAGAAGGAAGAGCTCTTAAAGTTGGAGGGTTTTGCAGAAAAGAAAGCCGTTGAACTCTTGGCATCAATAGATAGGGCCCGCACTCGCTCTCCTGAGAAGCTGTTGGCTGCGCTCGGAATAAATGGTGTTGGAGCAGTTACAGCACGGTTATTGCTCGGCCGGTTTTCGATTGAAGAATTGATGGCAATGGCGGAAAAAATTCTCAGCATCAATCGGGAGGCGGCATCCAGTTTATTAGAGGAGCATACTCCGCTCTCTACCCTTCTTTTGCATAAGGTGCATCTCAAAGATCCGGTTGCCGCCTCTTTGAAGCAATTGGAAACGGATGACGAAAAGTTGGCAACTTCGCTTGGTGAACTGCTCACCACCGTGAAACCACTCTTGGAGTTGGATGGAATCGGCCCAACTATGGTTGAGGAGCTATTTGGCTGGTTCAAAGAGGATGCAAATCGAGAGTTGATTATTAAGCTACAGGATGTGGGAGTGTCATTTGAACGTCAGTCATCGCACATGAAGTCCCAGTTGCTGCAAGGCAAAACCTTTGTCATTACCGGTGCTTTGGAAGGATTTACTCGTTCTCAGGCAAAGGCCCGGATTGAGGCCAATGGTGGAAAGGTTACAGGCAGTGTTAGCAGAAAGACAGATTACCTTTTGGCCGGGGAGAAGGCTGGTAGTAAGCTTACGAAGGCGCAGAAATTAGGTGTACCGGTGTTAGGTTTGGCAGAATGGGAAAAACTGTTAAATTCCGACTGAACGGACCGTTAGGGAATTATGGAGCAGGGTGGCCAAAGACGTAAAATTTTTCTGTTGGATGCAATGGCGCTCGCTTACAGAGCGCACTTCTCGTTCCTGAGTCGTCCGCGAATAAACTCGAGGGGCGAGAACACGAGCGCGTTGTACGGCTTTACGACTACGCTGATCAACTTGATTGAAGAGGCGGGACTCAGGTATGCAGCAGTAGTGTTTGACGGGCCAGGCAAAACCTTCAGGAACGATCTTTATGTCGAATACAAGGCCAATCGCGATGATCCGCCGGACGCATTGCTGGAGAATCTGCCACGTATCAAGGAACTGGCACGAGCATTCTCTATCCCGGCCCTGGAGGCCGATATGTTTGAGGCCGATGACGTGATCGGCACTTTGGCCCGCCAAGCCGACGAGGCAGGTGCTCATGCGGTAATTGTTTCTCCGGACAAGGATTTCCAGCAATTGCTATCACCTCGTGTAGAAATGCTGCGGCCGCGCAGCGGCGCAGGGTTCCAGCGCCTGACAGAGGAGGTATTCCGTGAGAAATACCAGATTGCTCCCGAGAATTTTATTGACATGCTGGCGCTGATGGGGGACAGTAGCGACAACGTGCCCGGCGCACGCGGTATCGGTGAGAAAGGAGCGGCCCAACTCGTGCAGTTGGACCAGACGGTGGAAAATATACTGGCAAAAGCGAGCGAGTACAAATATAAGCGTTGGCGCACCGGGCTGATGGAGAATCCAGATATGGTGCGGCTCAGTAAAGAACTGGTTACGATCCGGACAGATGTAGATGTGAAGTTGGACTGGGAGGCTAGTCGTTGTGGTTCCCCAAGAGATATGCAGGCGCTGTCGCTGTTCCGCCGCTACGAATTCGACACGTTGATTCGGCGTCTCACAGCGGGAGCAGAGTTGTTTGAAACCGAGGAGGTTGTGGCAGACAGTTCGTACAGCCAGTATAATGCTGCCAGGGCTAATTACAGAGTTATCAGAACGCTAGATGAATTAAAGGCTGTCGAGAAGTCTCTGAAGGAAACCCGCCGCCTGGGATTAGCCAGTATCATGACACCGGGCTCACCGGTACGGGCGGACTGGATTGGATTAGCGCTTTCCTGGGCTTCCAGGAGCGCAGTCTACATACCGCTTCCGCTGCCCGATGGTACACCTCCTTCTGAGGTTGTCCGTATTCTTGCACCGATTTTGTCCAACATGAAAGTTGAGAAAATTGGTCATGATCTTAAACCACTTCTAGTTCGGCTCAGATTACTTCTGGTGCCGGTGCGTGGAAAAATCTTCGATACCCAAATCGCGCATTATTTACTCGCCCCGGACCAGAATCATCGGTTCAACACTGTTGTGAAACAGCAGTTGAGCTACGAGCCGGTCGGGATAGACAGCATTTTGGGCACCGGGCGCTCGAGAAAGGATCCACGTGATGTGGATCCAGAAGCGTTCAAAATCCTGGCTTGTGAGCGTGCGGCGTGTCCGCTTGAAATGCGAGAACAACTAAGTACGAAGCTTGAAGAGGCGAGCCTGCTTGATCTAGCGAATAAAATTGAGTTCCCGCTCGTGTATGTGTTGGCTGATATGGAAGCCACCGGTGTGAAACTGAATCAAGCGGTACTGGAAGAGCTGGGACCACGTATACAGGATGATCTGGACCGGTATGCCGCGGAGATATACGAAGAAGCCGGGGAAAAATTCAACATTGCTTCCTCGAAGCAAGTTGGCGAGATCCTTTTTGACAGAGATAAATTGGCGCTGCCGGTAAAAAGAAAAACGCCTTCCGGCAAGCCTTCCACGAGAGAAGAGGTCCTCCTGGATCTTGCAACCGAGCATAAGGTACCGGCACTCATTATGGACTGGCGAAAAGCCGCCAAACTGAAGGGTACCTATGTGGATAATCTCGTACGTATGGCCGTACCTACGACGGGGCGTATTCATACGGTATTTAATCAGACTTCGGCAGCCACTGGCCGACTGGCCTCGTCAGATCCCGGGTTGCAGAACATTCCTGTTCGTGACGCCACTGGACGTGAACTGCGTAGTGCGTTTGTAGCCCCCGAGGGGTGGTGTATCCTATCCGCGGACTACTCACAGATTGAGCTCAGAATTCTTGCTCACATGAGTGGGGATCAGGGGTTGCAGGCCTTTTTTGTGACTGGTCGGGATCCTCACACTGAAACCGCGGCACTTATCTATCATGTAGATGCAGCGGACATTACGCGGGAGCAGCGTAATAAGGCGAAGGCGGTTAATTATGGAATACCATACGGGCTCTCAGCTTCCGGTCTAGCTCGTGGATTAAGATGTACGCACAGAGAGGCGCAAGAATTGATGAAAGCGCACCGCGAGTCTTTTCCCGGGATTTGGCAGTTTATTCTGACGCAGGTTGAGAGTGCCAGAGAGCGAGGATTCTCCACCACACTTAAGGGACGTCGCCGTTACCTACCCGCTCTGCAAGCGCGCAACAGCGCAGTCCGCGCCGCGGCAGAGCGTATTGCTGTCAATATGCCGATACAGGGGTCCCAGGCCGATATGATCAAGTTGGCGGCAATCGCAATTGATCGTGAGTTGCGGCATGCCGGGATGCAATCCCGGGCAATCCTACAGGTTCATGATGAGCTTGTATTTGAAGTACCGGAG
The DNA here is from genome assembly GCA_009841335.1 of Rhodothermaceae bacterium. GTDB lineage: Bacteria > Bacteroidota > Rhodothermia > Rhodothermales > Bin80 > Bin80. The sequence goes on along the minus strand of VXLY01000031.1, from coordinate 26,087 downwards.
CAGGAGTTGGCGGATACGAAGACAATAGTGAAGGAGTGCATGACCCAAGCGATGGTACTTAGCGTCCCCGTGGAGGTCAACCTAGGTCATGGCGCTAACTGGCTGGAGGCGCACTGAGGCGGTTGGAAGATTCGCATCAGGACCGGGGCGTGATCTGACGGACGTTCGCGATCACGCTCTGCGACATCCACCCACGAATTCGAACTCAGGGAAGCGAGTTGGGGGGTAGCAAGGATATGGTCTATGCGCACGCCATCATTCCACTCGAATCCTCTCGTTCGATAATCCCACCACGTGTACACCCCGGGGCCGGGGGCATGCATGCGCAAAATATCTGACAAGGAGAATTCCTCCATGAGATTGGTCAGTTTTTTGCGTGCGGCGGGATCACAAAGGACGGAGTCTTTCCAGTTGTCTGGATGGGATACATCCAGGTCGCTAAAAGCAACGTTGAAATCTCCCGTCAGAACGAACTCCTCATATTTCTCCCTTTCGCTTTCCAGAAAGATCTTCAACTCGTCAAGCCAGCGAAGCTTGTAGGCGTGCTTGGGCATACCTATTTGTTTTCCGTTTGGCACGTACACGTTAATCACGCGCAAATCGTGCACGCTTCCCGCAATAACCCGGGCCTCATTGTCGAGGCCCATACGGATGTTGTCGACGGTCTCTTTGGCCAGGATTGCGACGCCGTTGTACGAGGGTTGTCCGCAGATAAAGGATTTGTATCCGACCTCTTCAAGAATGGCAAAAGGAAAGGATCCCTGTGTGGCTTTGATTTCCTGCAGGCAGAGGATATCTGGGGTATGCCGTTCCACGAAAGAAAGGATTCGAGCCAACCGGGCACGTACGGAGTTAACATTCCAGGTGACTAGCTTTATGGGTTTAGCCATGGTTTATCGGCAGGCTGGCGCTACTTTAATGAGAGCAATCAATTTGTATAAAATTTCTTGTGGTTCCCTTCCGTCTGCCGGGAAGCTTCACGTAAGTTTCAACTCGTATATGATCTTCAAAGTATCCAGTCGGTACCATTGAAGACGCTTAAGTATAATTAAAAATTTACCTTGTGGTATGTTCGAGGGAGAGACGGCACCTTGGGGGCGTTGGCCCAAGAAACCCAAGATCTTTTCCCGAGATCATGCTGCCGGGCTATTTGACTCCAACTTCTGAGGTGGTTTTATGAGAGACTCCGGACTATCCTCTGTTTATCTGGATGTACGAGTGTAAGTGAGTGACCTTTGGATAATACCTCTAGTACTTTATGAGTTTTAGCATTCTTAATCTGTGGCGGAACTGTTTTACATGCGCCCTTGTAGTTGGTATGCTCGCAAGCTACAGCCCCAATCCAGCCCCCGAAGCTGAGCGAACCGTTGAGCTGTCGAATCTTGTTCCATTCGATGAATTATTCGCACCACCAGATACAGTGATTCTGGACCCATCCGTCCTGGTGGGGCAGATCTGGTTTATTGACGCTGATGCATTGGGGCATTTGCTTATCACGGATTATTCCGCCGGGTTGGTCCACCTGTTCGAGCCTACAGGCCATCATGTATCAACCTTCAACACAAATGTGTGTTTTCCGAATGACACCCGACACACCGTGCATGGTGCCCGATTTGCCGATAATGGCACCATTTTGGTGAACACGTGGGAAGGTGTCACGGTGGTGTTTGATCGGGCCGGCAACTGCGTCACAGCCCGGTCGGATCCGACCTCAACAATCCTGTCGTTCTGTACTTGGGGAGATTCGCTGTTCACTTTACTGAGCTTCCACGGTTCAAATCAGAAACAGATGTTTGAGGTTTATACAATGGATTTGGTTTTTCAGCGGGCAATTGAGCATGCACCTCCCGAATTTCCCCGGCTCAACTCAATCTCTTCAGGTTATGGAGGTCGAAATATGGACTGTTTTCAGGGTGGTGTGCTTTACAAGCATCTAGGGGACATGGATGCCAAACCGGTATCGGGCCAGGCACTTCGGACGCAGGCCCGTCCAGAGTTTTTCGTCAAGCGGGATAGGGATATCCCGTTTACGCGGGATCTGAACGCCCGGCTTCAGGTACAGCGTGCCTTTCCGCTTTTGACTGGACTGTATGCACTCGACGAGGATGTTCGCATGATGCTGTTTTCCTGGATTGACGAGTCTTTCCGTTTAGAGGAAGACACTGGACGGCGTGTGGAGGGTCTCAGCATTGCCAGTAACAGCAATCAGTTTCCTCCCGTGAGTACGATTCTGCACAAAACGCCTTCAGCGGCTGCACACGGATATCTCTATTTTGTAGGGGATTATATGATCATGCCGGACGGGGAATTCGGCAATTCAACCATCATTCGCTACCGGTTCATCCCTCCGACCGGCGTAGTGCCAGAAGACTAGTTGAATCCTGGCAGCATGACGGGTTTGAGGTGGATTAGAGCAGGTGTTTTGGTTGTGTGCCAGATTTCCGCCGATAAATGTTGACAGCCACCAATGAGGGCCATAATTCCGTTCAAGTCCTGTTGAATATTTCATGTATTAATGATCAGCGCCAGTGATCCAGAAGATTCAAGCACGATTCGAGTTGCCAATGCCCCATGCTCGTGGGGAACACTTGAATTCAAAGGCCTCGGTGGAACGCAAGTGGACTGTGCAGTCATGCTTCAAGAGCTTGCAGAGACGGGCTACGCAGGTACGGAACTCGGTGATTGGGGCTATATGCCCGTAGAAGCGGCAGCACTCAAACGTTTGTTGGGGCGATGGGATTTGTCATTGCGCGGAGCATTTGTGCCGGTCGCGCTGTCGGATTTGGATAGACATGATATCGGTGTCGGAAAAGCAGTACGCACGGCCAAACTGTTGGCCGCTGCCGGTGATCCAGCCGATCCGCCCTTCCTGGTTTTGGCGGATGAGAATGCTGCGAATCCTGAGCGAGTACAACATGCCGGCCGTATCACATCCGAGCAGGGGATGACCCGAAATCAGTGGGAAATATTCGTAAATGGTGCTCATCTCGTGGCTTCAGCGGTGAGAGAAGAAACAGGATTGAAAACGGTGTTCCATCATCACTGCGCAGGTTTTGTGGAGACACCGGAAGAGATTGATTACCTCCTTTCGAAAACAGACCCGCAACTAATTGGGCTTGTGCTGGATACGGGACATTATGTGTATGGAGCCGGGGGACGGAGTATTAACTTTAAGGAGTTATTCGACCAGTATGCTGACCGTATCTGGTATGTGCATTTCAAGGACTGTGATCCTCACGTTGCAGAGGCAGCACGACGTCTGGGATGGGACTATTTTGAGGCTGTCGGAAGGGGTCTTTTTTGCGAGTTGGGGCAGGGATGTGTGGATTTCTCCGGCATTCTCACAAGCCTCAGTGAGATTGACTACGAAGGTTGGATCGTTGTAGAACAGGATGTGCTGCCCGGTATGGGGGCTCCACGGTTAAGCGCAGCACGAAATCGCAATTACTTGCGTAACCTAGGGGTTTAACCCAGGGCGTCTGCGCTGTTTGATGAAGAGCGAGACGGGCGGCTTGTGGGGATTTAAAGCGGACGAAGGTGGTCCTAATCTCCACCTGGTTCGATTGAAAAACGACCACTATTTCCGCGGTGACGTTAGCCTTCCAGAGCGACGGAAGAATTGTCTTGGTGTCGATCCAGCACACAGTGCGCCGCATGCATGCCGTTACGGATGCAATCCGGGATCCCTACACCATCTAGATAATTGCCTGCTACGAACAGGCCATCGCAGGAACTGATCTTGTTTCGGAGTTCGTTTACCCGCTCGGCATGTCCAAGCGTATATTGCGGCAGTGCAGCAGGGAAACGATGAATCCTGGTGAACAACGGTTCAGCTGTTATTCCCAGTGCCAAGGCCATTTCAGCGCGTGCCCGGGAAAGCACAGCCTCGTCGCTGAGGTCAGTACCGCGCAGATAAATTCTAAACAGCAAGTCTCCTACAGGAGCACGCCCGTTTAACTTGACCGAGCTCCAAGTGCACGCCGCAACGGAAGAGGTCTCGCTGCGTGCGACTAAATGACCATATGCATCAAGAGCACGAGAGGGGGTCACTCGGTGATAGGCCAAATGTACCATTGTACCTGATCTGTACGCAATGCTTTGAAGAAGTTTGTTCAGTTCTGGATTCACTGGATCGGTGATCCTAGCGGCACTCCAGGCTGGTACAGCAAGAATGACATCAGTGGCTTGCAGGGACTCCTGTGCAGCAATGCCTACTTTCCAGCCTTCAGCAGTTTTTTTGATCCCGGTCACCTCATGCGCAAGCCGGATACTCCCTACGTTAACTGATTCAAGCGCTGTGACCAGTGAAGAGAGTCCACCCGGAAGACTTCTGAGTGAAGAATGGGTCTTTTGAGTTGATCCCCGACTGATTCCAAGGAGTAAGCTGCCGTAGCGGGATTCCAGACTTAGAACATGCGGCATGAGAGCTTTTATGCTAAGCCTGCTGGCATCACCGCCGGCCAGCCCACCAAGAAGTGGCTCAATCAGGGTTGAATAAGCTTCTCTGCCAAATCGTCTACAGAAAAAATGCTCTACAGACTCGTCGGTGTCATCTGCGCTTGGAGGTAGCAGGAGTTCGGCGAGTACGCGTAATTTGCCTCGGAGGCTCAGTAGCGGGGAACTGATAAGTGGCCAGATTTTTCCCGGTACAAGTCCACTCATCCCTTCCGGTGCGCGGTACAGCTCTTTTCCATGCCGCAGATAGACACCACGCCGATCCTGGTTAGTTTTTTGGAGAGGAAGCCTCAGTTCCTTGCAAAGTAGGTTTGCCTCCGGCTTGCGGGTCAGGAACACATCCGGTCCGTGCTCCATCAGAAAACCGTCACAATGTTCGGTGTGGATGCATCCTCCCAGACGGTTATTTTTTTCCAGAAGCACGATATCTGGCGGAGCGGATGTTTGACGTAGTGCCCAGGCGGCAGCAAGCCCCGTAATGCCGCCCCCAACGATAACCACACGTCTCATACAGTCAGCCAGCCGGCATTTGAAGCCTGTGTATGAACAAGGTCCGCGAGTGCCTGGACAAAGAGTGGATCGCTGTTAAGCGAAGGGGGGCGTTCAAGTTGCATGTTGTGCTTGTCTGCCACGGCCTGCGCTTCAATATCAATATCGTAGAGTATCTCCACATGATCGGACACAAATCCCACTGGGATACTGACAACATTCCGGATACCCTGTTTGGCCAGATCAACCAAGTAATCTTCCAGCTGTGGACCGAGCCAGGGTTCAGGGCTTCGTCCTTCAGATTGGAAGCACCCAGAGTATTGAGTTGGGTTGAGTCCGGCTGCTTCGGCTACCAATTGCGCGGTCTCACGACATTGGATGGGGTAGGGGTCGTTCTGCTTTAAAATTCGCGTGGGCAGACTGTGTGCACTGAAGATCACATGCACGCTTGACTGTTCTTCTTCAGGGAACCGCTCTATTCCTGCATGTACGCGCCTAGCAAATGCTTCTATCAGGCCGGGCGCATCATGGTAACTGTCAACGTGCGAGAAATCAATGTGCCCACGATAGAACTTCAGACCGGCATCAATCTTTTTCTGGTACTTAGCAATGCTCATCCCACTGTACTGCGGAGCAAGCACCAGACTGACTGACCGGGTGATACCATCCTCAATCATTTGACCGACCGTCTCTTCAATCCAAGGGGCCCAGTGACGCATACCGAGGTACGCCTTGAAGCGTGCGGTCTCCTCTGGCGGATTCAAGCGCTCCATGACGGCGTTGGTCGTCTCGACGGTCAGGCCCAGGAGTGGAGAAGATCCTCCAATCAGCCTGTAGTTACGTGTGATTTCCTCTATTAGCGCTTTGGAGGTTGTTCGGCCTGCGCGGATGTCGGCTAGGTAGCCCGGTATATCTTCGAGACTGTCAGGCCCGCCATAGGCCATAAATAGAATCCCAATCGGGGTATCGGTGTCAGCCATGGTTGTAGTTATGCACGTAATCAACCAGTCTCTGTACGTTTTCCACAGGAGTATTCGGCAGAATCCCGTGTCCAAGATTGAACACATGCCCGGGCTGCCCTTCCATGCGTTGCATTACTTCCTGCGCGTGGGGCATTAATTCGCGCCAGGGTGCAAGAAGCGCAGCGGGGTCCAAATTCCCCATCACGGGTTTTTGTACGCGCGCAGATGCTTCGTCAATGGGAGTCCGCCAATCAACCCCAATCACATGCCCTCCAGCTTCCGCCACCGCATCCAGGTACGTTCCCGTGTTTGTGCTAAAGTGGATCACTACGGTTGAGTTCTCCACGGCCGAAAGTACGCGGTGACTGTAGGGCTTCACGTACCGCTCATAGTCGTACCGGCTCAGTGCTCCGACCCATGAGTCGAAAAGCTGGACGCAATCCACACCGGCGGCAATCTGTGCTTTGAGATAATCTATGGCCATACCGGAAAGCTTAACCATAAGACGATCCCAGGCCGCAGGTTCGCTGTACATGAAGGATTTGGTGTGCTCAAATGTGCGTGTAGCACCGCCTTCGATCGCGTAACTGGCCATGGTAAACGGCGCGCCCGCGAACCCGATGAGGGCTAGATTGCGCGCATCAAGCTCTCGGCGCACGATCTTTATTGCTTTAAGTGTTGGTCCCATCGCCTCTTTGGCCGGGGGTACACCTAGCAGGTCAACTGCCTTGGGGGTTCGAAGGGGGTTGCCAATACGAGGGCCATGGCCTGGGACAAAGGCGAGATCAAGCCCCATAGCCGTAAGTGGCGGCAAAATATCCGAGAATATGATTGCAGCATCCAGGGGAAAATGCTTCAGTGGCAGGAGTGTGATCTCGGCGGCGATTGCGGGGTCGCGCAGGGCAGTATCCATGGAATACTGATTGCGTAGCGCGCGGTACTGGGGAAGGTAACGCCCCGCTTGTCGCATAATCCAAATCGGGGTACGGTCCACAGCTTTTCCCTGGCATGCTGATAAAAAGCGTTCGCGTCCGGTCATAGAGGAGGGATGGATAGTCTGCTTACGAGACTGATTGTTGCCAGAGCACGTGTCCAACAAAGAATGGCCCGATACTGCTCAAGTAGCGCGAAGTCTGCTGGGTTTTGCGCATGCGCTCTACGATAGCAGAAAGCGGATGGAGATCCTTGCTGAGCAGTCCAACCACAAAGTCATTGTCGTTTTGATCCAGACCATGGCACGCCAAACGGATATCATGGGCGTGGTCGCTGCGCCCGTAGGCCTGTCCGATTCCGCCGTGCTCCATCAGAATGGTCCGTCTCTCTTCTGCATTCAGATGCTCAAATGCCCCTGCTCTGCGAAGCGGGTACCACATGGCCCATGGCCATTCGGGATTACAGACGTAGCGTTTAGGGCGTTCGAATAGAGTTTCATTCAGGTCGGTTTCATATCCGATGGCGTACGTACGTCCAATGAAGGTCAACTCCGTACGACATTTAAGTCCATGAAACGGGGTGCTCCTCAGGTAATCCTGAAGTTCAGTGACAAAAAACTCAGGATTCTCGGATACCGTAAGCAGTCCCACGCCTCTCGGGTCATGGAGGCTGGAATACAACGCGCCATAAAGCTTTGATCGGTTCAGCGTCCTTATTAATATCTTGGGGTGCTGTTCAAAACCGGTGAAGACCAACAGTTGCATGAACAGTCGCCCATCACAAAAAATCGTGCGTCCGTCTGCATCCCGCCCCCGCTCCCGGAGATCAACGCCTTCGTTACGGTTTTCCTGTATATCGATCGCCATTATGCAGGGGGTTGCGTACTTAGCCAGCGTGCTGCATCCAGGGCATGATACGTAATGATACCTTGTGCACCGGCACGGCGTATACTGCCGAGCACTTCCAGCACCGCAGGCCGCTCCTCGGCATAACCATGCTGGACGGCTGCCTTGAGCATGGCATACTCCCCACTCACGTTGTAGGCAAACAGGGGCACCTGCGGCCATTGATCGCGGATTCGCCGAATGACATCGAGATAGGCGAGCGCGGGTTTGACCATGATCAAATCTGCTCCTTCCTCCAAATCCATTTCGATCTCACGAAGGGCTTCACGTGCATTACAGGGATCCATCTGGTGCATTCTGCGGTCACCGAATTGCGGCGCCCCGCCTGCAGCGTTGCGGAAGGGGCCGTAGAATGCCGATGCATACTTGGCACTGTACGAAAGAATTCCCACTTCCTGATGTCCGGCGGCATCCAGTTCATTGCGGATCGCGCCTACCTGGTGATCCATCATAGCACTGGGAGCGACAATATCTGCCCCGCTGTCGGCATGGACGCGAGCCATTTGTGCTAATACGGGAAGTGTTGCCTCGTTGGACAAAACCTTATTGCGGATCAGTCCGCAGTGCCCGTGTGTGGTGTAGGAGCATAAACATACGTCAGTAATAATCACCAGGTCTAGGGCGCGTCGTTTGATAGCACGAACCGCCTCTGGGATTATTCCTGTAGGGGACAAGGCTCGCGTTCCTGTTTCATCTTTGGATTGTGGGATGCCAAAAAGAAGAACACCACTTAATCCAGCCGCTGCCGCCTCGTGCGCCGCCTTCACAGCTCCTTCCACAGTGAGACGGGAGACTCCCGGCATTCCTTCAATGGGACCCGCCTGATCTCGGGTCACAAAGATCGGATACACCAAATCTGCTGGTGCAAGCCGCACCTCCCGTACCATGCGCCGCATAGCGCCAGTTGTACGCAGGCGCCTCAGTCGTTTATGTTTGTTCAAATTTTTCAAAATACTCTTCTAGAGCGGTTACAAGACCCTCAGTAGTATATGTTTTTGCGATGACAGCCACATTGAAGCCAGACCTGGATGCAACTTCGGCAGTGATGGGGCCGATACAGGCTGCGGTCACGGGGGTGTCCAGAGATGGGAATAGGGCAGCAAATCCTTCAACAGTTGATCCACTGGTAAAGGTGATTGCATCAGTGCCGTCTGCGAGCGCGGCGTATGCCGCCTCCGGTGGACGGTTCACATGAGTTTCGTATGCGGTTACGGTCCTGACTTGCGCTCCGCTTTCTCGAAGCAGATCAACCAAAGCTGGCCGGGTCCTGGAAGCACGCGGTAATAGGATTCGCTGATCACGCACCGATCCAAGCCCGCTGGCAAGTGCCTCTGCTACGTACTCAGACGGTACAAAGTCGGGTTCCACGTTACGTGAACGCAACGCTGCAGCAGTTGCGGGTCCAATGGCAGCCACGCGCACCGAATCCGGCCATGGACACTCGAGATTTTGCCATGTATGCATGACTCCATTTACGCTGGTAAAGATGACACGATCGAAGTTATCAAGCTCATCTAATGCCTGCACCAATGGTCGGAGATCGGATGCAGGTTCGATCCGAATTGTCGGAAATTCCAGTACCTTAGCGCCTCTTGCCCCGAGCATCCGGCACATGGAGACCGATTGATGTGCCGGACGTGTTACGGCAATGCGTTTATTAGTGAGTGTACTACGCACTTTCTAATTCGGAATTATTTACCCATCTATTCCGCATATGGTCTGCCTCCTCCGCGAGTCTTTGTGCCAGAGCCAGGGGATCTGATCCAGTCAAGGACCTGGAGAATTGGCCACGCCCTTTGCGTGAGAGCACCTGTACACGCATACGTATTTGCTCACCTGCCAGCTCTGCATAGGCAGCGATCGGGGCGGCGCACCCCTCACCAATCGACGCAAGAAAAGAACGCTCAGCGATAGTAGCTGTTCTGGTTGCCCGACAAGTAATCGCCTGCAAGATAGATGCTGCGAATTCATCATCCTTACGGCACTCCACAGCCAAGGCACCCTGTGCAGGTGCAGGGAGCATGGTATCCATAGGGATACGCCGCACGTACCTGCTGTCAATGCCGAGTCTTGCCAATCCAGACTCAGCCAGTACTGCGGCTTGGAGCTCTCCCTTCAGGATCTTCTGGACCCGTGTATCAACGTTGCCTCGCAGCGGGACAATATTCAGGTCCGGGCGGGCAACGCGCAATTGCAACGTACGTCGCAGGCTGGAGGTGCCGACAGTCGCTCCCTCGGGCAATTCATCAAGTGTAAATCCGGAGTCTGTAACCAGGGCATCGAAGGCTACACGTCTCTCGGGCACTGCCGCAATCATCAGCTCTTCTGGCAGTTGTACTGGCAAATCCTTCAACGAATGAACAGCGAAGTCAATCTGTTTGTTGAGAAGCGCCTCTTCAAGTGTGTTGGTAAAGACCCCGGGATTCTGACCTTTAAGCGAGCCCGTCGTTTGATCTCCGACAGTTGTGAGCGTTTCAATCGCGATGCCCAGGTCCGGGTGTGTTGAGGCGAGGCGTTGGATCACCTCTTCAGTTTGAATAATTGCCAGGCGGGAGCGACGCGTACCTGCCTTCAGCTGACGCGTCATTCGTTGAGCGCGGAGTTCTGCAGATCAAACAGCCGACGGATAATGTGTGAATCCAGCTCGGGATTGCCGTTGTTTTCTGCGTCTTTTCTCAGACGCAAGGTCGGTTCATGTAGTAACTTGTTGACCAGAGCGTTCGAAAAATGCTCGAGTTGTTGCACCACCTGGGGATCCAGCGGTCCAAGCGCAGCCAAGGTCCGAGCAAGCTCGGCCTGTCGAATAGACTCAGCTTTTTGCCGCAGGCCGGTAATGATTGGTTCGACCTCCAAGGTACGCAGACGCCGATCAAGCAGGTCCAACTCTCGCTCAATGATTTCTTCTACCTGTGGGATTTCTGCTTGTCGTGCGGCTTTTGACTGCGCAATGTCTGTGCGCAGGTTATCTACATCCAGCAGTTTAACGTTTGGTAACTGGTTGACTGCGGGATCAATATCACGCGGCACAGCCAAGTCTACCAGAAGGAGTGGTCGACCTGTTCTCGGGCTGATATGTTCTGTCTCAACCACCAGATGCGGAGCATCGGTCGCACTTATTAGCACATCGGCCTGTGCAATGGCCGCCCGCAGTTCTTCAAGTGGCATGGCCTGTGCACACGCATCAGCCGCCAATGCTTCTGCACGTTCAAGGCTGCGGTTAACAAAAGTGAGTCGGGCCGTTACTTCTTTTCGCAGGATTTTTCCCGCGAGGCTGCCCATTTCCCCGGTACCCAGTACAGCCACGTGTAAGTGGCTCAGCGGGCCCGCTTCGACGCGAATGCGGTCAATCGCAACTGAGGCAACACTGACAGGAAATCGTCCGAGCGCAGTTTCCTTGCGTGCGCGTTTGCCTGCTTTGACAGCGGCCTGGAATATGGCATTCAGTTTGGGGCTAGCCAGCGAGGCGGTTTCTGCAGACCGCAAACACGCACTCACCTGTCCCAGAATCTGCGGCTCCCCCAACACCATTGAATCCAGGCCGCATGCCACACGCATCAGGTGGCGTGGCACCTCTTCGGCCTGCTTACGATACAGGTAAGGGTGGGCGGTGGACAGATCAAAGGACGTGTTCAGGAGAAAATGCAGCGCTTCATCGGCTGAACCGGGTCCATCAGCGTGTCCGTAGAACTCTACGCGATTGCAGGTGGATAGTACGGCCAAGCCGTCAAGTGATGTACGGGCTTTCGCAAAGAACTGGGACCGTGCTTGTGGAGGCAAGGCCAAGCGCTCCCGAACAGCCACAGGTGCTGCCTTATGACTAATGCCAATAAGTCCTAAGGAGTACTCAGTCATTGAGTGGTGTGAAAATACACAGGTGCCAACCAATAAAATTACGAAAAATCAACATGTTTTCATCCCTGTTTAAAATGAGGGCGAAATAGCGTCTTAACGCCGGTTTTTTGCGTAAAAGTACCAAATGCGGCTTCCCACTGCGACAACGAAAAATCATGCGTGATCAGCGGTTCCGTTTTTACCGCGCCACTGCTCAATAGATGAATAGCCCGAATCCACGATTCTGGTGTCGACGCATTGCTGCCAGTAACAGTAAGCTCCTTGTAGCATACCTGATCAAGATCCCAAGCCACAGGTTTGCCAAACAGCCCGACTTGTACATAGCGGCCGCGACGCCGTACGAGTTGTAGAAGCCCTTGTGCCGCGCCCCCCGCCCCCGAACATTCATAGACTACATCTGCTCCCAGTCCCTGAATGGATGCGTCTTGAACAAGTGCCGGTACATCTCGTGTTTCCACATTCACAACGTAATCAGCTCCAAGATCACGGGCCAGACTGAGACGATGTGAGTCCGAGGCGGTGCCTAGGACAATGACGGTCGCTTGGCTGGCTTTGAGTACTTGAAGTGTCAAAAGACCAATCGTACCGGGGCCTGCGATAACCGCCAGGTCACCTGCCCTTACGGTCGGTGCAACCAGCAGCACGCCGTGAACCACGCAGGCCAGGGGCTCGGTAAGGGCCCCTTCCCGGTAAGAGACTTGTTCGGATAACTGGTGGAGATTGTGTGCAGGTACGACCAGATATTCTGTAAATCCGCCATCGACCGCCGAGCCGATTGAGCGCCTTTCGAGGCAAAGGTTAGTGTGGCCATCACGGCAGTATCGACAGATCCTGCACGTATGAAAGTAGGTTTCTGTGGTGACACGCATACCTAAGAGGTTGTCGGAGACTCCCGGACCCACCTCGACGACTTCTCCGGCAACTTCATGGCCCAGGACAACAGGCGGCCATGACTTGAATTCATCGTAATAAATGTGCAAGTCCGTTCCGCATAGACCGGCAGCGTGCACCTTCAGCTTCACATGGTCGGGGCCGGGGCTGGGTTCCTGGATATCGCGAACCTCAATATTCCCGACTCCGGGTGCGACTTTCATTACTGCCTGCATAAATTCGGCTGATTTTACAGAAGTTCAGATGACGCATCCACGTGCGTCAACGGGGATCTCAGAAAGGACGTTGCTCTCATCCACGAGAAAGATTTTATCCATCATGTTTACCACCACACAAGCATGGTTGGGTACAATTTGCACTCGATCTCCGACGCTGAATGTGCCCCCTCCCCGCACCTCGCACCAGCCATGTTCTTCGGACAGCCCCGTAATCCGTGTGTGTGGATGCGCAACGCGTGTACGGGGATTGTAGAGGATACAGCCGTAGCCTGGCTTGTCCCCTACGGAATCACTGGTTAGTACTTTGCGTCCTGAATCCAGAATAAAGCGCTCAGTCCCACGGGATGTACGATGATGGCTGACCACAGTGGAAAGCACCGTAAGCGCACATGCGTCCAGCGAACAAACGCCGAGCGCTACCTGCGTTAAGTCATTGAATATGTAATTACCGGGGCGCACTTCTGTGATACGGAATCCTCCTTTGCTGTTGTTTTCGAAAACATTGATGGAGGGCGTAGAGCCCATGCTGATCTCGAAGGTGGTTGTTTCTGCGCAATGTGCCTCAGCCAGCCGAACAGCTACATCAAGCATCCGGTCTCGCGTCTGTGCCATGACTTCGAATGCATTCAATGCACCATGAGAATACGCATCTCCTTCGTGTGTCAGGATGCCGCAGAGACGCAAACCCTCCAATTCATTCAGTTCCAGAGCAAGCTCGACGACTTCACTGCTGTTGTATGGTACGCCGCACCTGCCGTAGCCTGAATCAATTTCGAGCAATACGTCAATGGATACCCCAGCTTTGCCAAGAACACTCGAGGCCAAGTGTGCTCCTTCTTTCGTGTCGATGCAAAAGGACAAACGGGCTTGGTTCGAGAGATCAGCTAACCGCTTTAATTGTTGTTCTCCGACCACTGTATAGGCAATACGCACATCATCAAAACCGTTCTGGACAAAGACCTCGGCTTCGCTGACTTTTGCCACCGTAATTCCAACGGCTCCATGGAGTTGCTGACGTTTTGCCAGTGCGACTGATTTATGGGTTTTAGTATGGGGACGCAGTCGGACACCATCTGCCTTTGTGGCCATTTGCTCGAGATTCGCCTCCATGCGACTTTCGTCAATGAGTACACAGGGGGTAGGTAAATCTTCCAGAACACGCATGGCCAAGCAATTTGCAACCCAATTGAACGAAATCGGACCGACGATGGGTTCCCGAATGTGCTGGCACCAATGCCTGATCGCACAACGATACTGTGGATAGAGATTTAAGCTTGGGGGATGATGTACTTCATTGGTGTCTAATTTCAAAGGGTATGAAGATCGGTAAACCGAACGTGACCGTCGTACAGTTGCCCTATCCCGGTAGAACCACAAACATCACATTGAATGATTGTTGTTCCTCATCAAATGAGGTCACCCGGTGGCGTTCCAGGCGCAACTAAACCTATTCGATCAAACTCATGGCCTTTCTTGTTGAACGCCGGAAGTGAATAAATGTCAGCGGAACCTGGAAATTGCTTTATAGTACTTTGCAACATAAAGAACTTGTTGTGGTATACTGTGACATGATTATCGGAAATGGCCCCATATCGCACCGAAGTACTCCTTCAGAAGAACAGGCGAGTGAACACTTACGCTTCATCCGCGATGTAATGGAGCGATCGGCCTCTTTCACGGCCGTACCGGGGTGGGGGATGTTTGTTGTTGGGATCACCTCGCTACTGGCGGCCTGGATTGCGGCATTGCAGGCTTCCCCGGAGGGGTGGTTGACCGTTTGGCTCATTGATGCGGCCATAGCCGTAACGGTTGCGATATTCACCTTACGCCGGAAGGCACGTAGGTGTGGTGTTTCGCTGAGCAGTGGACCTGGTCGCAAATACATCCTGACACTTGCCCCATCCATGGTAGCCGGGCTCCTGCTAACTGTTGCTCTTTGGCGCGCAGGTAACCTGGATGTACTTCCGACGATGTGGCTTCTGCTTTACGGCGTGGGGACCATAACAGGTGGTGCGAGCAGTGTGCGCACTATTCCGTTCCTGGGAATCTGCTTTATGGTGCTGGGGGTCGTATCCCTGTTCGTTCCACATGTATGGATGGACGTATTACTCGCTCTCGGTTTCGGGGGGCTGCACATTGGTTTTGGACTGTACATCGCACGCAGATATGGAGGGTAGTATTTCCTTCGGTTCAATGAAAGTGCTGAGGCAAAATCTGGATCCATTGATTCATGCACGTGTTCGTCTGGGGATTGTGAGCGCGTTGGCGGCCGGTGAAACACTCAGTTTCAGGGATCTGAAAACACTCTTGAAAACCTCGGACGGTAATCTGAGTCGGCACGCACGAAAACTGGAAAAGGCGGGTTATGTCGAGTGCATAAAATCTTTTCAGAACCGTATTCCTCTCACGGAATACAGGCTGACATCCAAAGGGGGCGCAGCGCTTTCGGCCTATGTGGAGCAGATGGAACGCATGTTAAAAATGGCACGTGCTGTAACCCCCGACTAAAATGACTATGTGTGTTTGCAGGATTTCAGTTGTGGCATTCTTGTTGCCGCGGAAGGTTCATCCAAACGAGTGCAAGTATCCGGTGTGGTTGACGCGGAGTGGATGGGAGATGGAGATACACCATCTCCTCAGCGGACGGCGGAACCATCGTTCCATTAGTATGAGGCATAAATGAGTAATTCATTGCATGTTGCCATTATCATGGATGGCAATGGTCGTTGGGCGAGGGAGCGCGGACTGCCACGCACAGCCGGACATCATGCAGGTGTCAAGTCACTGCGTGAGGTCGTAGAGGCAGCTGTCCAACGGCACATACACACACTTACCCTGTACGCTTTTTCCTCGGACAACTGGCGGCGCCCGACCAGCGAGGTAACAGCTCTTATGCGTATTCTGGCAGCTCAGTTGCCTGTGCAGACGGCAAGGTGTATCCGGCAAAATATTCGGCTCAGCATCATTGGCAGACGTGACCGTTTGCCGGATACTGTCCTAGAGGCGATCTTGCACGCCGAAGCGCGCACAGAGAAAGGAACAGGACTTCATTTACGTCTGGCACTTGATTATTCAGCGCGTGATGCACTGGTGCGGGCGGCGCGTTATATTGGAAGTAACGGAAACGGTGATTTTACGCATGCTCTCACCCATGCTTACAATGCAACCTGTCCTGTGCCGGATGTAGATCTTCTCATACGAACAGGTGGGGAACAGCGCTTGAGCGATTTCCTGCTTTGGGAATGTGCCTATGCCGAATTCTACTTTACTCAAGATTATTGGCCGGATTTTGGCGGCGCACAGTTGGATGCTGCGCTTGCAGCATTTGAGCAGCGCCAGAGACGCTTTGGTACAGTGTAGGGTGAGGCGAACCTGCAACTAACAATCCATCTACCTACAACCCATGGACGATTTTCAGTATCCAGCACGTCTGGAAATACATTATCGCGAGAAACAAAGCCGGATAAGCGCGTTTTTTCGCCTAATCCTTGCATTACCGGCGTTGTTAATTGCGTCTCTTCTGGGGGCCCTGACATCCATAACTCATTTACTGGCTGGCGTCTGGATTGTGATTCTCGGGTTTTATCCCAAATGGTTGTTTGACATCAATCTGCTTTCATGTCGGTTGCAATTCAAAACAATAGCTTACTTGTACCTCCTGATTGATGAGTATCCACTCTCCGACCACAATGATGAAATCAGCATTGAGGTTGATTTTCCAGACCCGGATACGGATTTGGCTCGTCTAATGCCGCTTGTGAAATGGATACTTGTGATTCCGCACTTACTGGTGGCCTCACTCTTGTATGGATTGTATTGGTGCATTGCCCCCATAGCTTGGTTACTGGTCCTGTTTTTGGGGAACTATCCGCGCGCGTTATTTGATTTCAGTACGGGTGTGTTACGGTGGTTATTGCGTATACATGCCTATGCAAGTATGTTGGCTACCGATGTGTATCCGCCGTTTGCACTAAGGCCGTAACATTTTTGCAGTAGCGCAAAGGTGAGTTTCTTGACTGATCCGCATGCGCGATCCAAACGGAAGCTCAAGTTTAAAGTTTGTGAGCGTTGTGCGAGGAGAGGCTTCCGTGCGCGCCACGGCAGGAGTTTTTGAATGGGGCAGATAGAAGGGTCGTTTCTCCAGCCAATTGATGCGAGTCTGGCACGACATGTACCTAACCGGCGCACAGCAGGTCATTTCTGTGTCTTACAAAAACCGGGGAGGTATATTTTTGGTAAGGGGCTACTGTATGGTGGAGGCAAGTCCTTACGAGTGGTGAAATAGACTATGCGGGTAGCTGCACAAGGCAGTAGATTAACCATATATCCCCAATAATTCGCATGCACAGGACAGTACTGCTATTTCGTCATGGCAAATCGGACTGGAACGCGAGTTACGGTCGCGACCACGACCGTCCGCTGAATACTCGGGGCAAGCGAGCCTCTCGTGCCATGGGAAATTGGCTTGCAAACACAGGTCCTTTGCCCGAACTCATTCTTTGCTCCACTGCGATTCGTGCCCGTTCGACATGTGACATCGCCCGGGAAGCGGGCGCATGGATTGCCAGTGTGCAGTATGAGCGCGAACTCTATCATGCCGGGCCGGAAGTTCTGCTACATTATTTACAAGAGGTTTCGGACAGTATTCAGACCGTCATGCTGGTTGGGCACCAGCCTACATGGTCAATGACTGCAACGCTGCTATCTGGTCATCCGATAGACCGCTTTCCGACTGCGTCAATGGCGCGTGTTGATCTTTCAGTCGACAGTTGGGCGCATACCATGTCCGGCACGGGTAAATTGGTCTGGCATCAGCTGCCCAAGCGGTTACCGGATCACTACTACAGCGATTGATCCGTGACAAAAATGCTGCAGGAAATAGGGTATCATAGCGGCCAGACCACGGGCAAAAAGAAGACAACGAGGAGAAGCAGCAGGACGAAGAGAGGTGCTCCGGTGTATGTGTAGTCGGTCACTTTGTACCCCCCTACACTCATAACAAGGAGGTTCACAGGGTGGCCGAAGGGGGTTAGGAACGCGCATGATGAGCCCACAGCCACAACCATGAGTAGTGCTTGGGCTGAGATATCCAGCTCCAGTGCAATACTCAGTGCGATTGGGGCCACGAGGACTGCTACGGCCGAGGTAGGTACGAATTGCGCGGCGAAGGCACAAAGGAGAAAGAGACTTCCGATCAGAAACCGGGGGCCAGCCTCCGCAGCCCGCCCGATAACCTCGCTTGCAAGGAGTTCAGCAGCGCCAGATTCCTCCATTGCCAGTCCTAGTGCGAGCATACCACTGAGCAGGACAACGACACGCCACTCGATGAGTTTGTACACTTCTTTTCCCCTCAGGCAACCAGTGAATGCCATCAGGAGCGCTCCGAGAAGTGCAGCTATGTACATCGGAAGGAGGTTGAACGAAGCAGAGAGGATGACCCCAAGCATGATCGCTCCTGCGATCGGGGCACGGCGCGTTCGAAATACTTCGCTGAGCTCGGCCGTGAGTACCAGAAAGCGCCTGTCTTTCCCCAGTAACTGAATCTTTTCCCGCCGACCGTAGACCAGGAGAGCATCTCCGAACTGTAGTGGAGTTTCACTGAGATGGATATCGGAGTGGATGGTCTCACCACCGCGCCAGATAGCGAGGGTGCTCAGGCCATAGGAATCCCGAAAGAAGATCTCGCTCAGCGACCTGCCCACGATATTCCTTGAAGTGGGGGCGAGAGTGACCTCAGCAAACCCTGCCTCTTCGGATTCTAACTCCGTTACCATGGAAGTGCCATCAGCTTCATGGGCCTGGAGTGATTGGAGGGCCCGGAACACCGCATAGGACTCTGGGCCTCCTTGCACGATGAGCCGGTCTCCAGATCTTAGTAAGTCGGCGGCACCCGGAAGGAAGAGATTCTCAGCGTCTGATTCGTTACTGCGCTGGATCTCGAGAACCGTAAGGCCGAAAGCATAGCCAAGACGGGTGGAGGCTAATGTGCGTCCGTCCAATCCAGAACCTTCCGGTATTTCGAGTTGTGTCAGGCAGAGGTGGAGATCGTACTCTTGCATGGCGGCATCAAAGTCCAGCCAGGTAATCGCGGCGAACTCGTCTGCAAGCGGGAGTTGCTCCAGCCGTTCCTGCCGTCCAAGCAAAAGTAGGGTGTCCCCTGCTTTCAGCCGAATGTCCTGGAGAGACGTGCTGCGGGTCTTCTCTCCGCGTTTGATGGCCACGATTTGGGCTTGGAGGCGATTGCGGAAATCCAACTCGCGCACGGTACTTCCGGCGATAATCGAAGTGGATGCGATTTTTATCTGCACGAAGGTGGCGGTCTCCTTGACCAAAAGCCGTTGGAGGTCTACGGGTTCCTCCTGACTCTCGAGTTGTCCCCACGACCGCAAATCATTCATCGCTTCAGGGGAGCCTTTGAAGACGAGCGTATCTTCGGTCTGCAGCACAAACTCCGGGCTCGGGGCCCGAAGGAGGTGGCCATTCCGCTGGACAGCGAGTAAATTGACTCCTAAGGCACGTCCGAGTTGTGCCTGCACGAGGGTCCGGCCATGAAGAGCCGAGAACTTTGGCATTCGCAAACAGAAGATCGCGTCGTCCAAAGCATAGCGGTCCCGTAGGTCAACCTCTGCCACCGATCGGTCGCTATTGGAGCGTCGGTCTGGAAGGAAATGACGCCCAACGAAGATCATGTACAGTACACCCAAGACAAGTGCAGCCGCGCCCACCGGAGTGAAGGAGAAGAGCCCGAATTCGCCCTGACCTGAGCGTTCAAGAATGGTTGAAAGGAGGATATTTGGGCCGGTCCCAATGAGTGTGGTCATTCCTCCCAAGAGCGCGGCAAAGGCGAGCGGGATCAGGAGCCTGGAAGGGCGCATCCCGAGGCGACGGGAGATGTCAAGCACAACCGGCAGCAGAAGCGCGGTGGCCGCAATGTTGTTCATTACGCCGGACATTAGCCCGGCAGTGAGCATCATGACTGCGGTAAGACGCGCCGGGGAAGCTCCGGCAAAGCGCATCACCTGGGCACCGAGTAGGTTTGCGATGCCCGTGCGGTACAACCCTCCACTTAGCACGAGTACAGCTGCAATGGTAACGACGGCTGGATTCGCAAATCCTTCAAGAGCACGTGACATAGGGATGACGCCACTGATGGCCAGTGCAAGTAGGACGATGAGCGCCACGCCGTCGTAGCGCACCCATTCTGTAACGAAAAGGACGATTGCGACCAGGACGATCGCAAGAACGATGAAGATATCGGCACTTAGCATTTCGTGCCAAGGGTGTAGTTCATCTGGTCAGCCCCAGGGTAGTGGGGGCAACCATTACGAAGGCGTTGATCCCCAATTTGACTGCACCAGTGGTTTTTGGACATCATGATCGTCACATATCCAGACGGGGACGTACGTTGGTTCAAACGGGGCAGGTTAACTTGCAGATGTACTCGCATAGGGTTACGGGTGCGTTTTCTCTATTCCAACGCTAGGGCCTGGATCATGCGGGAGATATTCCATTGTTGTAGGGTACACATAATCGGAATGCCCTTTTGTTTGCGAGACCCGGCCGGCCAGGCGTCATCGGCGTGTTTGGGAAGTATTTGCACAGGTGCTTCCATCTCAAGATCACGTCCGATTTAACCTGTTCTCGTGTCATTCACGCTTAACATAGGCAAAACAGGCACTGCGCTCCTCTCCTTTCGGCTGAATCTCCAAGTCTGCACAGTGATGGGCCTGCATTGCGAGCGGGTTCAAGCTCGCAGAATTTACGAAAAGTATCTACTACCCTCGGAAGACTTGTCAACCGCGGAGCTGTGATCGTTGAAGGCAGCGGCAGGAAACGGAAATATGCCGCGGCCAAGCGGCTGTGAGTTGTAATTACAAGCTGCGACGTAACCTTGACGAGGCTGTCGCTTTTGAGGCTTTTGAAGAAGTCGTAAATCGTTTGGATGCTGATGAAAAATCACGAATTCTAATGGCCTATCCTTGCGGCTTCATATGCAAAGGGAGGCCTTCCATAATTCAAAATTAACTGGAGTCTGTTCTGTCAACTTTTGGAGAAGCTATTGAAAGCTTGGTGGGATAATCCGACCGCAAGATCTGAATTAAGGTGAGATAAACCTATAAACATCAAGGGCTGGATTGGGAAACTCACCACGGCCGTCAAAGTCGGGGTAAACCATGAAGTAAGCAACTCCATTTGCGGCGTGAAGGAATGGCATTTTCAGGCCGAGTTCCTCAGCAACCAGCACACCGTCCTTAGTAAATACCTGATATCCGATTCCGTTTTTACGGTCGCCATACTGAACCATGATGGTCTGGTCAGTAAGTTCGAAAAGATTCCATATGGTCGTACCCCAAGGGTCCTTCAGGGCGGCAACAGCTTTCCTAAAATCGGCCGGGATATCTTTGTTGGGTGAATTGAACCATGAATTACGCTTGGAGAATCTATCTACTTCTGTGCCGTTCGGGTCCAATTTCAGTATATCAAGAGTGCCGACTGAAGCGTAGAAGATATGCGTTCCGTCAGCAATAAGGCCACCGTGATCAAAGCGATGTTCGGCGTTGGGAAACTCAACCGGCGGCAACGGAAACTCTGCAAGTACTTTTCCAGCGGAGTTCATGCGTGTCAACATTCTCTTTGTTGGGTGTCCCGCACCTACACCATACATCATCCCTTCTGGATCAATGTCGACGAATTTTGGGCTGCTGAAACTGCGATCAGCACGCCCCAGGCAACCTCCTTCTGCCGTGAATTGGTAGCCCCAATAGCCTGGTGAACTGCTTTTGACGAAGATGAATTCATCATTCCCAAATACAGCGGCGGTAGGGCTGAAAGGAAACGCCGGGTGACAGGTTGAAGGATGCAGCGAAGCTAGCAGTGTACCAGTTGAGTCAAACAGTAAGACTTGCTTTCCAATCCGGTCGGTTATGAGCAACCGACCATTTGAATCAACATCAATCTGCTCAATATTACCTATAAGCAACGTATCTGAACCATCGAACTTGATCGTGCCAATTCTCTCAAAATGCTTGAACTGAAGAGGCGCTATATCCTGTGCGTTAATGTCTGGTGTAGAGCGGGCAATCAAGAGAATCGTGATAATTGCGAGCGTATTGCGGTTCATTTCGTGACGGTGACTTGATTGAAAAATATGCCTAGCTAGGTTGGATTAAACAATATTCCCCACACTGCACCTGCGGGAGACTATCCATTGCGTAACCAATCTTAGTGTTGAGACAGGTGCCTTCCTGCTTCCTAGTACACTCGTCATCATCGCCTTAACAATAGATCGGTAACAATCCATTCGAATTAACATTTGACTGTTGTCCATATACACTCAGTGCTTGCGAATATGGAGCCTCCAACTCGGGGTGTCCTCTCGTCTAGCTTCCGTAGGCTGGACTCTGGCCAGGAGAATGAGGACGCCTATGAGTATAGCAACTAGCGCAAGCAAATTTTAACGATTTGGAGGAGGGAGAGAGTGGACATCATTTTACGGGATCAAGTAAGGGCTCCTCCGTCAATTATGGGGAAAGCTGGTTTTTCATATACCGGGAATTAGGTCTACCTGAGGGACTATCTGAGCAGGGATACGAAATCTAGAATTGATGTTTGGGTTGCACTGCCTCCAACGACACATCAGAACGACTTCGCAATAGCAAGAGGGATAAATTCAAAATTTCACAACAATTACGTTGACAACAGTTTTGTTGTGTCATTTAACGGATCAAGCAGACTTGGGATAGCACATGAGATTGTCTATTGGCCGGTGGGTGACTGGCCAAGACTTCTTTGGCAGGGTTCCGTACCGGTCGAACCCCATGACTAATGCCAACAAGTTTGACGCACGGTTAAGTTCGAAGCTCGCCCGTAGGAGAAACCGGAAGGGTGAGTTCAGGCAAGGAACAATAAGACATCTTGTGGTTTCGCTCCAGGTCTGAGACCACGAGATTTAAAACCCGGAGTACATGAGATCCTTCCCGAAACACATCCTGGCCGCCACACTATTCCTGGCATTTGCAATTGTTGTTCCTGCCAGTGCTCAAGTCGAAATCACTCCCATCAAACAGCAGTTTGCCGCCAGTGCAGTTTCCGAACTGATCGTTAACGTGCCAAACGCTAACCTCACAATTCAAACATCGGACCGATTCGATGTTGAGATTCAGGTTGTGGTTACCGGCAAAAAGCAACAGAGAGTAGACGATTACTACCTCAGGCAACGCTTTGACGTAGTCATGGAAGAGGGGACCTTGCGATTGCTCTCGGCCCCAGATTGGAAGAACTTGGACACTCGCGGCTGGCGAAATGACCCGCCTGTCATTGACGTGACCATTGCCATGCCGGCAACCGTACACCCAAGGCTCCGTACCTCTAGCGGAGAAGTGCGGATTAATGAACTCAAGGCCGGTGCCGAAGTCAGGTCTACGGACGGAAGCATCACGGTCAATTCGATATCCGGGGGTCCAATCAAACTGCAGAGTTCGGATGGAGATATTACCGCAAAGGAACTCAGGGGCACATCTGTGACTGCCAAAACGGTTAATGGCAATGTTGCTGTTGGATTCCTTGACAGTGATCATGCCGAAGTTCGAACATCGGACGGCAGTATCACCTCGGAAAAATTGCAAGGCGAGTCCGTTATAGCCAGAACAACCAATGGCGATATAGAAATTGGAGAAATAACATCCAAAACCAGCCTCCTTCTTCAGACCTCTGATGGAAGTATCACAACCAAGCAAATTGACGCTTCGTCTTTGACCGTCAAAGCATTCAATGGCGATTTGAATCTAGGAGTCGTATCCAGTGATCATGCCGAGATTCGAACATCTGACGGCAATATCACTTCAGAAAAAACGCAAGGCGAGTCCGTTATAGCCAGAACAACCAATGGGGATATAGAGATTGGAGAACTGACATCCAAAACCAGCCTCCTTCTTCAGACCTCAGATGGAAATATCACAACAAAGCAAGTTGATGCTTCGTCTCTGATTGTTAAAGCAGTCAATGGTGATCTGAATTTGGGTGCCGCCTCCAGCAACAAAGCCGAAATACGTACCTCCAGTAAGGGCAACATCAAGGTTGACAACATCATCTCCAGAGACGAGCTCACGTTACGATCCTCAGTCGGAAGTATCGCGGCAAACCAGATTGATGCTTCGTCCCTGATCGTCAAAGCAGTCAATGGCGATCTGAATCTTGGAGTCGCCACCAGCGATAATGCCGACATACGAACCTCCAATAATGGTAACATCAAGGTGGACAAAATCACCTCCAGCGAGGCGCTCGATCTACAATCCTCAGGCGGAAGCATCACGGCAAACCAGATTGATGCTTCGTCCCTGATCGTTAAAACAACTAATGGCAGTCTGCACCTGGGAATCGCCTCCAGTGATCATGCCGAAATACGAACCTCCAATAACGGTAACATCAATGCACAGCAGATTCAAGGTGCATCCGTGATAGTAAAATCTATTAATGGCAATATCAAGGTGCAGAATATCGCTTCCAGTGAGACCCTCACGTTACAGTCCTCAGACGGAAGTATCATCACAAATCAGATTGATGCTTCGTCCCTGAACGTCCGCACCGTCAATGGTCCTATGATCCTTGGACTGGTGGCTGGCAATGACCTTGAAATCAGAACAACAGGTGGCAATATCTCCGCGGACCGGATTGAAGCAGAACTTGCATCCGTCAGGACGACCCAGGGCAATATGGCAATTGGTCTTGTTTCCGCTAATGGTCAAGTTGATTTGAAATCTTCCAGCGGAAATATTAGTGCACAACGCCTGGAAGGAGAGTCTGTGTTTGCCAAAACCAGCAATGGAAGTATCACTTTGGAGAATGTGGCTACATCCCGTGAAATCTCGTTGCAGACCTCTGAGGGAAACATCATTGCCGAGCACCTCAAGGGTGCATTCGTGACAGCAAAAGCGACAAGTAAAGGAGACATTGAAACCGGGTTAATTGAGGCCCACGCGGACGTGAACCTGAGAAATGGTGATATACAAATCGGTCAAATCATAGGAAGCCTTATGCTCAAGTCCTCAAATGGTGATGTTAATGTGGGAGTGGAGAAAATCCAGAATGTCCGGATCCAGTCCTCAAATGGGGATGTGACTCTATCTGCACCCGAGAATTTTGCAGCAACGCTTGACCTGGCCGGGAAAAGCCTGGAATTGGGCGGATGGGGAATCGTTAATCCCGGTACGGAACCCGAACTGCGGATGGCAATGCACCAGGGCGCACCACTGGTTCATGTGCGAGCAACCAATGGAGCTATTATTTTGCTGCCCCTCGAATACTTCAGCATCTCAAGTGCCACGTCAATTTTCCGTCCGTTCCCGTTACAATTGTTTTTGGCCCAATGATTGCCCGTGTGCTGTCAGTACGGGGATAAAAGGGCGATATGGCCCCGGAAAAACCGATTTGGGGGAGAATAGGGAGAAAGTTCAGTTACGAGCAAGTAGAATTCACAGCGCCGACCGTACGACAGCCGGCGCTGATCTCTTTTCTTGTTCACCATCCCCGACGGTTTTCCTTACCAGTCGGGTGTAACTCAATAGCCTACTCCTGTTCCTGATCGGCAGCAGGCTCCAAGCCCAGCGTTTCTCCTTTCATGGTCGCCGGAATTCCCTCGGTCATCCATATGGGAGCAGGCGCATCCATCAGGTAATAATCGAAAAACTGCTGCATACGGATAGCAAAATCCCTTCTATTGGCGTACTTGGAAAGGCCATGTCCCTCCCCGTTGTAATTCAGCATCCAGACCGGTTTGCTCAGACGACGTAATGCAACAAAAAACTCGATTCCCTGATACCACGGCACTGCACCGTCATCATCGTTGTGGAGCATAAGGACGGGCGTTTTCACTTTGTCTGCCTGAAAAAGTGGAGAATTGTCCAGATACCTGAGTGGTGTTTCCCAGAGCGATCCACCTATTCGGCTCTGCGTACGCTCGTATTGGAACATGCGGCTCATCCCACTTGCCCAGCGTATTCCACCATACGCGCTTGTCATGTTGACTACAGGTGCGCCGGCTTCCGCCGCTGCGAACAGGTCGGACTCGGTGATCATGTATGCTATCTGGTAACCGCCCCAGCTATGTCCCTGCACACCTACCCGGGCAGGATCCACGAACCCCTGGTTGATGAGCATAGTGACTCCTGGTACTACGGCATTCAACGCACTTTCTCCAGGATACCCCACCTTGTACGGAATATCGGGCACGAACACGAGGTAGCCCCGGCTGACGTAAAACGAAAAGCTGATAGACGAGCGCGCAGTGGAGGGTGCACGATACTGATGCAAGCCATCGGACATTTTTTCGTAGAAGTACACCATCATCGGATACCGCTGGGATGCATCAAAGCCATCCGGCTTAA
>VXLY01000114.1 GCA_009841335.1 Rhodothermaceae bacterium | reverse complement strand
AGGTAACGGTTACTGCTGTGGATGGAGGTGCAATTCTGGAGTGGACCAACTCGCCTCAGTCTAACAATTTCCTCGAGTCTTATCAGGTCGAGGACCCATTCGCCCCAGACGATAACAATGTAGTTGAGTTTGAGGGG
Organism: Rhodothermaceae bacterium; assembly: GCA_009841335.1. Lineage (GTDB taxonomy): Bacteria > Bacteroidota > Rhodothermia > Rhodothermales > Bin80 > Bin80. The sequence goes on along the minus strand of VXLY01000114.1, from coordinate 25,873 downwards.
TATGAGGTAATTCAATACTCCAGCGCTCTGGATCAAGTGGGGGTAACTGTGGCGGTATATGACGTAATTAATGGAGTGACGCGCGTGATTGATGGAGGTCAGTTGATTGTGGATGGACTCATTCAGGAGGAGCAGCTTGTTGTGGCGAACGGAACGGACCGTGGGGTCCAGAATTTCCATACGGCTTCCGGCTTGACGAATTACACCACCTATCATTTTGGTGTCCAGGCCTACGCGCAGAACTACGATAATCCCGGGCGGAAGATATCTCGTGGACCGGTTACCCGCGTCTCCGTCACGCCAACCAAATCAACGCTGGAGATTGCGCCGGCTGCCATAGCCGCAGCTGAAGACTTCTCTTCTGCTGACTTTGTCGCAGCCAAGGACGGCATTGGGGATGGCTTCGTGACCGCAGACATTGTCAACCCGGCTGGAGTTAAGGAAGGCATGTATTCGGTTGAGTTCTTTGAGCATGAAGTTCCGGGCAAGGCCTTGAATTCTGCTACTGTTACTGTGGAGGAGGAAGGGAATGTGGTTGATCCGATCAGTGCGGTGGAGGCCATTCAGAAAGTTGGCGATATCAATGCGAGCGTGATTACGTACAGTGTCAAGCGAGACGATGCTGTACTGTTTGATGGCAGATCCATTGATTATGCGGCTCCCCAGCGTGATAATGTTATGGTGCTTGACGGGTTGTTGTGGACGATTCGTGGGCCGAGTCCGGGATTCAAGGATTTTCAGGTTACTGCTAATGCAGGTGGGCCGGTAGATCCGCCGGCTTATGCCGCGATAACGTGGAACAACTTCCCCAACGCGATGGGGGTAGGGCTTAACCGAGCAAGGCAGCAAACCAATGGGTCAATTTGGATGACCCATGCGGGTGGTGCTTCGCAGCCGTATGCATCGTTCGTTGCGCGCAGCACGCGTAACGGTGGTAACTCTCCCTACATCGGGATCAGAGATTATGAGATGCGTTTCACGGAGCGCTGCGCAAACGGGGTCAATGGGGTCCTTGAGCCGACCGACTGTTTGGGTCTTCGTGCATTCAGTGATGGTTCGCTGATTGAGATTCCAATCGAACTATGGGATATTGGAGTCGCCACGTATAATGATGCCAGTGATGATGTGCGCCTGGTTCCGATCATTTGTGATACAAATACCTGTGGCGGGGGGACGGAGCATGGTGTATTTGATATTGGCAGCGATCATGTTGCTTCAAGTGCAGCGAATGATCCATTTACGGATTGGGTCTACTGGTATCCACCCGCGGATCTGACCCCCGGCGAGATCGGTCATAACAGGTTCTTTGCCGGAGAGATCGGGGTCGGGCATGAGATCATTGCCAGATTGGTGCTTGTAGGATGGAATATTGGTACGGCTCCTCCATACGACCCCGATATGCCCGAGTTGGGTACAGTACTCAGGATCGTGACCTCCAAGCCTAACCAGCCTGGAGATGTGCATACGTTCAGCACCGAGGGTTATGCAGCTACAGAGTTTGACCTCGCGACCAAGCAACTACGCCTGGAGGATATTGGAATTGTGCCGAACCCGTACAAAGGCGCGTCCTCGTATGAGGTGAGTCAGCTCACGGATGAGGTACGGTTCACGAACCTGCCCGACGTGGCGACGATTCGTGTGTTTACGCTCAACGGTACGCTCGTCAAGACGATCAATAAGCAATCGCCGGGTGTGGCGACGATTCCATGGAATTTGACGACGGATCAGAATCTCCCGATAGCAAGTGGGATGTATCTGATTCATGTGGAGGTACCCGGTGTGGGTTCGCATACCATCAAGTTCGCCGTGGTGAAAAAACGCATTCAGCTGAACGTGTACTAGCCTCACATTTGGCCGGCGGCCTGCAATATCCGCCGGTCAATGTGACAACATCAATAGCACAGAAAACATTAGCGAAACATGAAAACTTATCGACGTTTCTTTCAACTGAGTGCTGGAATCCTGGCGGTAACTGGACTAGTGCTCATGAGCGGTAGTCCCGTATTCGCCCAAGGTACGGGTGAGCTTGGTGGAGGTATTGACAAGCCCAACACAAACCGGGCGGGTACGAACGGTGCTGCAGAGTTGTTAGTGCCACTTACCGCACGCTATAGCGCACTTGGAGGTGCTACGACGAGTGTCCTTACTCAGATGAATGGCCTTGAGGCGCTGTATGCAAACCCTGCAGGGCTAACCAACAACCAAAGCACATCTGCGCTCTTCAGTCGACTTCAGTACGTTGCAGACATTGGAGTAAACTATTTCGGGTTAGCGCAGCGTTTTGGGGAGAATAACCTGGCCCTGACTATATCTGCTTGGGATATGGGAGAGATCTCCAGGCAAACCGAGATCAACCCCGAAAAGGCGGACGCTACTTTCCGGGTATCTTTCATCAATGTAGGATTAACCTTCGCACGGACGCTCACGGACCGCATCGCAGCAGGTGCAACACTTAAAATTGTTAATCACACGATTGATGATTTAACGGCCAACGGCATCGTGTTTGACGCAGGCATGACCTATGTTGTCGGTGAAACGGGTCTGCGCCTGGGCGTTGCTCTGAAGAATATTGGCAATGAACTCCAGTATGATGGTACAGGTCTGGGACGCCGCGTGCGGCTGCCTGATCAACCCACTGATGCCAGTGTTAATACCGTTCAGCTTGAATCTGAAGGCGTTCAGTATCCGACACTGCTGAATTTCGGGGTTGCCTACGAGCGTGAGATGGTTGCGGGTGCATCAGCGACGCTGTTGGGTAATTTCCGGTCAAACAGCTTTGAGGATGACCAATTCAGCGGCGCTCTCGAGCTTGGATTCAGGAATCTGCTCTATGTGCGTGGTGGTTACGAGTATAGTCGTCAAAATAACGAGACCTTCTACAAAGGCTACGCCTTTGGTGGCGGGTTACAGTTGGAGTTTGCCGGGACAGAGATAAACCTGGACTACTCCATGGTTCCGACGGATTACTTCGACAACATTCAGTTCATTACAGTATCTGCGCAGCTGTAGCGAACCATACTTGGTGTTTAGTTTAGTCGTCAAGCATGACTAAAAAGGGTTCTACCGCGATCCATTACAGATGGAGCGCGGTAGAACCGTTAGTTTGTTAGCAGGCATACTTCTTAATTTGAAATAATGAGCAGTTTATCTGCATATCGTCCGAGGCACTGGTTGGTGGCGATTGCGGGGCTTTCGTTGGTTGCCCTGCTGGCGCTTTTGTATTTTTCGATAACGGCGCCCCCTCCGGTAATGGAGACCGATTCGTTTACGGTGACTGATCCGTCCACGCCGTGGTTAATCTTCGCTTTCCCAGCAGCCACTATGTTATGTTGGCTGGCCTTGGGGGTGTCTCTGATTGTCTATTGTGTTCAGTGGGTAGTGACACTGATATCGGCGATCATGTCGAATCACAGATCTGCCAGCTTATAAATTACATTCGGTGTGATGGCTAGGCACCTCGGCTTAGCTGTGTAGAACCTGTGCAGGAAGACCGAACCTCCCACCGGTTGCGAATAAATCCATTTTCGTTTTCGGCCACAATGTTTCCACCGTGGATCCGTTTCATATCAAGCCCGGTAAAACCCTTTTGAGGGTAGACCATCTTTTGCATTTTGGAAATCATGAGTAGCTTATCTGCATATCGTCCCAGGCATTGGTTGCTGTTAGTTGCGGGACTTTTGTTTTTTATCATCGTCCTGGTTCGCGTTGTTAACTATTCGATGCTACCGGGGATGGTTATCGAATCGTGGCCAACAACGTTTTTATTTGTAACCATCGTATGTGCCGGGCTGGCCTTGATGGCGTCTCTGATTGTCTATTGTGTCCAGTGGGTTGTGACGCTGATTCCGGCTATCAAGGCGCGTCACAGAGCTGCAAGCACATAAGCACATTCGGTGTGATGGCTAGGTACCTCGGCCTGGCTGCGTAAAACCTGTGCAGGTTAATCGCGATTCAAGTCAGCCCCGTGTAACCAGGCTCTCATTTCGTCCATACCGCATCTTTCTGGCGGTACAATGAAGGCTGGCAAGGGAGGGTGAAAGCGTGGACGGAGCACATGTAGAGAGGACAGTAGCACAGCCGGAGGATGTTATGGCTGAGCAGGAAACGCGTCCGCACGAAAACTCCAACTAAAAAAGCCGACACCCCCCACGGGATGTCGGCTTCAGTTGTAGCGGGGGCGGGATTCGAACCCGCGACCTTCGGGTTATGCTTACCACTACGGCTTTCGCCGCTGATCCTACGAATAGGATCGTTTGTGGTCTGGACTTTCTCTTCACCCTCGGCCGAACCGTTAGGGGCCTGCCGTCAAGTCTCTACACCTTCCCAATAAAGGGCTTGGCTCGGGATTACCACGCAACAGGCTTCCCCGAATTTGACAGATATTCACGCGCCAGTTTCCATCCGCGCGCAGCCCAATACCACCTTCGTCAATAACTTACTGGGGTAGCGTGCCCCAACAAACGAAGGCGGAAATTTGAGCCCGATGAGCTACCACTGCTCCACCCCGCGAGAATGAAGCCTCGTACAGCAATTAAATAAAAAGGTTTCGGCTGTGTGGTTAGTTGGCACAGCTTGCGGTCCTGTTTGTTCAACCGGCAGGCTGTCCAGAGCAAGGCATGGGCATGCTGCATGATCGTTGATACCACTGGAATTCTCACTCTTTCTTCAATGGCCCGAATCAAAGCATTTACCGCACTCAGACCTCGTCCCGAAGTGGCCGGACAAGTAGCTTCCGTACCCTACGATGTGGTTAGTGCAGGCGAAGCGCGTGCCCTGGCAAAAGGGCGTCCTCATAGCTTTCTTCACATTATTCGCCCGGAAATTGACCTAAGCCCAGGCGTAGGCGAGTACGATAGTGCGGTATACAGCAAAGGAGCGGAGAACCTGCACAGTTTTGCGGAGAGTGATTACAGCTGCCGGGAGGATACCCCTGCACTGTATCTGTACAGACTCCGGATGGGGGAACACGAGCAAGTTGGCGTCTATGGCCTGGTTTCGGTTGAGGAGTACAAGCGGGGGATCATTCTGAAGCACGAAAATACGCGTCCCCCCAAAGTGGCTGACCGAACAAAGCATATTCTTGCACAACGCGCACATGCTGAGCCGGTAATCTTAATGTTCAGGGATGATGCCTCGATTACCAGTTTAATGGAGGCGGCTGCGACAGGAGCACCTCTATTTGATTTTACGGCGGAGGATGGAATTCAGCATACTATCTGGAAATTAACTGATTACGAACCTTTGCTGGAAGCTTTTGCTGACGTCAAGTCGCTGTATATAGGCGATGGCCACCATCGCTGTGAGGCTGCATGGCAGGCATGGTCTGACCAGAGACTGCAAGACAGCGATTTTTTTCCTGCCGCCTGCTTCCCTGTGAGCAATATGTATATTATGCCATATAACCGGGTGGTTCATGTGCCTGATGTGGGCGCGTTGATTGAGAAGATTGATGCTCTTGGGGTGCTTGAAAAAGCAAGCGGGAGGGAGGTGCCGACGGCACGGGAAGAGGTCTCCTTGTATGCGGATGGAGCATGGCATACAGTAAAATTACCCCCAACCGGACGTTCTGGTGTGGCGGATAGTCTAGATGTTGCCCGTTTGGGAGAATTCATTCTGGAGCCATTCCTGGGAATAATTGACCAACGCACAGATCCGAGGATCACGTTTATAGGGGGAAGCCGGGGTGTTGAGGGACTCGTGAACCATGTCGACCAAACGCCTGGAACGGTTGCTTTCTCAATGTTTGAAACCAGTATGGACCAGTTATTGGATGTGTCAGATGCGGGTGAGCTTATGCCGCCCAAATCGACCTGGTTTGAGCCCAAACTCCGGAGTGGACTTCTCATACATCAATTCTAAGGTATTATGCGCATCCTTATTGCGGATAAACTGCCTGAAAGCAGTATCAAGGCTTTGCAGGAATCCGGGCATAGAGTGGCTGTTAATATTTGCTCAAATGACGCGTTGCAGGAGGCTTTGACGAGGCATTCAATCGAGGCGTTGGTAGTGCGCTCAACCAAGGTAACAAGGAGGATGCTGGAGTCTGCGTCATCCTTGGAGTTGATTGTGCGGGCAGGGGCCGGCTATGACTCGATTGATGTAGAAGCAGCTTCTGAGCACGGTATATTCGTCGCCAATTGTCCCGGCAGGAATTCCAGCGCAGTTGCAGAATTAACCATCGGGCTCATGGTTTCGCTGGATCGGCGGATTGCAGATAATGTCTCGGAAGCACGTGCGGGTCGATGGCAGAAAAGCAAGTATGCCAAAGCCCAAGGACTCAAAGGTCGGGTACTGGGTATCGTGGGCATGGGGCAAATTGGACGTCTAGTTGCCCAGATGGCGCAGGGCATGGGGCTTAGCGTTGTTGCCTGGAGTCGCTCACTTACTCCCGAAGATGCAGCAGCACTTGGCGTAATGTATGCGGACAGTCCAATTGAAGTAGCTTCACAGGCAGATATCGTGTCTTTACACGTAGCGGCAACACCACAGACCTACCATCTTGCTGATGCAGACTTTTTTTCGGCAATGAAACCCGGGGCATTCTTTGTCAATACTACACGCGGCAGTGTAGTTGACGAAAATGCCTTACTTGCCGCCTTGGATAACAAGGGTATCCGGGCGGGGTTGGATGTATTCGCGGGGGAACCCTCTTATAAACAAGGCAAACTGGAAACCAGTCTTCGCAACCATCAATCGGTTTACCTCACACACCATATTGGAGCATCAACGATGCAGGCACAAGAGGCTACGGGAGCCGAGGCCGTGCGTGTGATCAACACATATGCGAGTAGTAGTGTTGTGCCGAACTGCGTAAATATTGCAGTGCAATCTTCTGCAACACATCTGTTGACCGTTCGACATCTGGACAAGGTTGGTGTGCTCGCTAAGGTTTTGGATGTCGTGCGAAAATGCAACCTTAATGTCCAAGAGATGGAGAACCAGGTATTTACCGGGTCCAGACATGCCGCCGTTGCCAGGATTCGTTTAGTTGGTACTCCCCCAGAAGAGCTCCCCAATCTACTCGAGGGCATTCAGGATGTATTGGCGGTTTCTCAAATCAAAATTTAGATCCGATGATGTCACATAGAATCGGGCGGTTGCATAATTTTTCAGCCGGCCCTGGTGCGTTACCCTTGCCGGTTCTTGAAGATGTTCGAAATGAGTTGCCTGTGTATCGGGAGACCGGCGCGTCAGTTATGGAAATATCCCATAGATCGCCGTCTTATATGCAGATTGAAGCCTCGGCTCGCGAGCGAATACGAAACCTTCTAGACCTCACGGCCGACTGGCATATCTTGTTCTTGGGAGGTGGAGCGTCCATGCAATTCCATCAGTTAGCGTTGAACTTTCTTCCCCCAGGGGGACAGGCAGGTTATCTGTTGACTGGAACTTGGGCAAAAAAAGCACATTCGGAGGCTATGCGGATTGGCCACGGACGAGTAATAACTTCGAGTGCGGATGCTGGATTCAACTATATTCCGGATCCAGCTTACTGGGATCTCGACTCCCGGGATGCCTATGTTCACTTTACATCCAATAACACGATCTACGGGACGCAATTTCAGTACACTCCGAACGTGAGTTGTCCGTTGGTCTGTGACGCGTCGAGTGACTTTCTAAGCCGCCCCATTGAACACGAGCGTTACGGTCTGATTTATGCCGGAGCTCAAAAGAACATTGGTCCTGCCGGGGTAACGGTTGTTTTGGTCAGAAACGATTTTCTCGAAAAGCGTAACACGAGCCTGCCGACAATGCTGGATTACGGCACGCATGCGGCAAAATGCTTTAATACCCCGCCGGTGTTTGCGGTCTATATTGTGGAAAAGGTGCTTCGTTGGCTGGAAGGCGTAGGAGGCATTGCCGGGATACAGTCCGTGAACCGAAGAAAGGCCGATCTTTTGTACGGTGCAATTGATAACAGCGAGTTCTACCGAGGTACTGCCGAAACAAAGTCCAGGTCTCTCATGAATGTAACATTCCGCTTGATCGAGGAGGACTTGGAAGCAACATTTATTGGACAGGCGGCTGAACACGGACTGGTTGCACTCAAGGGGCACCGTTCAGTGGGAGGTATGCGTGCATCCATATACAATGCCTGCTCCCTTGAATCGGTAGAAGCGCTTGTTGACTTTATGAAAGATTTTGAGCAACGAAATGGATAGCCAACTGCCGCAAGAGTAAAGAATAGCGGCCAATCATTGGTATATTGGGTTTTGAAAAATTCTGATCAATGACATTAGGGACGGTTCAAGCTTCAACACCAGGCGAACGTCGCGTGGCACTCGTGCCCCCGGTCGTTTCAGCGTTGTCCAAGAAGGGTCTTGAGGTTATCGTAGAGTCGAATGCCGGTCGAGAGGCCGGCATTAGCGATGAAGCTTTTCGCGAGGCAGGGGCCCGGATTGTCCAGGATACTGAAGCATGGGGATCTGACATACTGGCGCTGGTCGCTCTGCCTTCCGATGAGGAGATAGCCCGATTGGCGTCGGGGGCCGTAGTGGTCGGCTTTATGCAGCCGCTTGAAGTTCCTGAACGGATTGCCCGGTTAGCTGACCAGGGCGTAACTGCTCTTGCGATGGAGTTAGTACCCAGGATATCGCGGGCACAAAAGATGGACGCACTGAGCGCAATGGCCTCATTGGCGGGGTACAAAGCCACGCTCATTGCAGCTAACCTGCTTCCGAGGTTTTTCCCCTTGCTAACCACCGCAGCGGGAACAGTTCGTCCAGCCAATGTGACCATCTTGGGGGCGGGAGTGGCAGGGTTGCAGGCAATCGCTACTGCCCGCAGGCTTGGTGCTCGTGTATGGGGCTACGATATTCGTGAAGCTGCCAGAGAGGAGGTCAAGAGCCTCGGAGCGCAGTTCGTTGAACTGGATCTGGAAATGGAAGATATGCAGGATGAAGGTGGCTACGCAAAGGCACTAATGGCCGCGAAGGCGGAGCAGCAGGTAGAATTGCTCGTGCCTCATCTGGCCAAGTCGGACGTAGTCATTACTACAGCGCTGATTCCCGGACGCAGGGCCCCAACTTTGGTGAGTGAGGAGGCCATAAAGGCCATGAAGCCCGGCAGTGTCGTTATTGACCTGGCCGCGGCCACTGGAGGGAATTGCGTACTGACCGAGCCGGACCGCGTCATGACACGTCATGGCGTACAGATTGTTGGGTATACCAACCTTCCGGCCACTGTGCCGGCAGATGCAAGTTTTCTGTATGCTCGGACGATATCTGCGATGATAAGCGAGTTTGTGAAGGATGGGGTTTTTGAGACGAATTTTGAGGATGATATTTTCAAGGCTGCTTGTGTCTGTCACGAAGGGCAGGTAGTGCATGAGCGTGTCCGCAACCTGATTGACCGTTAAAAACAATGCTTCCGTATACGACATTTTTTGTATTGTCCATGTTTATTGGACGTGAGGTGCTGAGCAAGGTGCCACAGACCCTGCATACTCCCCTCATGTCTGGGTCCAATGCTATAAGCGGGATAACAATTATTGGTGCGCTGGTCTCAGCGGGGATGGTAGGAGGAGTGTGGGCGAAGTGGATCGGTGTGATTGCCCTGATAGCCGCAACGATTAATGTGGTTGGAGGATTTATGGTCACCGATCGGATGCTAGAAATGTTCAAAAAGAAACCCCAGAATGTTTAGCGAGGGATTCACTGCCGGGGCCTACCTCATAGCTGCAATACTCTTTATTCGGGGTTTAAAAAAGTTGCAGTCCCCTGTTACTGCGCGAAGGGGTAACCGTCTCGCAGCGATCGGGATGCTTTTGGCTATTGTGGCCACACTGTTCAGTCAACAGATCCTGACCCCTGCAGAAATGATTGGGGGCCTGGCCGTAGGTGGTTTATTGGGGGCGGTCATGGCGAAGCGTGTGCAAATGACCGGGATGCCGGAGTTGGTAGCCGCCTTCAATGGTTTTGGTGGGTTGGCTTCGGCACTTGTAGCTGGGGCGGAGATAGCCCGGATCGTGGAGCAAGGAGGTGGATTTGGAGATCCAAGAGGCCACACCGGTGCATATTTGAGTATTCTCGTGGGCATGGTCACTTTTTCCGGCAGCTTTATCGCTTTCATGAAGCTCAGCGGGAAGATGACAGGAAACCCCATTCAGTTCACAGGCCGATATATTGTTCTGGCCACATGTTCGGCGGCGGCTGTAGGTTCTATTGTTTGGATCTTCCTGGGCGGGGATATGGTCTCGTTGATCATTATCCTTGCCGGTTTATCGTTGGTCTTGGGGGTACTGTTGGTTATTCCCATTGGCGGTGCGGACATGCCGGTTATTGTGGCGTTCCTCAATGCACTGTCTGGGCTGGCTGCGGCTGCAACTGGCTTTGTGCTATCCAACACAGTTCTGATTATCAGTGGTGCACTAGTTGGCGCTTCGGGAATAATGCTGACCAGAGTCATGTGCGTTGCTATGAATCGCAGGCTGCGGCACGTATTGGTTGGAGGATTTGGAGGTGATTCAGATGACGCAGGAGATGATGCGAAACAGCTGGAAGACGGACGGACGATTACATCCACGTCACCGGATGACACGGCAATCTTGCTCAGTTATGCGCGCAAGGTAATTATCGTGCCGGGTTATGGATTGGCGGTTGCGCAAGCCCAGCATCAGGTACGCGAACTGGCTGATGTCCTGCAAGAGCACGGTGTAGAAGTCAAATATGCTATTCATCCCGTAGCGGGCCGGATGCCGGGGCATATGAATGTGCTTCTGGCAGAAGCGAACGTGCCCTATGATTCACTGTTTGAGATGGATGATATAAACCATGAATTTGAATCTACCGATGTTGCACTCGTGGTTGGGGCTAATGATGTCGTCAACCCGGCCGCACGCCACGATCAGACCAGTCCAATCTACGGAATGCCGATCCTGAATGTGGACCAGGCAAAGACAGTGATATTCCTCAAGCGGAGCATGCGCCCAGGATACTCCGGCGTGCAGAACCTGCTCTTCTTTGAGCCAAACACACGAATGCTCTTTGGGGATGCAAAGGATTCGGTAACAGAATTGGTCACCGAGGTTAAGGCGGTCTGAGTGTGAATAAGCAACCTAACAGCGATAACTGTTTCGTGTGTGGACGAAACAATCCGCGTGGACTCTACATGACTTTCTACGACAACGGAGACGATGTTGTCGAGTCACATTACACGATTCCTGAGTTGTTTCAGGGTTATCCAGGCATCGTGCACGGGGGTGTTCAGGCATCCATTCTGGATGAGATTGCGGGGCGTATTTCCCTCATTGAGGATATGCACGCCTTCATGATGTCCGTGCGACTCGACGTCAAGTACCGGCATCCTGTTCCGACCGATGAGCCGCTACGTATAATGGCCAAGCGGGAATATTTGAGTGATCGTTATGGTCAGGCCCGCTGTATGATTTATTTACAAGATGGTCAGTTGGCCTCAGAGGCATCTGTGAAACTGGTCAGGCTTCCTGAGGAAGCGCGTATCAGTGGAGATTCGAGCCATGTGCTAGGTTGGCGGATAGATCCATAAGCACTTAGTGAGAGTCCTCAACTAACTGTACTGAGAATGTATTGGAACACCCTGCAATCGCTGTTTTTCTGTCGCTCAAGAATTCCTGCTGCATAGATTGAGTTGGTGCTGGGGAGATATCATTTATTATCTTGTAATAGGCCTATTCCGGCTGATTGAGCTACACTCGCATGAGTTTACCGAAAAATCAACCGAGTAGAGACCTATACAAAATTGCACATCTTCTGCCACATCTGAAACTTCCGGAAAAATGTTATCAACAGAAATTTGGGGATTAAATACATATAGTTGAAGCCGCTCGAGGCGACTAAGGCCTTTTCGTGGCGCGCCTGTACTTCTTCGGCACCTCCATTTCTTCACGGGTCCTTTTCAGCGAAGAAGTCCCCATTGAAGAGTTGATCTCCATGTGGTATGTATCGACTTGCTTCTTGTCCGGCGCCCAATACGCTACAATACCGTAGACCGAATTCCTGTGTGCTAGAGACAGCCAATCCCACAGATCCACAATAACGCCTTCGTCTTCACGGTCTACCGCTACTTTGTGGATCATTTCGTCCAACCCATATGAAGAGTGCTCAAATTCTTGGAAGAATTCCCGGAGGACAGTGACAAGGTCTTGCCCTTTGTATTTGCGTACGGGCAGCTTTCTGGAAATGAAATCTTGTAGGTCTTGACAGTAATTCTGCCAACGCTTCAGCGGCGCAGAGCCACTATCAAAGTACTGGTGCCCATCATCTTTTATGCGACCAATCACGCTGCAGGCGTTCCTGCAGTGCAAATGAAGGTTGCCTTCAAAGCGCTCCATGCCTTGAAAAAGGTGCTGCGGGTATCGGTCCTTGAAACGGCGGCTTTTGCCAGCCTTGAACTGAGTGCTCATTGAGAAATAAATGGAAAGCCGCCAGGTAGGCAGCTCGCTTCGCCTTCTTTGTAGGTCGCATTAATGCTCAGAGTTCTTCTGTAACTGGACCCTTGTTTCGTCTCATTTGACTCAAGCTTCCGGCCTTGCTTGGACGTAATACCAATACGTCGTTCAATGCCAAACGAATTTACCCTCGAGATCGAATCTACTCCTGCGGTTGCAACCATGTCACCGGTCTCTATCGCGTTGCCATCTAGCGGAGGATGGAGTGCGTGCATCTCCACCTCTCGCATGTGCTGGATCTGGAATACGGGGGCCGGATTGTGGGATCTTAATGCCCATTTTTTTTAACCTGTTTTCCATGTCATTTACGATTCTTGCGAAATCCATATCAAGATTTTTCCCGGCTTTTGAAATGTTCTTATGTTGCCGATAAGTCTTATTCATGGTCTATCTCGGGTTAACGTAAGCCATTCTTACCAAGGGAAGTATTAATTCTGACTCCATAAAAATATAGTCCTCAATGAAAGAATGAAGATTATTTACATTTTTCCGAAGGTCTGGAATCTTATCAAAATCCTCAATTTTTAAGCCAACCTCATCCTGTAATGTTTGCATTGAAATTCCACGAGAATGTGCATGCCACCTATTCGTGTTGTTCAATTCCCGCCCTATTTCTTTCGCCCTCCTTTGCCTCATTTTCGGAGTCACGGTCTTATTCCTTTCTTCCGTTTTAGTCCAATTCTTGAACTTGTAAGTGGACAACCATTTCTCTAATAACTCTACCGAGTGTTCTCTGGCTTGCTCGTATCGATGAATATCTGCTAAGTCAAGTTTAAGCACCAATCCGTATTCAAGTGGAGTTAGAGACCCCTCTTTAGATTTTTCATTTAGCTCCTCAAATTTCTCCAGATATCCCAAACCTGGTATCCACTGTCCATCAACAAAAAACTGGGGATCGATTGGCCCCAACTGGGAGAAGTAATTCATGTAAATATTGTCAGCGGACAATGCGAAGACCGTGCCGGCAGACATCGCTTGGGCGGGAATTATGAAATCAACACTTTTATAGTGGTAGCGAAGAATTTCCACCGTCTTTTCCACTGAATCAATCAAGCCTCCCCCTGTATTCAACTGGATTGTGAGACAATCATTCCTGTAATCAGATGGTATTGATTCAATATTATCCCTAACCAAGGCAGGCAGGCTCTTATCCATTGGTCCATAAATTGCCATAGCATCTGATTTCCTGACCGATGCCAATTCAATCAGTCGCAAATGGAGCATGTTTTCAATAAAATTTCTCACTTCTGCCATCTAATAATTTTTTGTCAGGGATGTGTATTCTTCGATAGTCGCATGGTAAGGGTTGGCGATGAACATACCCCCTGAGGTAAGAAGCTTCGTCGTAACCAGACACTATATTGAGTGCTGGCGTACTAAAAGGGAATGTGGTTTGGCCCGACTCTTTGTCTGGATACAAGTACTGTACAGTGCCAGGGAAATTCGCTTGCGGGATCGATCCTGACTCCCCGGTTGTAGCCATCTTCATGCCGATCATTCTTGAAGTATTCTCAGCGGACACAGATGTCGTACCCCTGAGTCTACGTAATTCTGGAGTAATAGTTTATTGCATTCAGGGGGCATCCCAACCACACTGTCCACCAAGCTTTCAGTCGATGCACTCCATTCCCTGTATCGAGCCTTTAGTTAGAATCTGGCATCACAGGCGATAAAGGCCGGGAAAAAAGTTGGCGGACAGGTCCACTACGTGGCTCTTATGACCCCTAGGGGTCAACTCTCCACCAGCTTCTTCAATTTGCGCTTGCCGCTATAGGCAAGTTTAGTGGCCCTTAGAGCAAAGCTATTTGTCAGGGGCAAAATACTCGGTGCCAACTCGGTGGTGCGGATTACTAATTCAGCGGCAAGGAAGTCGAATTCAAGCTCCTTGTAGTTCTTGAAAAAATGCCCCTCACCACAAGTCACTATAGGAATTGGACGCAGGGGAGTGTTGGAAGACACAAGCACATAATGTTTTGTCCCTACATAATTGCGGTGGACCTCCAGGTTGCCTAAATGGTATAGCTTGGCATATTTCTTATCTGCGGCCCCTATAATGGCGGGAGCGTTCATGTCCATATTGTGCCCAGAATTCGGATCCATCCATGCAAACGGATTTGGGAATGCCTTAAAACGCTTTCGTACTGATCTCTTTCGGGCTTCGACTTCCTCCTTGTTGCTGAAGTAAAGGGGATTCATTTTATGCCTCCGCCTCAACTCCGCGTCCTTGACCTTCGTCGTGTACTCGGCCATTAGGAAGCTATATGCAATATAGTCGTGGCAAATAGTCTGCTGCCTTTCCAGCCTTTCCGAAATGTGATAGCACGTAGCAAACGCCTCCATAGCGGACCGTAGAAGGGCAAACGACGCGTTTAAATAGGACCCTTCTACCAGCCTCAATATTGCATTAGCGAGATCCACAACCGTTCCGTATAGATAGCTAAAGCACCAAGCGCGCGCGTAGTCAATAGAGTACTCTCTGAAAAACGCGTTATTTTCCAAATTCGGTTCCCACATTATGGAAGAGGGTGCCTTGATCTCGGCCTCCAATTCCAAAGCCAATTCGACAGACTGTTTTACCAACGGCGCCAATAATTCAAGGCGCGCTGTGTCGTGGTTGGGAGGCGGAGACTGTCTATCCTCGTTCCTGGCTGAGTACCAATCTGATTTGTAATTCCTAATTACTGGTTTCATGTTTGTTGCTGCTTATTGGTGGACAGCGAATTTGCAGATTACCATATCCATAAATCCCGACTGCGTTCCTTGCACAGCGGGAATATCCAATCGCACTCCAGACTCCAAAGGCCAAGTTCACGACCGCGACAGTCATAAATGTCACCCAATACCAGTGAATGGCCTTTGTGTGCTTGCCCATTATCCGTGACTGCTCTTTCACAGCCTTCGCGATCCTGAACATCCTCCTAAACCTGTATCCTTCTCGAACTCGGCCTACGCCAAAGACATCGGTCTGGTCAACCAACTTGTCATACAGGGTAACAAGTTCTTCATTTGACATCGATTCAAATTGACTCAGATACAGCATTCTTGGCATTGTCTTCCTCTGATTGATTACTATTAGTTATTCTTACTTACTGATCCCTGAACTCCGACCTAGTGGCCGAGTTTGCTCATTTAGATTGCGACGAAAAATCAATCGGAAAGGGGGTTAGAACAACGGAAAACAGTTTCGACGTGTGAGCGCCGTCATCATTTCCGTGGTAATTGCCCCTCGAATCCACAGGATTGGTCTAAATTTCTTTGCCCAAATTGTAACATATCAACTGGTTCTGATTCATTTCAATCGTGTGTAAGACCATGAGAAACCAACTCATACGGTCATGCACACGTTCATTCAGCGCGCACAATACCTGTTGGTCGCAATAGCGACCACGATTGTTTTATTCCCGGTCGTGGCCGATGCCAGCGGCATCGGAGGTGTTCGGGTTGCGACCTCCACAGTTTCCAAGATCGTGGGGCTACTGACCGGTGATCTTGCTACGGCGGCATTTCTTTTGATCATTGTTCTGGGCGGACTCGCCTGGTGGATAACCCGCTCCAGTCGTGCCGGGGAGATCCTCGGTCGTACGGTGTTGGGGGCGGTGATCATTTTCGGGGCTGCTCAGATCAGTGACTTCTTTTCCTTTCAGGGGGCGCTGATCTGATGTCTGTTGGAGGCAAGGCACTGGACACAGCCCCTGTACATGTATCGCTTCAGCGGCGGCCGACCATGATGGGACTGCCTCAGGATGCATTCCTCTTATTGATGTTGGTCATTGTGACTTTGAGTATCGCTGCCCGCCTAGATCCCAAGGTGCTGGTGGGCTGTGCACTCGCATATGCCATACTTCTTCCGTTCGGGCGGAAATTATTCGAAAAGGATCCGTTCTTTATGGTTGTGGTTCCGCGGGCACTGAGGTATGGTTCCCGCTATCCTAGGCAGGCAAGGGAGGTGAAGCGTCTCTGGCGTGACAGAGTTTTGAGGGGGCGTTAATGGAGCCACTAATTTTTGGATTAGGCACACTGACCGGTGCCGGTACCGCCTGGTGTGTGAACCGGTTACACCGCTCGCGCACGCCCACCGAAGGGCTAGGTGATCTGTTAGGCTGGGCATTCCTGATTGACGATGGAATCATCTTGATGAAGGATGGATCCTTTTTGTCTGGATTCGAGCTTGATCCCCCCGACCTGGAGACCACGACAGCCGCCGAAGCGAACAGCGTTGCGGACAGCGTCCATGACATGATAATGCTGCTGGGTGAGGGTTACGGGCTTGAGGTGAACGTACATCGGTGCCACAATACGACCTATCCTCTGCCCGTACGACACAGTTTTCCTACGGCTTCCCTTTGCGCAATGGAGGACGAGCGCCGCAAGCAGTACTGTGAAAAAGGGAATCACTACAGGCTCCGTCGGGCGGTCCTCATTACGCACACTCCTCCGCGTGAACTTTGGTCGCGCTGGGAAGCACCCATGATCAAAAGTGCCCAGAAAGGCCTCGACTACGCACACATACTTACCGGGTTCAAGCAAACGGTTAAAGAAGTACGCGCACTCCTGGAGAGCAGGTTTACTGTTAAGATTCTCAGCAGTACGGGTCTCCTGACCGAGTGTCATTGCGCTTTGACCGGGCATAATGACCAGGTGTCATCACCTCCGCATAGCTACCTTAGTCATGCACTGGCGTCCGACGATTTTCAGACCGGCTTCTATCCTGTCATTGGGGGAGAGCATGTATTCGTGAGCACAATCACTTCACTCGGATCCCATACCAATGTGGGAGATGGGACTTTCTATAATCGCATAGAGGGGGAGGGCCGGTGGCATATGCGATTTACTGGACTCAATCGTCATGCCGCGAGTCGTCGTATTCGACGTCTACAGACCAGTTGGTTTCACCAGAGACGTGGACTAAGGAAGCTGATTGCTCCTGGTGAAGAAGGTTTTGAGGATATGGACGCCGTGGCTATGCAACACGAAACCGCCTCTGCGCATGCAGAATCTGCCAGTGGTCGCGTACGATTTGGGTACTTCACAAATTCTTTCGTGCTGCGTGATGAACAGATACAGCGTGGTTTAGCGCGCAGCCAGACACTTTTGCAGGCCTTGCGTGATCAAGGTTATACCTGCGCTTTGGAAACGATAAATGCTACGGATGCCTTCATTGGAACGCTTCCCGGTCATGGATACGCGAACCTTCGCCGCCCACTTCTATCCAGTCGTAATGTTGCCCATCTCTTTCCGGTTTCGGCACCATGGAAAGGGCTGGCGGAATGTCCGAACCCGCTTTTTCCAGACCGTAGTCCGGCGCTGGCCTGTGCACGAACGCCGGGCCGCATTCCGTTCATGGTCAATCTGCACCAGGGAGATATTGGGCATACGCTGGTTATTGGAGCTACCGGTTCGGGCAAAAGCGTACTCGTTGGATGGTTGGCGCTCAATTTTCTGCGATATGCAAAGAGCCGTGTCCACATATTTGATGTAGGGCTGTCACACGAGGTGCCTTGTCTTGCTGCGGATGGGACCCACTTTGCGTTCGGAGAGGCCGGTGCTCGTCCGCTGCAGCCCCTGCACCATATTGATGAGGAAGCGGAGAAGTTGTGGGCGCTGAGCTGGCTTGAAACGGTCTATGACCTTGCCAACGAGCTGCCAGATGCAGATGGTCGACTATCCCTTGCGGAGACGCTCAATCTGTTGAGCCAACCACCTGCGGAGCATCGCACATTAACCGCGCTACATCTTGTCCTGCCACAGCCACTGAAGAGTACTGTTGCAAGGTACACAATGGAGGGTCCTTATGGTACGTTGTTCGATGGTCGCGATGTGTCACCGGTTTCGTCATCGCGCATGCAGGTTTATGAACTGGGTCATGTACTTGATCAGGGGGATGCAGTCATTGTGCCACTACTTCTGGCACTGTTTCGCACAATCGAACGCAATCTGGATGGCAACCCGACGCTCATCATTATTGAGGAAGCCTGGGCTGCATTACTGCGCTCACGTTTTGCAGAGCGAATCAAAGCTTGGCTCCTGACGCTTCGCAAACGTAATGCGGCGGTTCTTCTAGTCGCACACTCTCCCGCACAGATCGCAACGCTGCCCAATGCTGCTCTGATCACTGAGTCATGTCCAACGAAGATCATTCTGCCGAACCCGGAAGCTCGGACACCAGAGGGTACATCAATGTACCGTGCACTGGACCTTAGTGCACGGGCAATTGAAGTCATTGCTTCGGCAAAACCGAAGCGTGATTACCTCTACAAGAGCCCTCAGGGCAGTAGGCTCTTTGAGCTCAATCTTGGGCCGGTCGCACGCACGCTACTCATGCCCCTTAAAGGCATGAGCGCTGAAGTATCCCGTGCTCAAATACGCGAAGCAGTTCGTGAGCACGGAGAAGATTTTCTTGACCACATACCATACTGAACTGATGAAAAAACTTATGCTATTTCTCCTGGTCGTTGTGAGCGCTACCGCGGCACGCGCCCAGCTCCCTGTAATTGATGTGGCAGCTCTGGCACAGGCAGCAGCCACCGTGATTGAATTGCGTAATCAGGTGGACCTGCTATTGAAGGAGGTCGCTCTAGCAGAGGAAATCAGACACAATGCAGAGCACCACCTGCGCAGGTATGAGCGCGCATTGGCAAAGCGTGGTGTGATTCCCTCCAGATCATTAGGCACCCAGGTTGATCATATTCAGCAGGCGCATCAGGTTCCAGGCAGCATTACCTGGAGTAATCCTGACGCATTGGAGGACGCCTTTCTGATGTATCGGGATTCGCCGAATCCGTTGCAGTCCCAGCGGGATGCCGACGAGCAAACTATGGCTACCATGCAAGGCACCCTCGCATCGCTGCGGTCCCACCGTGCTTCTTTGGCCCAGGCCCACGAAGAGCTTGAGCATTTCAAGACCGAAATCCAGCGCGGCAAAGAGCCGCAGCAAATGCGCGACGTACAGGCCAACCTTCAGATCTTGAATGCCCGGGAGCTGTTGCTTAATCGCCAGGCTTTAATGACGCTTACTAATATGGAGGCAGTCCGCGCGGCGGATGCTGTCAGTCAGAAAGCACAGGAGCGCATGCGCTATGATGCTTTTGTTGGAGGGACTGAGTGGTTGGGCGATCCTAGGCAGTACAGGATCGACCGTTTTCTCAAAATGCCCAACTATCCATAAACGATCTTTTCCCGGGGGACCGGTGCATCAGGTCGGACGCCATTCAGAGTGACCGTCGCACCGCGTTCCCTGGGGAAGCAGCCGACGATTCATGCAGGCACAACAGGCCATACAGGGCTGTGCACCCACAATGTTTTTCGATTGTGCGCAGGAGGTCTTTCGCCTCACAACAGAGGCGTGGCTTACTCGCGCACTGGATGCAGCACAGACGCTCTTTCTGAGCCTTGCACTCCTAGAGATTGTCGTGACCGGCTATATGGTCTGGGTTGGACGCAATAAACAGGGCGGAGATTTGATCAGCCAGTTCGCACTCAAGATCGGGCTACTGGCGTTTGTGCTTGGTCTTATTTCTACATACCACAGGTGGCTGCCCATGATTGCCCAGGGCTTTGGTGAAACGGCAGTGTACATTGGTGGGAGCGGGGTTACACACCTGTCACCAACCCATCTCCTGAACATTGGTCTGAGCATGTTACTTACTGTGATGCAGTCTGTGGGACTGATTTCTGACGTGGTAACCTCTCTTGCCGTGATCCCCGCCCTTATTATGCTGTTATGTTTTGTGGCACTCGCGGCCCACCTGCTTGTTGCCATGATAGAGAGCTATGTAGTCGTAACCGGGGGGCTCTTTTTTGTTGGGTTCATGGCTTTTCGGGGGACAGCGCCGCTCGGTGAGGGATACCTGAAGTATGTGGTTTATGTGGGCGTCAAGTTGTTTTTCATCATTCTGATTGCGAGCGTCGCCGCCTCTATCGGAGACGACATGGTCGCGCTGCTGCAATCCTATGATAACCTGTGGCTGGAATCTTTTGGGCGGCTTTTTTCCGGGAATCCAGGAGGGGCGGCTGATGCGGTTTCTTCGCGGCTGGGGTTCCTGTGGTCAATTACGGCAGTAGCCATTCTGCTGGCGGGATTGGGATTATATATGCCGGGCCGGATTGCAACACAGCTTAGCCGGGGCTTGACCATAAACTTCAAAAAAGCACTGGAGCGTCTGTAATGGCAAAGGAGGGTCATCCTTATCTGGATGGACGGTACGCTTTCGAGCGGCTTTTTGGTGACCTTGCAAGAGGTAAGCGTTCATGGCAATCCGTCGCATTCATTGCACTGTTATTGAATCTTGTTCTGACTGCGGGGTATGTGTACCTGGCTTCTCAACAAAAGGTGGTGCCCTATGTAGTAGAGTTGGATGCATTGGGAGAGATGCGCGCAGCGGGGCGGCTCTCCTTGCGCGATATTCCTGAACGGGCAATCACCGCCGTTCTACGCCGCTTTGTGCACAACCTGCGAACGGTACCTACCGACACCCGCCTGCTGAACATAAGGTTGCAGGATGCACGCACACATGTACATGGCCGTGCAGCAAAGACTCTCGTAACCGATCTGGACCGCGATCGCGAGAACCTGGAGCGCATGCTCCAGCGTGGTGATACGCGTTACGTGGAGGAGATCAGCAGTGTCCTTAAAGTGCCCGGAGAGGGCATACTCTATCGGGTATCCTGGCGGGAGCTTACCAGGATCGGACATGAGGAGAGCATATCGTCCTATGAAGGGCATTTTCAGGTTCGTGTCGTACCTGCAGAAGATGAAGAGGTACTCAGCAGCAACCCATTAGGCATCTACATTATGGACTACACCCTGACACAGGTCAGTACACTATAACCAGCAAACATATGCGTTCCAATTGCCTGATGGTTTCAGGTTGTATCGTTCGACTGCTCGTATTGAAGGAGGGGAGTACGTGTGTTTGTCCAGATGCAGCGGTTGTGCTCAATGTTCTAGGCAGATGCTCTAGGAAGCCTCCATGCTTGCGCGAATGCAGCAGTTCATGTACTTCACTCCGACAAATTTACTTGCTTTCGGAGCGGTGGATCAGGTAATGGATAGGAGGAAGCGCTCAGTCAAGGTTGAAGTGAAGCTGACACCAGACGAGAAAAAAGCGTTGCAGCTCAAAGCTAAAGCCCTGGGCATGAGTATTGCTGAATTTTTGCGGAGGAAAGCGATATACGCTCAGCAAAGCTATGAAGAGATCCTTGCATGCGAGTGGATTGCTATTGCACTACAGATTCGAAAAATGCGATCGGATGGCTCAGAGAAACAGCAGCTACAGAATATCCTGGAGCAGTTGAAGCTCTTGATCGCGCGTACGATCTCCAGATAGCGTGTATGGATTGATCGGGATGCAAACATTTTATAAGGGTGTAGCATGATCTGTGCAAGTAGATTAGTTCATAGTTTTCGTGGCGTTGCCCGTTATCTGGAGACCCCGAAGTCAAACCGGGAAGATCAGGTACGCGTTGCCTGGATTGAAGCCCGTAACGTTGTGTCAGACGAAAGTCTAAGCATTGCTGCCCGGGAGATGGCCTTGGTTGCAGCAGGTAACTCGCGAGTCAGGCGTCCGTGCCTACACTTATCAATTTCGTGGGCACCGGAGGATGATCCGTCCAAGGATCAAATGACCGAGGTATCGGACCGTGTACTGGCATCGCTCAAAATGAGCGAACATCAGGCGATGCTTGTCGCGCATGGAGATGAGCACTACGCGCATGTCCATGCCTTCGCGAATCGTGTGCACCCGATAACCCGTATTCCCCGTTACGGGACGTTCTACTACCGTCAAATTGAGGAGACGCTGCGCAAGGCCGAGCGCGAATTGAACTTCAAGGAAACCCCGGGTCATTACTACCAGCTGCCCGGGCAAAGCGCTCCCGACCGTAGGGATTCCCTTTCAAAGCGGACCCACAAGGCTACTCAGTCAAGGGGCGAAATACCCTTTCAGGTGCTTGTTCGTGATTCAGCGGAGGGGGACTTCGATGCGGCTCAGAGCTGGCTAGATTTACATGCACGTCTAGAGGAGCGTGGATTGAAACTTGAGCCCCGCGGGAGGGGGCTTGTGGTAACCGATGGTCATGAATACGCCAAGTGCAGCAGCGTCGCCAGAGATGCATCTCTGCGCAAACTGGAGGCGCGGTTTAATGCACCATGGAGTAGTGCGGAAAAATGCTCTCTTGACCACAGTGTTCAGCGGCTTAGGCAGGTCGTTTCAAAGGACTTGAACCCTTCGGATAAGCGCGCGCTGGTAAAGGAGTTCATTCGCCTGGACGCCCAGATAGGTGGATTGAAGACCAAGCTAACGCGGGGAGTCTATAATTCGCTCAGAACCTTAGTAAACGATGAGCAGCAGCGGGGAGACCTCGGGCTCTAAACCACTGAGTCTGCGCGAGCGTGCAGCCAGTGCTACAGCGGCGCATATTCGTGAGGAACTGGCACCAGTCATTAGTGCACTGGAGGATAATCAGGCGGAGCTCCAATCCTGTGCACGCCAGATAAATCTGTTACTGGATATGCAGCAGCAACCTTGGAGAAAAGCGGGTACCATGTTATGGGGGATGGTAGTGGGTGCCCTCCTTTTCGCATTTTTGCAGCCTAGGGTCAAGCACGCTAACAATGCATGCACATTGGGGAGTGAGATACTCACGCAGTGGTCTACACTCTCTGCCTCAGAGCGCGCTATGATTGAGAAAATCGTTGAATAGTGCATACCAGAGAGCAAGCGTTTTCGCGGACCTCACAGCTAATTCCAGTGTGGATCATAACGAAGCAACGCAATTCAATCAGCAGCACGACGACCAGGCCCATCTCGTTCACTCCGGACTCGCAGAATGAGGTCGTTGATTGGGAATAGTCAAATAAACACCGTGGTATTTATTTCCCGTTTGCTGTTCCACTACGAGCTTATATCTCAAAAGACACCCGCCCATGTATTTCCCACAAATCGACAGATATGTTCCCAGAAAAGTGGATCCGATCCCTAATGGTTATGTGTACTCAACAATAAGTCCAGAACCATCTTTTTTTCCCAATACACAGTGAGCATTAGGGGGGAAATTCAGATATCACTCCCCAACATTCCATATCTTTAGTATTACTTAATTACCCGGTGACAAATGATGAGAAGACAATTTTTCATTGGTTCGAATCAACTCCGCAGTACTCCAGAGGATAGCTTTTCCGTCCCATGGAGAGAGTCCCGGCGTTCCGTCGCTCTGGCGATTATTTGTGTCATCTTGCTTATTCTCGTACTGCCTTCATGGTCTGCCCTTGACTTTAATAATAACTCGTTGTCCAAGCCGTCCTCAGTTGTGCATGGAAGTGTCTCTACGGCGGAGGCAGTAGTGGATTACGTGATCCTGATCAGTATTGACGGACTGCGTCCAGATGCCATCACCAGTCTCGGACCCGAGAAGTTACCCAATCTCTGTCGCTTTCGCGCTGAAGGTGCCTGGACTGATAATGCTCGAACCGATAGAGATTACACGCTGACGCTTCCCAATCACACAACAATGCTGACGGGACGGGGGGTTATCGGGAGCACCGGTCATAGTTGGTCCACAAATTCTGATCCCACTCCAACTGAGACGCTCCACTCTAATCATGGATCGTATGTAGCCAGCTTATTTGATGTGGCTCATGACAATGGCTCGCGAACGGGTGCATATGTAAGCAAGTCAAAGTTTTCCATTTACGATCAGAGCTACGATGAATTCAGCGGTGCAGAAGACATAACCGGGCCAGACAACGGTAAGGATAAGATTGACACGTTTCGGTTTGACGAAGACTCGGAAGTTCTCGTTGACGATTTTATTTCCGTGATGCGCACTGAGCCATTTCATTTGAGCTTTCTTCACTTGCGCGATCCTGATGCACACGGTCATGGAACGGGATGGATGCAACCCAATTACCTTGAGGCGGTTGAGGAAATGGATCGATTGCTTGGAAGGTTGTTTGACCTTGTGGAAAATGACCCAGTGCTCACGGGCAATACTACTATTATCGTCACTTCGGATCATGGAGGTACCGCGTATGGGCACACCGATTCGAGTGTAGAAGAGCACTACGTCATTCCCTTTTATACGTGGGGAAAAGGTGTGACCAGAGGTGTTGACCTCTACACGTCCAACGCGAACAGCCGCCAGGATCCACAATTTCACAGGACCACCTACACCACTGCAGTGCAGCCTATTCGTAATGGCGATGCCGCCAATTTGGCGTTGTCACTCCTCGGTCTGGGCAATGTACCTGGATCCACTATCAATACCGGCGAAAAGTTATCTCTGGATGGTGTAGGCACCCAGCTTCCCGTTGCCAGATTTACAATCACGCCTAGCTCCGGTGTGGGACCTCTTTTCGTTCAATTTGATGCATCTGCGTCTACAGACGTTGATGGAGTAATTGTTGCGTATGACTGGGACTTTGGTGATGGAAATTCTGGCTCTGGTGAAACGGCAAGCCATACGTATGCAAGCTTCGGTCGCTATGCCGCTAAGCTCAAGGTCACGGATGACTTCGGTGCTACCGGTCTGGCAGAGAAGACGATCGCTGTTAGAGATTCCCACTCCGTTACGGTTTCTTTTCAGGATGGAATGGCACCCACCACCGATTATCGCGGTACGCGTGATACAAAGATCAGAGAGAACTCCCCAGGTGAGTTTTTTGGTTCAGACACCGAGATTGAAGTCGATGGTGATTCGGACAAGGCTGGGCTACTCAAGTGGGATCTAAGCAGTATTCCCGCGAATAGTACTATTCTCTCGGCTGAGATCATCCTTGAAATCACTAATGGGTCAACTGATACATACGAAGTTTACGAACTTAGGCGAGACTGGGAAGAGGGAGAATCGAACTGGTATCAGTATAGCAATGGGAATATGTGGCAGGTAGAGGGAGCAAATGGATCGGATGATCGAGGATCCGATGTGTTGGGATCATTTGATGCAGAGTTCCCAGGTAGGGACACCATCCGACTTGATCAGGCAGCGATGACGGCAATAAAGGGATGGGTTGACGATCCTTCCACTAATCATGGTTTCATACTACTGGACTATGACGACAGCTCAAGTGACGGCATTGATTTTGATTCAAGGGAGGTTTCCACGGAGGAGAATCGCCCCAAGTTAACGGTCACGTATACGCCACCTGTTGGTACTGCAGTAGATGAAATCGCTGAGATTCCCACCTCTGGGATGCTGTTGACGAGTTATCCTAATCCGTTTCAAACCACTGTTAATATTCAATTTGAAGTCCAGGAACGAACGCAAGTGCACCTAGAGGTTGTGGATTTGTTGGGCCGGAGGATTGTCACACTCATTGAAGAGCCCATAGGTGCAGGAACCCATGATGTAGTATTTAACGCGGAGGGTCTTCCCTCAGGGATTTACTTGGCTCGTTTGGGGAATTATATAGGATACTTGAAATACCTCCGCTAGTTTCCGGGCTTGATT
>VXLY01000087.1 GCA_009841335.1 Rhodothermaceae bacterium | reverse complement strand
ATCTTCGCGTCCCGGCAGCGCAAGACCGACATCCATCCACATGGCCCGCTGGCCCTCAGCAAAATGATTGCGCTGTCGTGCAGCATTCACTGCACGACCTTCCATACCCGGGGCCCAGGGCATCCGTAGGAACAGCCCGCCGTAGTCATATTCGCCGACAACAACGTCGGTGATGGCCTTGCCCGTCCAAGTTAAATCCAATACCACAGAATTGTCCGCTTCGTACATAGTCCAGTTCTGGGTTTCTTGGAGAACAGGGTTGCCGTTCTCGTCAAGTAGATCGTAGACGGTAGCCCAGCCAATAGTGTCTCCGGCGGCTCTGGTAACCATCACAGTATCTCTTTGCCAATAGTCTCGCTCTGGGTGATGGAAGTAATCCCGACCATTTAGTCGTGTGAAGCCCCAGTACAGGCCAGTCTGATGAGGATGATGGCCGGGACTATACTGTGTCACTGAGGTCGCGCCATCCGGGGTCAGGATTGGGTGCAAGAATGGCCTGAAGTCCTGAGCAGACTGCACCACCAATGCAGTGTCTCCACGCACATCGTTCAGCACAATAACCTGATCATCCGCGTTTAATGCCCTTAGGCGAGAAGTCTCTGTTACACTGGAAGTGCAGCCCGCAAGGGCAACAACAATTAATATTGCAAACGGGTTTTTCATGGGTAGATTATCCGATAGGGAATCTCGATCAGTTTCATTTTACACCCAAGCCGCCAAGTAAAGTGCTATTTCATTCGACTCCCCGAAAGTACGGATGAATGGCTATTATCTGTACCAATTGCCTGACACAGTTGGCGACAATGTCTTGGGCTCTTACATGATCTTCAGCACAAGGTAGCGACCAAGGGGTTTATTTCTGAGGTTTCTGGGTATACAGCTGAACTATCAGATTGGACACCCCGGTTTTAATTGGGAATAATATCAGGTATGGTATAACCCGGGACAATTCTTCTTTTTAGCACGTCTGCATCCATTGTCTACGATAACGGCCCTTCGCTCCGCAACAACAAGTCTTACATGGACTCCACACTCATTTATCGGGTTTTCCTCCAGGAACGCGGCTGATATCATCTTTTTCGGCAGTGACGCTTAAGAGTCGGCTGGCATGTGGGCACCAAGACCATTATTTCAGTGTATCTCAATAGAAGCAATTAATTCCCACGGTAGGACAACTCTCTATTGACGTGGGGGAGAGAATTTATCGGTCCCCTTGTGGTTAAAAGCGGATGTATCCACCCATTTGAAAGAGGACAAGAAAATCATCAAACACATTTCCCAGATGAACAGTGGTACGTGCTCCGTAACGTCGCCCAAGAACCAAGCCTACCCCTAAATTCGGGGAAACATGCCCCCCATCGTACTCAATACCTGTCCTTAATTCGGGTCGCACAAGCCAGTTGGAACGAGCTGCCAACACTGAAACTCCGACCCGGTTCGCAGTCCCTGTTAGGTCTTGACATCGATAGTTCTCTACCATACCATAAAGAGATAGTGGACCAACGACCTGTCCGGTGACGCGAATGTAATGTCCAGGGCAAGCGTTCCCGGTTCCACCGACGAGTCCAGCTTCCATCATGAAACGGTCAGGTGATTCCTGGGCAATTAGTTGTGACGGCACGACTAAAATAGAAACAACGAATAGTATCCGGAGCATGATTTCCAATTAATTCTTTGGTTCTGTCAAGAACTACCACGTTCCTGCGACGGGGTTTCCGAGGGAGGAATTCCCTGTTATTCTCGGGGTTGTGCATTCGCGCGGGTCGCCTAGACCGCTTCAAGCTCCTTACCCTACTGTTCGGCAAAGTCCCGGTTGGCGATCTTTGAGGTTACATTTTCTCGTTTTATCACTGGCATCTCCCGGGATACTTGGATATTAATGTAGAAAATCACTATCCTGTACTACCCCTGTTGTGTAAAATAACAAACATCGTGTCTCATGTCTCTTCTAAGAATCACTTTACTACTTAGTCTGGCTTGTTCGGTAGTTTCCACGGCACTGGCCCAGATTATTGTTCGCGGTACGGTCAATGATGGAGAGACCGGTGATCCGATGGAGTCCGTAACGGTTGTCATCGAAGGGACTACCATTGGGACGACCACGTCGTCGGATGGCGCGTATGAACTTGAACTTCGCTCTGAGGATGACATCCTGGTGTTTTCGTTCGTCGGTTATGTGACGCAACGGCTTTCGCCTCCGATCGATGGAGAGGAACTGAATGTGACACTCGTTCCATCCATTGCTGAAATTGAAGGTTTGGTTGTCGTTGGGACACGGCGACTGCCGCGGCTTGTTACCGATTCAGCAGTACCCATTGATGTCATCTCTCCGCGGGATCTGCGGAGCACCGCGAGCACGGATATTGATGATATTCTCCGCTCTCAAATCCCCTCTTACAACGTCCAGAGGCATGAGATTGATGGATCAACCACTTTTGTGAGACCTCCGACGTTAAGGGGACTATCACCCGATAACACGATTCTCCTTGTCAATGGGAAGCGCCGCCATCGTACTGGGTCTCTTGCTCTATTTGGGAGTGCTCTGATCCTTGGCTCCCAAGGACCAGATATTAACATGATCCCGAGTATTGCAATTAAGCAGTTTGAAGTATTGCGTGATGGGGCATCAGCCCAGTACGGTGCAGATGCGATTGCTGGAGTTTTCAACCTGCAACTCCGCGATGCGGATCACGGGTTTTCTGTTCGATCGCAGGTTGGGCAGTACGGCCAAGGGGACGGCCGGTATGTAACTATTGGAGCTAATGCGGGCTTTCCTCTTACCGACGATGGCTTCGTAAATGTAAGTCTTGAGTATCGTAATACCGAGCCGACCAGTCGTTCGGTGAATCAGGTAGCTGCAAAAAATCTAGAGAGCAAGGGGTATCCAGTCAAGCTTCCTGGAATTATCTGGGGGAATCCAGACATTGATCATGCCATTACTGCGTTTGTGAATGCTGAACTGGATCTCAGTGCTTCAACGCGCCTGTATGCCTTCGGAGGGTATGGTCAACGCTCAGGCAATGGGAGCTATTTTTTCAGAATGCCGGGCGGAAGTATCGCTCGTGCCAATGTCTTCCGGTTCGGATCCGGCGAAGATGCCATTCGTGCAGTAGCAGATCTTGATCCAAATGACGGAATTGACTGCCTTAGTTCGGAAATCCTTCCTCCTTTGGATTCAAACTTTGATGCCGTTCAATCTTTCGTGCAACAGTACCGAGGGAGCTGCTTTCTGTTCAACGAAGACTATCCAGGGGGCTTCACCCCCCGGTTTGGGGCGGACATCTATGATGTGAGCGCAGTGGCCGGCGTCACGGGATATACTCAGTCTGGATTGACCTGGGATGTGAGTGCAAGTCTGGGCAGAAGCCTAATGGACTATTTCATTCGAAATACCGTGAATGCTTCCTGGGGCCCCGAGAGTCCTAGCGATTTCCGTCAGCGTGATTTTGTGCAGCAGGAATACAGTGTTAACCTGGACATGAGCTATCCAGTTGATCTGGAGAGCTTTTATTCACCGCTGAATATCGCCTGGGGAGCGCAGTGGCGCACGGAGATATTTGAAACCAAACCTGGTGACTTCCACTCATACTCGGTCGGCCCGTAAGTACAACAGGGCCCCTACACTTTTTCTGTCGGTTCCAATGGAGATCAAGGGATTCCTCCTACGTATGCTGGAAGTTGGGGGCGTCCAAACTATGCTGCGTACGTTGATCTGGAAGCGGACCTCGTTCGCTCGTTCCAACTTGGAATTGCCGGGCGCTACGAAAACTTCTATGAGGATTTTGGTACTACGATCACAGGAAAGATAGCGGCTTTATGGCGGGCAACTCCGGTGATGAGTTTGCGGGGTTCCGTTAGTACAGGAGTTCGTGCACCTACGCCAGGACAGGTCAATCTTCAGAATATCCAGACAAATTTCCATCCCGTTTTCGGGCTGATTGACGCTGGACAGATACCTTCCTATCATCCGATAGCGCAAGCACTTGGCGGCAAGCCATTGACCGAAGAATCTGCGCTGAACCTGACCTTCGGCACGATTCTTCAACTTTCATCTGATCTGGTTCTAACCGCGGATATGTTCAGTATTACGCTTCGAGACCGCATAGCACTCAGTGGTAGTATTCCGCTTTCTGACGAGCTTACAGGAATTCTCAGACGATCTGGACAACTTGCTGGATTTGAGACATTGCAAGAGGTGAAGTTCTTTTCTAACGACTTTGACACCCGTCAATTCGGGGTTGATATCCTCCTTTCTCTCGACAGAGAATACGGCGATAACCGGGCGACTATCGCAAGCATTGCCTACAATTGGACTCGTCCGGAACTGTTGGACTTTTCAGAGCCTTCTATGATCAGAGAGTTTCTTGGAGAACCTCTGACCGAAACCACAGAAGTCAGCATCTTGTCTCCGAGACGTAAGGTGGAGATGGAGCATGTCAATCCACATCATCGGATTATAGCAACGGGTCGCCAAGTGATGGGCCCTTACCATGGTATGCTACGCCTCAACTATTACAGTGGGTGGAAAGCGTGTGTTCTGTTCAGTTTTACCTGTACTCTAGGTGGGGAGGATGTCCTGAGGAGCTACACTGGAAGCTGGATTGTGGATGCGGAGGTGGGATATCGGTTTAGGGAGAACTATGCTGCTGCATTCGGGGTCAATAATGTCTTTGCGATAGACCGGCCTGCCGATCAAATTGAACAAGACAGTCAAGGCAACGCAAATGTCCCCAGTACACCATGGGATTACAACGGCGCGGCATTGTATTTGAGACTCTCGGCGGACTTTTAGTTAGTGTTCAATACCAAGCAGTGATTGTCGGTGGAGGTAAGAGTGCCGTGTTTGAGGTTGTTGATACCGATAGACAAGGGGCACCGGTGGTGCCCCTTAATTTTCAGAGAAAGTACGGCTACGGAATGCGGGTGCAAGATTTTCGGGGGTGGAAGGAGAGGTGATAGTTGGTTTTTTGGGCTTAAACTCACCTGTTTGAAAGTATTTGGAATCAGGCTTCCTATAGCGCCTGGACCGGGGAATGCTGTTGCCGAGGAGTTGACCCACGGTAATGCACAATCACGCACAGCATGTCTGCGGTGCATCCATCAGAACGAATTCAATGCAGCCTCAGGGGTTCAAGACTCCCGCTGGGGATCTTCCCTTTTATTGATCAACACGAACGAATTACCTCGTCTACTACCTCAATATAAAGGTAAAGGGGACACTGGGCTAGACCGTCATCCACCCACACAGCTCTCAGTAACATCATCACAAGTAATGCAGTTCCGGTCTTCGGGATACCAAATACGGAGTTGATTATAAACGAAACGACAGATATCTACGGGAGATTCCTGCGGAACTGAATGGGTATACTATAAACTGGGTAGTAGCAACCGATTAGGATACAGGCCGTAAACGATGCGTCGCTCAGATGACACATTCCTGAACGAGATTGCATCAGACGTAATCGGATGTCGCTGGACCGGATTTCGGTGATTGACGGAGGCGATTTGTGCCTCCTAAGCTAAGGATCAGCCACCCATGGCTATGCATCGGAGGCATGCCGGGCACTCAGCGTACCCGAGTCGGCAACCTCCGCACTACCACGCTCGGGACATCGAAGTCGTCAAGCTCGATAAACGCCGCGAGTCCATCGGGACCGAAGGCGTCGGGGAACTTGGTTACGGCGGCAGGATAGGTGCCGACGTATTCGCCTTGTACCGTCAGCACGTCGATTGGGCCGTCTTCAAGCACTTCCTGTCCCAGGCGCATAACCCAGATCCGTCCCTCCCAAGTCGTGGCAAGCTCTTGGACTACTGGGATTACGGGGTAAAAGCGGGCCTCTTCGAGTGAAAAAGACACGGAACTGCTACTCCTATCGTTGTTTTGCTCCTGCATTTCTGCCCGCTTCCGCGTGTATATCTCTTCGATCCTTGAGGTCACTGGCACCGGGCGGAAGGAATTTCGTACGATAATCCTTAGCTGCCCGCGGTCGTCTCCTGCAACAACTTTGAGCGCGTACACCGTGGAGTCGGAGTAAACGATGCTGCCATCTGGCAGCACACCCATCAAGGTCCTCGGTTCGAAGGTAGCGGGGCGGGTCATGCCGCTGAAAACGTCACGCAGACTCATCGCCTGTCCGTCCGAGCCCTCTATTGTCACTAAGTTGTTGCCGGAAGCCTCCACCACATCCCGTTTAGGGTCACGGGTAGGCCGCCAGGCCCGGGCCATCGTTTCGGTTTCGGTTTCCTTGCTGTTGAGGGTGTGGCGGTAGATCGGGCGATGGTCGGCTGGCATTTCCGAGCCGCCCAGGCTTCCGATAAGCACCCGTTGCCCCTCAGTTGAATACACCGCCCCGCCACGGGGGTCCACATGCAACTCTTGCACGACCGTCGCACCGACCGTCGTCCCTGCACCCCGATTTCCACTGGCTGTCGATCCCATCCGCAGCCGGACCGCGCGCTGGAAATGGCCAGAGGCATCGAAAATGAGATAGGCGCGATGCCCCATATCGCCGATGATTGTGGTCCCATCACGCATGACCCCATAGGTGGTGGGAATCCTGAATTCGCCCGGTCCTTCGCCCGCAGAACCAAACTCACGGAGAAAAGCGCCGTTCCGGTCGAAAACCACTATCCGCAGTTCCGAGTCAAGTGCGCCGCCGCCGGCATCAAATATGTAAATACTGCCTTCGGCGTCAAAAGCCACCTTGGATACCCTTGCGAACATCTCCCAGGACTCGCCCTCCACAACGCCGACCCGGTAGACCTCGTCGAACGTGGGTTCGATAAGGATGTCTTGGCTTGGAAGTTCGATGACTTCTTGAGCTTGGAGGGCCGAGGATCCGAGGCCGAAGATGATCCCGACGACCAGTCGGGAAACGTTTGGGGTGGTCACTATGGCCGGTTTTACCACGCGCGCAGCAAGCATACCGAGCACCAGTCGACGGAAGAAAGAATTCATCGCCGTAATTGGTTCGGGTAACTTGGGCTTACCATAGACCCATTTTGACCCACAGGTGAGCCAAGTTAGATTGGAATTCCAGTTGGGCATTTTGCCGACAAACTAGGACAGAAGGTGACAAATGAAGTGAGTTGTAATCGCAGTGAGTATACGAAAAACCCGGTGTATGCTCAAGCTATACCAAAAAAATTCCGGACAACCCAGAATAATGCATGGATAGGTTTGCTCCTAGGCGAAGCCTGCAAAGTAGCGCCGATCCGGACAAAAACCAGTGAAGATGACCGCTACACCCCCCTGTATGGGGAATTTCTACGGAAAAAATAGATTCTGAATCCTAATGAAAAGAGTTAGCCCTCAAAGCGACCGATTGGGGGGTAATTGGGGAAGTTCATATCAATGGCAATATCACAACAGGTTCACCATAAGGCAAAGTGGATAGACCACTAGTATTGGCGGGTGCATGCGGGTTTGGATGGGACGTCATGTTATACAACAAGAACGAAGCGGATAAGAAAAAAGTAGACAATCTTCCATGGTGCACTGTAACGAGGATAACTTATGACGGGACTTTAATGAAAGTCGCGCTGTTCCATTGAATCTACGGGTAGTTAAACAAGCGTCTAATTGAGTTCCTCAGTCCTGTCTGCGCAAACGAGCTGCAAATGCACCGTCCATATTGTGTTGATGTGGCAGGGTGACCATATATCCAGCGGAGTTTACCAAAGCCGGAGGGAGGAAATCCCCCGCGCTTTCCAACGTAAAGTTTGTTCGGCGCTCGAGGAAAGCACTAATTCGTAAATCGTTCTCCTCCGGCTCAATAGAACAGGTACTGTAGACCAAGAGCCCGCCAGGGCGCAACCGGTCGGCGGCCGCATCCAAAAGTTGGTCCTGCAATTTGGCCAGACTCACCAGATCGTCTTCATTTCTCCGCCAGCGTAAATCAGCCCGCTTACTCATGACTCCCGTACCGCTGCATGGCACATCCAGGAGGACGCGGTCGGCTTTAATATTCGGGCCGTCAAGGAGGCTGGCCTCGATGGTATGAACGTTTTCCAAATTCTGTGCCCGCGCCGAGTCTCTCAGTTTTTGTAGTCGGCTCGCGTGAATATCCCAGGCATTCAGTTTTCCTGTGCCCCGCATACGGCAGGCAATGGCTGTGGCTTTGCCCCCGGGAGCCGCGCACGCATCCAGTATAGTTTCACCGGGTTTGGGGTTGAGCAGTTCTACGACCAATCCCGCACTTTCGTCATGCACTGCGCATTGACCACGATCCATATAGCCCTGCCTGATCAGTGGACCCACAGAGTCAACATAGAAGTAGTCCTCCAAGTAAGATGACGCGCGCATTGCCACGCCTTTCGAATTTAGTTCGTCCAATAGCTCTTGTACACCCACACGCGATCGGCACAAGCGAATGCTGTAAGTTGGTGTCTTGTTATTGCATTGCAGAAGACAGAGGGCTTCGTCCCTGCCAAAACGCAGTACATATCGGCGTGTGAGCCAGGTTGGATGTGACCAGCGAATCGCTAAATCACGAATTGAATTTCCTGTATCGGGTTCAGGTAGCCTGTCCCTTGCACGCGCCACAGATCTGAGCACCCCATTTGTAAGCCCGGTATGTAACCGCATGGACCGGGCGAGGTTAACGGCCTCATTGACGACTGCATGAGGTGGCGCACGCAAGAGGGTGACTTCCGCTATTCCCACGAGAAGAAGTTGCTCCAGTTCTGGCGGAAGGCGTTGGTTATTGTTCTTCAGAAACCAGTGAAGCAGGAACGAAAGATAACGTCTCCACCGGGTTACAGTGGATACCAAAGCAACAACTCGGGGACCTGTTTGGCGATCAATCAGGCTCCGATAAGCTCCATCATGTGTAATGCGCAGTAATTGCTCAACAGCAGTCCTGCGATCATTAGATGATTTAGCAATAGTTTTAGTCCTCGCCTTGCCCATGCCGTGTATACGCTACATATCCGCTTGGGACGCAAAGTGCTACACTTCACGGTTTAAGTTGTATACCTATTCATTCACGAACACTCATGTTGCCCGTAGACCACATTGGCATAGCTGTAAGTGACGGCGCGGCAGTGGAAAGGTTGCTCACGAAGCTGGCCGATTCCGCGCCTGCCTTGCCGGAGGATGTAGACAGGCAGGGCGTGCGCGTCCGATTCTATGGATCCGGTACAAGTTTGGAAACCCTTGAAGCTCTAGTGGCAGATTCCCCAGTAGCCAAGTACCTGGCAAAGCGAGGTGAGGGGCTTCACCACATTGCGTTCAGGGTAGCCGATGTGCAAAAACATTTTGACCGGATGCGTGCAGCGGGTTTCCAGCCGCTGACCGAAGCCCCTCTTCCGGGAGCTTCAGGGAAACGCATCTTTTTTCTGCACCCCAGAGACACCCATGGATTCTTGGTAGAATTCTGTCAATCCGAGAAGCAGTATCCTGTATCATTTGAGCAGTGTGCGGAACTGGAGGAGATCATGCAAAAAACGGGCTACTGCTGTCCCCCTACCCAAAAATCATCCGGGCATGTCGTGACTACTAGTAATGTTCTGCCCGAAGCATGCAAGAGCCTCGTTTTACATAACGTTTCGTTAGCGTTATCTCGGGTAGAGATCCATGCACCGCGAGTACCAACTTTGATCAGTGAGGTTAGCAAAGACGCACATTATGCGCAACTGTTGGGGTCGCAATGGCCCGAAGCTCAACTCGTAATCCTTCCCGAGAACTCGCAACTCAAGCACCTGCCTGCAATTTTGCTGGAGTTCTGGGCATCAATGGAAGATGAGTAAATCCTCAAATAACAAAGAGGGTCTATTGGAAAAAGTAGCTGGGCTACCCACGGGATGCGGAGTCTACCAATTTCTGGACAAAAATGAAAGTCCACTCTACATTGGCAAAGCAAAGAATATCCGCAGCCGTGTCAGGTCTTACTTCCGCAAGGACCAGCACCTGTATGGACGCCTGCGGATTATGATTGCCAAGGCCGTCGATGTGCAGGTCATCGTAACCGATAACGAAGCGGAGGCCCTGATACTTGAGAATAATCTTATTAAGGAACGTCGTCCGCGCTACAACATCAATCTTCGGGACGACAAGACTTATCCCTACATCTGCATTAAAAACGAACCCTTTCCCCGTATTTTCCCGACGCGGCGCGTGGTGAAAGATGGTTCCAAGTATTTTGGCCCGTATACTGACGTTTCGAACATGAAACGTGCTTTGGGAGCCATCAGATCAATCTTCAAGATTCGTACGTGCTCTCTGGATTTATCACCGGAGCCGATCTCGCGCGGCAAATACCAAGTCTGTCTGGAGTTTCATATCCAGAAATGTGCTGGTCCTTGTATAGGAAATCAGTCTTCCGAATCCTACGAAGCTACAATCAGCCAGATAGAAACGCTTCTGAAAGGCCATACGGGGGCACTAAAGAGTGTACTTGTGGAAGCTATGCAGCGGGCCAGCTCTCTACAACAATACGAGGAGGCTGCCCGTCTGCGCAATCAGATCAGCGCAGTGGAGAAGTACGCGCAATCCCAAAAGGTGGTAACCACAGAACCGATAGACCGGGACCTGTTTGCTCTTGCTACTGCTCGTGAAGAGAACGCTGCGGTTGCGGTCTGTTTCAAGGTCAGAGAGGGTAAGATTATCGGGCGCGAACACAAGATTATTCGTCAGATTGAGGGATATGATGATCCCGTTCTGATGCAGCGGTATCTTGAACATTACTACACACAGAGCGCATTCTTCCCGGATCAGGTTTTTCTTGGTACATCGGTTACTGAACCAGAGGCCCTGACCACCTTTCTAACCGGGCAGCGAGGAAAGAAGGTGATCCTGCATATGCCTCAGCGCGGGCAAAAGGCGGAGCTTATGCGAATGGTACAAGCCAATGCTGAACTTTTGCTTGGAGAATACAAACTAGCCTTAATGAGGCGCGGCGAAGATCGCATCCCATTTGCGGTGCAGGCCCTGCAAAATGATCTACGATTGCGACAGTTGCCGCGTCGAATCGAATGTTTTGATATATCCCATCTTGGTGGTACGGGCACGGTTGCTTCCTGTATAGTCTTTCATAACGGACGACCGCGGAAAAGCGACTACCGCAGCTACAAGATTCGTAGTGTGCCGGATGGCAAGCCGGACGACTTCCTTTCAATGGAAGAAGTTGTTCACCGAAGATTCCGGCGCATTCGGAATGAGGATGGACCCTGGCCGGACCTCGTCGTTGTAGATGGCGGGAAAGGACAACTCTCCAGCGCGGTCAAGGCACTCAAACAGACCGAAATCTATGGTAAATTCCCGATCATAGGACTGTCCAAGCGGTTGGAAGAAGTATATTTTCCAGAGGATAAAGAGGCCTATCACATTGCGAAACATAGCGCATCGTTACAGTTGATTCAACGTGTTCGGGATGAGGCACATCGATTTGCAATCAACCTTCAGCGCAAGCAACGCAAAAGCCGGCTTCTGCATTCAGAATTATTAAACATTTCAGGAGTCGGTCCCAAAACAGTTCAGAAACTCATTAAAGCGTTTGGCTCGGTTCAGAAGGTCAAAAAAGCCAACCAAGAGTTGCTGCAGGATATCGTAGGCCAGTCCGTGGCAAAACGGATTCAAGAACATTTTGCAAAACAGACCAATGTCCAGTGATCGCAGAAAATTCCTGAAAACTTTGGGCTCGGCAAGCCTAATCGGAGGCTGTGCAAACACAGAGCGTGCACCGGAGGGATACTTCAAAGATCCTGAGCCCTTTATTCAGCATGGTCGTGCCAATCTGGAATCAAAACTTGAGGATCAGGAGGGTCTATTAACTCCAGTAGATCAGTTTTTTGTACGCAATAACGATGTAAGCCTTGATGTACCGGTTGATACTTATCGTCTTGTTGTGGAAGGCGATGCCATTGAGCGCCCATTGAGTCTGACCTATAATGACCTGCGTTCGATGCCCAGCCGTACCGTTTTTTCCTATCTGGAGTGCGGAGGAAATCAACGTGCGTATTTCAGCAAACTACTCAACCAGGCAGCAACTGGTACCCAGTGGGGACGCGGTGCCGTCGGAATGGCGGAATGGACCGGTGTTCCGCTCCTTGAGGTGCTTCAAGCTGCTGGGATTCAAGAGTCAGCTGTTGCAATTCAGCTTATCGGTATGGATCAAGGTGCACCAGAAGGGGGATTCAGGAGACCCCTGCCGGTAGAGAAGGCAATGGATCCAGATACACTTCTTGTGCTGCGCATGAACGGGGAGTTACTCCCGAATGACCATGGTGCCCCGGTGCGCGCACTGGTTCCCGGGTGGGTTGGCAGCAGTAGTGTTAAATGGCTCGGACGCATAGAAGTATCGAACGCAGAAATATGGAGTCGCAACAATACTTCTTCTTATGTACTGATTGGGGACGATTACTTACCTGAGGGGCAAGCGCTCGGACAGGTTGCCAACAAACAATCCCTCAAAAGCGCTCTGGCACTCCCTTGGCCAGCCACGCTACAAGCCGGTTTATATCGCATTTACGGGTATGCCTATGGCCCGGATGGTCCGATTGTACGGGTCCGCTGGAGTGCTGATGGAGGTAGCACCTGGGAGGATGCGCAGCTTTTGGAGCCACGGATGCGTTACGGCTGGACCAGATTTGAATTCAGTTGGGAGGCAAAACCTGGTCGACACACGTTGATTACTTCTGCTGTTGACTCGCTCGGGGCCGAGCAACCGGAGACTATCCCGTACAATCAGAAAGGCTATCTCTTCAATATGCGATTGCCTCATCCCATTCAGATTGTGGGATAATGCGCATAACACTCAGGTTCGTTGGAGTATTACTGGTTGTATCGGCTTGTGCCCGTCCCAACCCGGAAATGCAACAGGCCTTGGGAGAGACCGTCTATGCCGCCTACTGTCAGAGCTGTCATGAAGCCCCGGGAACCGGACCCAGGCTGACACCTGCGATCCTCGCTTCTCGACTTACCGCCGATCGGCTGTACACGTACAATCAACAGCAAATGCCCTATGACGCAGGAGGCATTCTGTCCAATGAGGACTACTTGAATGTTACTGCATGGCTTCTGTATCGCGCAAGCCTGATCGAGTCCAACAAAATGCTAACCATGCGCAATATGGACGAAATCACACTTATAGTTACTGAAACCAGCCCCGCTCAATGATTAAACCTTATATCACATGCTGAACTATATCTGGGGTGGTCTGATCGTTTTGAGTCTCGTGTTTGCGCTCACAAGCGACGTCAATGACTTTGCCCGAGACACCTACCGCAACGACGCACCTTTGCCCGTGACCGTCACCTTTGAGGATGAGTACTCGCCCACTGCCCGCCGGCAACGCCTCAGAATTGAGATTTCGGACAGCGATCTCATTGCTCACTATGGTGACAGTTCAATGACTGGCGGTACCTGGGAAGGAATACTGCTACAAACTTCTGCTGGACGGGAGATTCGATTTGCAGAAGGAGTCTCGCTTCCCGAACCCTTGGCAACGATTTGCAATGAAACGGGCCAGGGCGACTGCAGGGGCGCGCTACAGGGTACCCCCACCGGTCCCGAATGGCGATCTGCAGTCACATTTGCCCCGGTGCGCTGGGTCAAAATGAATGCAATTGCTGCCGCCGCACTCAGCTTTGCAGAAACAGCAGTTACCTTGGCGCTTGGGCTCATCGGAGGGCTGGGGCTTTGGATGGGGCTCTTAAAGATTGCAGAAGCCTCTGGCATGCTGCACGCATTGGTTCGAGTTACGCAACCGCTCATCCGTCCACTTTTTCCGCAAGTCCCGAAAGATCATCCTGCACTGGGGATGATCGTGCTAAATCTGTCTGCCAATATGCTCGGAATGGGCAACGCAGCAACTCCTCTCGGCATTAAGGCAATGCAGGAACTCCAGACATTAAACAAAACCGAGGACACGGCCACAGATCCAATGGTTATGTTGCTCACCATGAATACCGCCAGTGTACAGATCATGCCGCCGGTGACCTTGGTGGCAATTATGGGGCTGCAGATCAATCAACTATTCTTTTCAATCTTGATCACAACCGGGCTTTCTCTGGTCGTGGGCATCACCGCCGTAAAACTGCTGGGTCGACTCAAACGTTACCGTGAGGTATCACCATGAACATACTGCAGGTATTCCTTGATTACGCATCCGCACTGGTTCTGCCAGCTATCCTGGTGGGCTTCCCACTTTACGGAATGATCCGCAAGGTGCGGGTCTACGAAGTATTTGTAGAGGGCGCCAAAGAGGGCTTCAATGTGGCCGTTATGATTATTCCTTACGTAATTGCCATCCTGTTCGCGATAGGCATGTTTCGTGCCAGTGGTGCAATGGACTTTCTGACCGATCTCCTCCGACCGGTTGTGGGATTGATCGGCATCCCTGCCGAGGTTATCCCAATGGGCATTGTGCGTCCGCTTACCGGATCCGGGTCGGTCGGAATTATCCTAGACATGATCAACCAGTTTGGCGAAGATTCAATCTTCGTCAAAATGGCTGCAACCATGTTTGGCTCGACAGAAACCACGTTTTACGTGATTGCCGTCTACTTCGGTGCTGTCAATATCCGCAAGACACGCCATGCTGTACCTGCGGGACTAATCGCAGACACCTTTGCAATGCTGGCGGCCGTTTACGTGGTCCTGCTACTCTTCGGTTAGAGTGCCAGGACGCTGTTTTCCGAGAAGTGCGGATTGGGTACGTGCTCATCGGCCTGGGGCTCGTTGTGCCATGCGTGCCCGTCAACGAAGTAGCGGAACTCCACTTTTGAACCCGGCTTGAATGATAGCGCTCGAGTCCAGACCCCTTTGCCGGAATTGCGTTTCATGGGATGTTTGGCCGTATCCCAGTTGTTGAAGCTGCCGGCAATGCTGACACTGTTTTGGGCCTGTTCCAGGGGGAGCTCAAACGTAACACGAATCGAGCGTCCTTTAGGACTGAGTTTTTTAAGAACCATCTGAAGACAAAAATTGGTGAAAGGCGCGTTTACGCTGTAGAATGACTTAGTTCAAATTGTAAGCGCTTCCGAAATTTCGAAGAAAAAAAGAATTGTACACTTGCCCAAATGCTGTTGCTGGAATGCGTGCATATTCCGACCAAGTGGGCCATCTGGTCCGGAGCCACACCCTTGCGTTTCCTTGGGCCGCCTCTGGAAAGTCAAATGTCGGATTGTGCAGCAATGTGCGCCCGGCCGGCGGATCCCCCTGCAGCCAGTGCTCATCAGTCAGACTCAATGCTACGAGCGCCACACACGCAACCGGTCCTTGCAGGCCCGCAGCTCTGGTCTAGCCTTTAGTTTTTCACTGGGACCCACCACTTGCCCAATCCGGGCTTGATCAAAGCCGGACAGTGGATGGCAGTGAACCCCGTTGTGCCTGGACATTCAGCGTGCTAAACGCAAAGACAGCAGTGTCACCGTGCCGGGCAAATTGGTGCTTCTCGAGGCACACATCAGACTCAGCCTGCGGTGAACTACCGGAGGTAATTACTAGTCGGGCAAATCCAGGATCCTGAAATAACTGTTGTAGCCGGCAAATACACCACGGCCACCCTCAACATTCGTGAAGATCTGCAACGGTTCACTGAATGGATCCTGATAACCACTATTCTCAAGTGACCGCTGGTACTCAAAATAGTCTTCGCTCATGCTGTTGACGTAGAAAATGATCGATGGTTCTCGGACATTTTCGGGGTACCTTGGCACAATGGTGGTCTCAAAATCACGCTCCATGCCACTAAATTGACGATCAGCCATAATTCCCGTGCTGCACCACTCGGTGGCACCGCCATCACTGTCAATCTGTACCGGATTCAACGCACGTTCATATGAGCACTGCCAGGCAGGATCTTCCTGTGCCATTGAAAGCGGCTCAATCTGAATGTCCTCAGAATCTCCACCATCTTCAGGATCCGATGTGTAGACTAGGTACGCTCCGAAACTGTAGAACGCAGCGTCCGGGCTGTCTTTCAGCCGAAATCGCAAGCTGTGCCAGGGTATAAAACTTGACACTCCAGAATGCGGCTCAAGGCTGAGTTC
This sequence comes from Rhodothermaceae bacterium, assembly GCA_009841335.1. GTDB lineage: Bacteria > Bacteroidota > Rhodothermia > Rhodothermales > Bin80 > Bin80. Next base: position 10,485 of record VXLY01000087.1, on the reverse strand, counting down.
CGTTATCTGGGGCGCAACAGGCAGGGCAGATGTTGCTTCAACTCGACCGTAGCCAAGTGCTTCAACCTCAAGTCTGTATAACTTATTGGGTTCTGGAGTGCGTCCGCTCCGTGACCGATAAATCCCGGCTCCGAGGTTGTCATAGACCAGACGGTCAACCAATTGATCGCCTTCCCAAACTGACACACTAGCATTATCCAGGAACGGATTGTCGACAGTACCGGTCTGCTCAATAGGGATAGTTCGGCTGATGCGTGCGGTCCATACCGAATCCGGGGTGAATAAGCTCGTAGCCGCGATTTCAGCGTCGTAGTCCGGCGGGTCAATACTGATCACTGTCTCACAAGCTGCCAGTGCGAGCAGGAGCGGAAGAAATCGCGTCATGGTCAGAACTTGAGTTGATAAACTATTGAAGGCACAATGGGCAGAACACTGATCTTCTTGAATTGCGCAATCCCAGTTCGCCAATCCGTGTCCGCATACACACTGAACGCATTCCTGCGACTGTAAGCGTTGTAAACGCCCAGAGACAGGGTCCTGTCGGTCCGAGAGCGCTGCTTGTGCCAGCGGATAGAGAGATCCAGGCGGTGGTAGGCCGGCATTCGCACTGCATTGCGGTCGCTCAGAACATCCCGATATCGCCAATGATCCCGTGAATACCAGAAATCGTTCGCAAATTCGTCGTTCGCAATCACGAGTTGCCCAACCGGCAGCGTAATGGCCTGGCCGGTGCCGTAGACCCAGGTTGCACTCAAATCGAGTGTAGGGCGAAGTCGGTGACTGACGACCAAAGATACATCATGGCGGCGGTCATACCGATAAGGGAAAACTCGTCCTTGATTCAGCGACTCAAACTCCCGATCGCTCCTGGAAAGGGTGTAGCCAATCCATCCGGTTGTCCGTCCTGATTTCTTTTGGACAAGGACTTCACCACCATAGGACGCACCCTTACCCGAAGTCACTTTGTCCTCCCAATTCCCAAAGGCTGCGCTCAAGTGACTTGCGCCTTCCGTGTATTCGATCAGGTCATTCATCCGCTTATAGAATCCCTCTAGGGTCAGGTCAAACCGGTCCTGCCAAAGAGTTCTGGCATACCCGACAGCTACTTGGAATGCTCGCTGCGGGGAGACCCGATCCGTAGCGGGCACCCATAGATCGGTCGGTAGCGAGAGGCCTCTTGTTGTGGCGAGCAGGTGGATGTACTGCTGCATTGTGGCCAGCGACGCTTTCAGGCTTGAACGGTCGTCCAGGCCAAACCAGAGGCTCAGCCTTGGCTGCACGCTCATATATTGCTCGCCCTCGACCAGAAAACCGGATGCATGCACACCGGCATTAACCTTGACCCGCTGGGAGAGCCTTACTTCATCTTCAAAATACGCCTGAAATTCGGTGGCCTTCGTGATGCTGTTTGGGGTGTAGGTGGTATCAACCGCAGGCTCAGTGCCAAAACCATAGCGCTCGGTCAATGCCCCGGTCTGGAAATCATGCAGGATTCCGGCAACTCCGAACCGCATGTAGTGGCGTGTGCCGGTGGTATACTCAAGATCAATTCGCGCGTGAAAGTCCTGGATCCCTGAGATATAGGCTGTCTCGTAGTAGTCACGCCCGTAAACTTCCTCCAGTTTGGTTTGCAGCCGGTACCGCGTGTATCCTATGATCGTGTTAGCAAACAATCTGGGGCCTAGCACACGATTCCAGCGTAGTGTCGTCACCCAGTTGCGCCACCCCAATGCGTCGTCATACGAAGGCTCACCAGGGTACTGGGACTGGAACTTGAAGTATGCCCTATCATGGCCAGCATACGAGCTGATGTAGATCCGGTCTCGCCCGGAGAGGATGATGTTGCTCTTTGCGTTGAAATCGTAGAAGTAATATCCGAAAATATTGTCGCTGGCCGCCGCCATGATGGGGCGGGCCAGCAGGTCGGCATAGGAGCGCCGTGCTGCTATCAGAAAGGAAGCCCTGTCCCGCTTGATTGGGCCCTCCAACGTAATTCGGGACGACAAAAGCCCGATTGACGCAGTGCCCTCAAAGTTCTTTAAGTTGCCTTCCTTCATGGTCAAGTCTACCACCGACGACAGTCGCCCACCGTAACGCGCCGGAAATCCTCCCTTCAGAAGCGACACATCCTTAATGGCATCGCCATTGAAGGTGCTCAGGAATCCGAAGATGTGACTCGGATTGTATATCTGGGTCCCATCCAGCAGGAATAGATTCTGATCCGGGCCACCACCCCGGACATAAATGCCTGTTGTACCCTCTACGCCCGACTGAACGCCTGGCAGCAACTGTACCACCTTGAGAATGTCTACCTCTCCCAACAGGGCCGGCAGTGCCTCAATCTGACTGATGGGCAGTTTTACTTGACTCATTTGTGTCTCCTGCACACTCGACTCGCCCGCGGTTGCAACGACCGCCACTTCGTCCAGGAAAAGAGCCGAAGGCTCAAGCGCCACATCCAGTCGTAGATCTGCATCCAACATGCGGGTTAGGGTTACCGGCTCATATCCAAGGTGACCAAAAACCACGGTCACACTATCCGCGGGAAGAGATATAGTGAAGAAGCCGTACTGATTGGTTGTTGAGCCGACCCCCAACGCCGGCACGAATATGGTGGCGCCAACCAGGGATTCGCCATTCTCCGCATCGGCTACGGTACCGCTGACGGTATATCTGTCGGCCTGCAACTGTGCCTTGGCGCTGCCGATCAATCCAGCCAATGTCAAGAACATCACTGCACAAGCCATCGCAACTGCAACCCGTAACTGTAACGACCTGCAAAAGCGGATCCCTACAGCGCCTGGAAATGACGAACCCGGCATATTGAAGTGGTTCAATAACTGGGTCATTTAGAGCAAGAATTGGGCCGATTCATTAATAGAAGCCGTACTGATTGGTTGTTGAGCCAACCCCCAGCGCACGTACGAACTGCGCCGTACAGAGCGAGCGCAGTGATAGCAGGGTCTGGATTGACGCAAGCACGTAGCGGTAGAATCACATTACGGTAACGGTCAGGTCAGTGATGGAAGGCTGTCGAAAAAGCCTTCAAACGCCTTGTGAAAATTGATAGTCAGCGGACCACCACACCCTATAGACGGACCGCCTGTGAATATAGTAACGCTTCAAGTATGTTTTCCGTCAATTAAGTTCTTTATTTGTTATATAGCTGGTAATACTGCTTATACTGCAATTACTTTACTTGTGTGTTCTGGGAGACTGCTGCACAATTTCTTTCATTCCACCCAATGTATACCGAAAACACACACTGCAGCGGACAATTTCGAAAGAATGGCGCATTGTGTCGATCACAGACTTAGGGCGTGACTGGCTCACACTGGACGGTGGGGACTATCATTTACCGACCAGGCTTTTTGTTTTGGAAAAGTCGGAGGGGCCTGACCTGAGGGTTCGACTCCCCGATAAGGTTACGCCACACAGAATTTTAATTTTGTCACGCGCAGAAAATGCACGATTGACCTTGGTTCGGTGGATGTTAATCAGTGCTGCAATCCCGTTGTCAGCATCAGCATCGCTTGCACCTGAGAGCGGGCGTTATTTGCACAGCAATCTATTTCTCAATATGCTCGACATCGTCCGTCCTAAGGACATGCATATGGAGGCGCCGCCCAGGGTGCGCCAGTCTGCACATTGGCTACGGTACTGCGGGCGGTATATGTGTCGGCCTCCAACTGTCGGCACATCTTCGGAGGTTGGTTCTTCTGGTACGGTCTCCTTCATCAGGACCGATACTGGAATTAGTTGATGGCTTGCACTCCTTTTTGGCGCAAGCATTGTACAAATTCTTCGAGCTCTTACGCTTCGTCTCGGATTTTTTGGATCTTTTCGTTCGCTTCCGGTCTTTCGCACTAGCCTTCTTTACGATGGTCTCGGCTCCATTAAGGGGGTGAATGGCTATCCTCTTGGGATCTCATCAGCAACGGATCTTGCGGAGCCCCGTATTTTCGGAGGCAGACAGGAAGGCGCCCCGTACGACAATATCGCCGGGCGAGCACTCAGTCCTGGCAGCGGAGAGTGAGCGCGACTAAATGATCAACGAGGCTGGAATCCTACAGGTCTTGGACCTAGATCTTCCAGCCCACTAGACCAGACTAGTCTTCGTTGTCAAGGATGTCGTCAATGCGCGCGCTGACATCTCTCAGATGCAGCCGCGTCATGCTATCTGTAGTCCTACGGGCAGCACGGTCTATGGCCGTTTGCAGCGACTCAAGTTCCCCTCGCACATAAGCGCGAATATCTGATTGACTCACATCAACCGGTGCCATTCCGAAAGCGGAAAAGAAAGACGGAAGGGCTGGTCCCTCTTGAGTCATCAAGTACTCCAGACGTTCCAGGTGTCCTCGTTGCAAATTGCGCCGGAATGGACCGATGGCAGAAGCTGCCGACAGTTCCGTCCAAATCCCGTCACGCAGATCCTCTAGGAGTTCAGCGAACGTATACACTTCTTCGCCGCTTGCCAATGCTTCGGTTTCCATCAAACGTCCGATGCGAATCGGATCAAGCAGTGTATTTACTGCGCCGACCTGATAACGACGAACACGATCCATGGCCCCTACTCCCTCAATGCGACGAAGAACTTCGCTGTCCAATATCCAGCTTGGAGTTGAAAATGCTTCCTGAGAAAGCCATTCCATGGAACCGCGCTGAATTTCAACTGGCACAGGCGTGTAAACAACGCCTTCCTGATCGTAGGTCTTGAAATTTTCATAATGTCCACCTACGTTGGCGGCCACGTGACCGATATAGCGATTCCATTGTGTTGCGATCTGTCCGTAGAGTTCGTTCAGATCGCCATAGTCCTTGGCATCTTCTGCAGTCCAGCCAATCAGTTCGTTAAGGATAACCTTGAGATTGGCGATCCCATAGTTACTGGCCGCGACAGCATCATCTCCCAAATCTTCGTTTTGTGAGCGCGGATCCACGCGAGGGCCTTGACGCCCATAGAAGTAGAGAGGATCTCCGGCACGTTCGACAACCCATGAATTCAGTATTTCGCGTTCATCGTCCGCCGATTCTACGTCTGGCAGCACTGAATAACCCCATTGTACGGACCATTTGTCGTAAATCCCGATGTCAGGCATAAGGGCAGTCACACCATCACCAGGTTGTGCGACATAGTTGAACCGGGCATAATCCATTATGGAGGGCGCTGAGCCATGGGTATCCGTGAATGTAGGAGATCGAAGTGAATCAACAGGATAGGCAAAACTTGAACCCCAGTTGTGTGGAAGACCGATCGTGTGTCCTACCTCATGCGCAGACACAAATCGAACGAGACGCCCCATGACTTCGTCCCTGAATTTGACCGAGCGGGCGTCAGGGTTGACGGCAGCTGTCTGTACAAAGAACCAGTTGCGAAGCAGGTTCATAACATTGTGATACCAGCCGATATCGCTTTCCAGGATCTCGCCAGTGCGCGGATCATGGACATGTGGACCAAATGCATTCTCTATATCGGATGAGAAATAACGAATCACAGAATAGCGGACATCCTCCGGGCTGAATTCCGGGTCCTCCTCTTTACTGGGAGGATCTTTTGCCATGATTGCATTCTTGAATCCTGCAGCCTCGAAAGCTCTATTCCAATCATCAATTCCCTGCTTCAGATAGGGTCTCCATTTCATTGGCGTAGCCGGATCAATGTAGTAGACGATCGGCTTGATCGGCTCAGTGAGCTCGCCACGCGCATATGCTTCCGGATCCTTGGGCTCTAGTCTCCATCGGGTTATGTAACAACGTTCCTCTGCCTTCTGTGCATCTCGTCCGTAATCTGTCATCGTCACACTGAAAAATCCCACACGTTGATCACACAGTCGTGGTTGCATCGGATCTGTCGGCAACAGGATCATGGACTGGTTCATCTCAACGGTAATGGTCCCGGCAGCAGCAGTCGACGGCGGCTGAGCAGCATCATAACTCAGCACATGCTTGACTTCAATATTAAGAGGATAACTATTCGCCGATGAAATGTAGGTCCGGTCGGGGTCTAGACGACGTACACGGTACATCTCCCGCCGGAATGATGGCAGCCCAAGGGATGGTACATCCGAGGTGAACAGGTCAGTCACCTCAACTACAGAAGCTGTTGAATCATCATTTAGCGTTTCGATGTCAAACGCACGCAAAATGGGCTCAAAATTTGAGTTGCGCACCGCGTTGTATATGGGTTCGTCTTCGTCCGCAACATTCTCGAATGAGACGATTCGCAGCATAATTTTTTTGTCCTGTTTCTCCCATCGAAGTACCTGTGTGCTCGTCTTCATTCCCCCGTAACCCAGGTTGTTCATGGTTGCTGCTGTACGTGTTACCAGTAGCATTTCTGCCCCTAGGAGTGAGTCAGGGATCTCGAAGTAGAGCTTATCCTCAATCTCATGGACCTTGAAGAGACCGTCATCGGTTTCCGCATCCTCAGTGATAACATCACTGTATTTTTTTGAGTCGTCGTCATCTGAACTCCTGGATTCAGTGGGCGCCTCGGCCGCGGGAGGTGCAGCTTGGCGCGTAGATGCGCAACCAGCAATCAGGAACAACGTGAGCATTGCGGCGAGTACGCTACGAAGAGGTTTCATGGCGATAAGCGAAAGGTAAATGGACTAAAAGATACAATAATTAAAGGGACTTATATATTGCATCGCGGGCACTGTTGATTACCTGAACAGATTCATCGAACAAATCGATAGAAAAGGGGTTGTGGGCTAGCGCGAAAATCCCCGCATACACGGCGTTTGATGTGCCTTCAAAGCCTCACCAACAGTTTTCCGACTGGTCGTATGATTTCCAGATTCCACGAGAAAGTTTTGTTCTTAATGATTCCCAATTCCATGAGCTTCAAGCTTTATGCACCATTGATTTGCATGATTCTCCTGGTTTCCTGCACGGGTACGGATCCCGAACGGCAGCAAACAGAAGTAGAACAGGTTGTACTGGAGGAAGTCCTTTCGTTGGGGGATGAATCTAAGGGGGATACAATCCTATTCGGATCAATTGATGGAATTGCGGTCAATGGGCGTGGTGACATATTCGTGGCCGAACGTAGGCCCTGGCTTCTGTCCGCGTTTGCAGCAGATGGCACCTATCTCAGTCCGGTAGGTGCAGAGGGGGAGGGGCCAGGGGAATACCAGCATGGCTTTTCGGGGCCCGCCATCGGGCCAGCCGATTCTGTGTATTTATGGGCAGTCTGGCCCTACCAGCGGATTCAAATCTATGACCCCAAGGATTTTTCATTTGTACGCAATGTTCGTGTGCATTTGGAAGAGACTGACCTAAGGGCAATCCATCCTCTGATTGGTGCCACTGAAAACGGATGGATCATGTCCATAGGGCTCCAAAATATACTGACTAACGACGCGGGGAGGCCGTTCATTAACGAAGACACGGATCGGGAACTGATCGTTGTCAATCGAGAGGGAATTTACAGTTCAGGACTGCTTGGCACAATGCAGGTAGGCGAAGCTATGTATCATGTTTATGAATACAGCAATGGTTTCACCTTCCGCGAAATTCCATTTGCTAGAGCCACGATCTGGGCATTTGGAGCCGATGACGTGCTCTATTATGGTTGGAACGACACCTTCGAGATCAATTTCATGTCTGCTGACGGTTCCACTAGCGGAGTGATCAGTTACGATTATGATCCTGTACTCATTACCGAAGCCGAAATAGCTGAAGCCTTGGATTTAAACGATCCTATCACCCGGGAATTGTTCGACGCTTATAAGCATCATGAAACGAAACCGGCATTTCAGACCTTTGCGGTAGATGAAGCCAGCAAAATGTGGGTCAAATTGAGCACCCCTGAAGGTGGGACGCAAGCGGAATGGCTGGTTCTTGACAGGGAATCTCAAGTTGTGGGCGAATTCACGTTACCCCTGGCTGTGGATCTCAAAGTAGTTCAAGGGGGCTATGCCTATGGAATCGAACAGGGAGATGGCTTGGATCCGATGGTTGTGATCTACGAGATTCAAGAGTAAATTGTAACATCAGCACTCGCTAATCAATAAGATCTAACTAATTCCTTGACCGTTTGGGTGTCTAAACTGAACTGCGGGATGGCTTCATCTTCTGTGAGCGAATATTCGTATTAGCATCCGAGCGCATTCCTATTTTCATCGATATCAATAAACGCACTTCCTCCCACACAATTGAGGAATACTGCTATTGCTTTAGCGGTGATGTGGTCAAGTTTTTGATTATAGACTATATGATACAGGACAGATGATAGCGCTACGTATACTCGACCGTACCATTTTCGATAGTCTTGGCTGATGATAGTCAATGCTGTATGCTCCCTTGTACTAAGTATTCATGGAACCTGCCATTCCTCTCAAAACCACCGTGGGTCTCAGCTGCCTAAATCTTTAGGCCCAGTGCTTCTTTCTGAAGTAGCTTTTCCAAAGAGTACTCCGTGACTGCGGGGTAAGCACATTGGTTATCCAAAGAAGTTGCGTTCATCAAGTACTCTATCTATTCGTGACAGAAACCTATTTGGAGAGTACCTGCGTCCAGGTTAGTAAGCGATCAGTGTTCAGGACTCCATCAGAGTAATATACCAGGCCCGTGTACCACTGATCGGTGCGTGCAAATCGTAGAGCAAGAATCTCGCGCGTCTGTATTCCTGGAGATGTGTATTCGTATTCGTAGACCCCCTGTTTGAGAAGCTTCGTACTAGTATAGCGTCCCGTAGCGGGTACCCACTGCATAGCGCTGCCCGAATCCATGCGCCAACCGTTGAAAGCCCCGGTAACATATACATCGTCGGGTAGTGGCATTTCATTTGGCGGTACATATTCAAAAGTGACTTCCACATACTCAGCCCTGGTATCCAGAGACGGATCTGTACCGGATATCACGGCCTGTCCGCGCAAACGCGGGACCGATTCCAGGTCTGGAAAGCGTGCGTAATCCGGTTCCAGCACTGCGCTGTACTGCGTTGTCGAGAGATCAATGCGCTCAATACCTCTTCCTGGGCGAAAGTCACGCAGGTCAACCAGATATCTTCCAGTCTGTGGTGCAAAAGATTCTTCTGGATCAAGGTAGTACAGCAAGGTTGGCTGCTCGGTCAGCGAGGGGCGTTCTGTGCATCGAGGCGTCAGTAGATGCCGGTCCTGCACAAAGCAAACCGTTACGTTGAATTCCGCCGGACCTAATTCCCGGGATGGAATGAATCGCAGCAGTGGCTGTATTACTGGCAGGTTACTACGTCCAGCGAAGTGCAAATCAAGTGAGAGCCTTGCTCGCGTGATATTCTCTGTCACCCAAAAGGGACGTTCAAAAAGCACTTCGTCTTCGCGCCCTTGTTCTGTTATTCGCACAATGAAATTGCCGCTAATTCGAAAATCAATCGACTCGTTCGGGAATTGGTACTGGTAGTGAACGTACTGATTGAGTGTACCGCGAGAAACCTCATAGTCAAAAAGATCCTCCCGCAAATAGGAGTCAAGGTACTCGCTCGGGAGCAGATCCCGCCTCCATGTGCGATCTGCGTGGTAGAAATATGCTGACAATGGCCGAGCGTCCCAGTTCATTAGGTCGAACTCTAGGATCAGCGGAGGCCCATTGTGCATCTGATAGATGGGCAGTGCCTCCTCAGCACTTGCGTAGAGCTGGATACTGCGCACTTCTGAGGATTCGACGTGAAAGCCCCGAGGCCGCGACTCTTCGGGTGCAGATACGAATTGTCCGAGGGGCGCTCCGCACGCGGCAAGACAAACTAGAAATCCAATACAGATCCTCTCAATGGTGAAAAGTCTTCCAGGCATTCCACGTGATTCTAGCGAAGTGTGAGGCATTCATAGTCACAATATAGCCGTATGACATGGTTGTCTGGCATAAATTTGTAGTAATTGCATTGCCTCCGTGCGTACGAATGGCTCATTCCAGGCAATATTCCAAGGGGTGCTTTGGAGAGCGGCCATGCCAATTTGCTTTGGACTCCAATTGCTTTTGTCAAAGTAGGACTTCATTTGGCGCCCAGCAGTTGTCCGATGAAAGAATAAATGATGTCGATTGGACGAAATGGATAGCGAGGAGTCAGCAACACGGTTAGATGCCAGGTAGACTTTGATCAACAAGCAGGAACTTAGCTTATTAGTACTCAGCCTACTGTCGTCAACGAGCCCCTAAATTCATCACCCGCTTGTATCCTTCTGATGATCAGGAGAGTTAGATTCACTCCCTTTTTCGGTCATATACTTGCGTGTGTTCAGAGTGATTATGCAATAAATTGCGACGATTGAAACTGCGTCCGTGCTTTACGGGCACCATTAGCATTCTATATCCTTCGTTCAGCGTAACTTCCCAAGGCAAGCCGCCCCGCAAATATGCCTGAATTCTGTCACCTGCACTGCCATACCTCCTATTCTCTACTGGATGGGGCTGCACGCATTGATCTGCTCATGCAACAGGCCCGTAAACTGGGAATGAGTGCCTTGGGCATTACTGATCATGGCAATCTGTACGGTGTGCCGG
>VXLY01000121.1 GCA_009841335.1 Rhodothermaceae bacterium | reverse complement strand
ATTAAACAGAGCTCGTACGAGGCCGTGCGTCGCTATTACGAAACATGGTACCGGCCTGACTTGATGGCGGTTGTTGTCGTTGGGGCCTTGGATGTACCAACGATGAAGTCCTTGGTTGAAGAGCACTTTGCCACGATTGAACCGCACGAGAATCCGAGAGAGCGTCCGACATTTGACGTGCCCTACATGGAGACGCGCTACAAGGTGGTGAGTGATGAGGAATATGGATTCTTTCCGGCACTTTCGGTAGGTTATCGACAACCGGTGTTCCCCTTAAAAACCATTGCAGACTATCGCCAGCGTTTAGTCGGATCACTGGCGAGGGGAATGTTGAACCAGCGGTTTAGTGAGATTGCAGAGGACGGTACCCGGGCTCCTTTCCTAATTGCTTCAGCCGGTGCAGGGGAGCTCGTTCGAGGTGTTCCCCAATTCAATTTAACCACGTATGCAAACGAAGACAGCCTGGTTGCTGCACTTCGCACAGTAATCCTGGAAGCAGAGCGGGCCAAACAGCATCCCTTTACCCTAGGAGAATTCTCACGATACAAAGAATTGTTCCTACGCTCGCGTGAGGAAGACTACAATGAGCGCGAAAACACTCCATCCGCCCGACTTGTGTTTTCATACGTGAATCACTTTCTGGAAGAAACCCCAATTCCGGGAGTTGTGAACGACTACCTACTTGCACAGATGCTTCTGCCTACCATTACACTTGAAGAAGTAAGCACGTATCTGTCGGAAGCACTCAGTAGCGAAGATCGGGCAGTGACCGTGAATATTCCAGAAAAACCATCACTGGAATGGCTTACCGAAGAGATGCTGGCAAGTACCTTTGAGCAATATGATGGTACTGTGGTTGAGCCATACATCGATACCACCCTTGACATCCCACTGTTTGAAGAGGTACTAACCCCGGCTGCAGTCCTGAGTCAAGACTCCATCCCCGGACTGGGAGTTACGGAGATTGCCCTGTCAAACGGCATTCGTGTCGTGATGAAGCCCACTGATTTTCGTGCAGACGAAGTTCGATTCACTTCGTTTAGCAAAGGTGGGACATCGCTGTACAGTGATGATGACTTCTCTACTGCCAGATTTGCAGCGTCAGTGGTAAGCAGCAGCGGGGTTGGGCTGTTTGACGAAACGGAGTTGCGCAAAAGTCTCGCAGGAAAGAGGGCGTCTGTGTCTGCGTCTATTAGCACTTTATTTGAGGGATTCAGTGGCCAGGCGTCGCCGGAAGATCTCGAACTACTTTTTCAGTTGATTCATTTACGTGCCACACAGGCACGTTTGGACTCGTCTACATTCCAGTCATTTATCAATTTGAATCGCACCTTTCTGGCCAATCGGGAGAATTCCCCTGGTGCTGCTTTCAGCGACACGCTTCGTACGACACTCTACATGAATCATCCCCGCTACAGACCTACTAAAATGGAGGATCTTGACGCAGTAGATATGCAACTTGCACTGCAAGTATATCAGGAGCGATTTGCGGATATGGACGATTTTGTATTCATCTTCGTCGGAGCCTTTGATACGGATACGTTGACTGCATTAGCACAGACTTACCTCGGAACACTACCTGCTACGGACCGGGAAGAATCATGGCAGGACGTAAACCGGCAAACCCCGGAAGGGAAAGTTGTCAAAACTGTCTACAAAGGAGAAGAGCCGCAGAGCCGAGTCAGTATCACTTTCACCGGATCCTATGAGGCCTCGCGAAAGGCCAGTCATCGAATGGAATCCCTGGAGATGCTTCTGGATATTATTTTGTTTGAAGAATTGCGAGAGGAGCGGGGCGGTGTCTATGGTGCCGGTGTGAACGCATCGCCGCTGCGGCGTCCTCGGGAAACATATAGTTTTTCGATCTCCTTTGGCTGCGACCCTGAACGCGCGGAAGAATTAACGAATGCCGTGTTCGAGACTGTTGAGGAGATCAAAGAAAATGGGGTCTCAGAGGATTACGTAGCACGGGTACAAGAGCAGCAGCGTCAGGCCCGTACCGTCAGTCTTGAGGAGAATGGATTCTGGCTTAGTGCACTCCGTAGCGCCTACTACTCAGATAGTGGTTCGCAACCACTGGATATCCTTAGCTACAATGAGCTTGTGGATGATCTGACAGCAGAAGATCTCCAGCAAGCCGTTACTGAATGGTTGACTGATCGCTACGTGCAGGTTACTCTTTTTCCCGAGCAGCCCTGATTCAGGCATATTGCAGGCCTCTCCGAGATTCAATTGTGGAGCAAGCCTGCAGTCTTGGATTGATGAATTCGGACCGCAGGTGGCATCTTTGTGTCCGCTCGCTGAACGGGTGTGGAGGCTGTGTCAGACCTTATCGTTGCAGAGTGTGAGCATGCAACGAGGCAATGGACTGTGAGAGACCGGAAAATCAGCGTGCTGTGTCCTCTAAGGATATGAGCCCCCAATATTGCTGAATTTCAGTGGTTTGCGTAGACGAGGAGTGCTGAGGCGGGGTTAGCCCTGATGACCTCGGCTTGTGCAATGAGTGATGCAGGCTGTGCCTTATCCGTCGGGGGAGGGAGTCTCATAGGAGCTCGGTGCCACACAAGAGGGGACTCCTTTTGGAACCAATTTGAGCAACATGGAATAAACGTCCCCGCTGCCCTGTAGCTCAATTGGCAGAGCGCCTGGCTCTGGACCAGGAGGTTCCAGGT
>VXLY01000079.1 GCA_009841335.1 Rhodothermaceae bacterium | reverse complement strand
CATACACGTCACGACAGGCGATTGTATTTCGGTCGGTTTGGTCCAGACGCAGGCGACATGCACTCGGGGGACCGATTCGAGTAAGTATCGAGTTCGAGAGGGTGTGCACTGGCAACGGTCACGTTCCATAGGTGGAGGACATCACACGAAGTCCTCGTCAGACTCATTTCCAGACTGTCGCCGGACTTATATATACTTTCAGAGTCCCAATGCAAAGAACGCAATGTATTGGCGTCAAGGCTAAGGCTATTAATTATAGCATGTAGATCAGTCTGCGGGGCGTCGAGAGCTCTGCAGCTGAACGGGGGCCTTATTCCGCCGCATGCGAAGATTCAGCAGTTCGACCAGAAGTGAGAAAGCGATTGCGAAGTAGAGATATCCCTTTGGAATATGCAGTTCAAAGCCCTCGGCGACCAAAGCCATACCGATTAGAAGCAGGAAGGACAGCGCGAGAATCTTGATGGTTGGGTTTTTCTCAATGAACCCTGAGATTGGGCCGGCCGAAACCATCATCACTATAATTGCGATGATTATTGCTATAATCATGATCTCAACCCGATCAGCCATACCGACTGCCGTGATCACAGAGTCCAGAGAAAAGACAATATCCAGGAGCAGGATCTGGATCATCACGTGGGAAAAAGAAGCTACAACCACCTTTTTATGCGAAGATTCGGGTATCTCGAGCTTGTCGTGAATTTCATGTGTCGCCTTGGCCAGCAGGAATAGCCCTCCGCCAATCAGGATCAGGTCTCGACCGGAGATTTCCTGACCAAGTGCCTCAAACAGCGTGGCCTCAAGGCGCATGATCCAACTAATTGACAACAATAGTACAATGCGGCCGAACATCGCGAGTGCCAATCCCAGAAAACGGGCGCGCGCTTGCTGACTCTCGGGCAGCTTGGACGAAAGAATGGAAATAAAAACTATGTTATCAATGCCCAGAACCACCTCCAACATCGTAAGTGTTGCGAGGGCTACGAGGGCTTCGGGGCTTGTAATCCAGTCCACGGATTCTCTCTTTTGATGAAGTAACTTACTAGGAGCGTAAATTTAAGACAACGCTTGGATCTATCGTCCCAAACAATACAATGATCTTTCCCGATGCGAAAACCAGGATGATTGCCATCCTCGGTCATCCAGTAAGACATTCGTTTTCGCCAATCATTCACAATACCGCACTGAGACACCAAGGATTGAATTTTGTCTATTTGGCGGCAGATGTCTTGGCGAATAGTTTGCCGCAGGCTTTGCAGGGACTGTCTGCACTGGGTTTTGCCGGAGCGAATGTGACGATTCCCCACAAGGAGGCGGTGTTGCCGTATATGGACAGTCTCACGAGCGGGGCCAAGGCTGTAGGTGCAGTAAATACAATCGTATGTAAAGAGGACATGCTTTACGGTGACAACACGGACATTGAGGGTTTCCTGTCTCCACTGCGGGGGATGGAGATTAAGGGCGAGCCAATGGTTTTGCTGGGTGCAGGTGGCGCAGCACGCGCTGCGGCTTACGGTTTACTTAAATATCATCGCCCGCGCCCACTTACTGTGGTGGCACGAAGAGTTGATCAGGCAGTGAAATTAGTGAATGACCTTGCAAGGTTTCGTGGTGACGGGGAGTTAAATGTGACAGATTTCGCGTCTGCAGCCGCGTTTATTCGCAATAGTCAGCTGATCGTTAACTCGACACCGGTAGGGATGCACCCGAATACTAGGGAAACGCCTTGGGAACAGCGGGAAGATTTCTCTTCGGGTCAATTGGTCTATGATTTGGTATATCGGCCGAACCGGACCCGATTACTCGAGGATGCCGAATCTCGTGGAGCCACCGTGATTGGGGGGCTAAACATGCTAGTGGAGCAGGCAGCTGCTGCGTACAGGCAGTGGACGGATCGGGATTTGCCAATTGAAGCGGTATACAGTACATTGAGGAGTTTACTTGACTGAAAACCCATTTTGAATCATGCTTTATCGCCGTCCAATCACATTGTTGTCACTGTTGTGTTTTGTTGTTCTACCTGCGAAGGCACAGGTAACCGGACTCGGAAGCACGATGTTTGAGAATTCCGGTGCGGAAGAGGCACAGGATATGTTCTCCCGCGGAATCCTCTTGTTGCACAGTTTTGAGTATGATGATGCCCGCGAGGCTTTCTCGGAGGCACGCAGAATAGATCCTGATTTTGCTATGGCCTATTGGGGGGAGGCTATGACTCACAATCATCCGATCTGGATGCAGCAGAGCACAGAGAGAGCCCGAGATGTCCTGCGTGAGCTTGCCCCAGACCTGCAAGGTCGTCTGGAAAAGGCACCGACGACCCGGGAAAAGGACTATCTGCGCGCAGCGGAGGCGTTGTACTTCAGTGAAGGAGACAAGAGAACGCGGGATTTTGCATTCGAAGAGCAGATGGCTGCTCTGTCTGCCAGATACCCAGATGACATGGATGCGGCCTCGTTCCATGCACTATCAATCTTAGGTCTGGCGCACGACGGCCGCGATTTTGAATTGTATATGCGCGCGGCCGCAATCGTTGAGGAGGTATTCGCAATAAACCCGCGGCATCCGGGTGCTGCACACTATCTGATTCATTCGTACGACGACCCGGTTCATGCCCCACTCGGGCTACGGGCGGCACGCACCTACGCAACAATTGCACCGGATGCGGCCCATGCCCTTCACATGCCGTCGCACATCTTTACTGCATTGGGAATGTGGCCTGAGGTGGCATCTGCCAATGAGGAATCATTTGCTGCGAGTGATGCACGCATGCGACGAAAGGGATTGGGTGTGAATGCACGCTCTTTTCATGCCAGGCATTGGCTTGCTTATGCTTACTTGCAACAGGGTCGCCATGCAGAAGCCGAGGGGCTGCTTAACGACATGATCAGCGACGCTGAGGAAGGTGACAGCAGGTTGGCACGAAGGCATTTGGTCTCCATGACGATTTCCTATCTGGTCGAAACGCAACGGTGGGACTCGGAGTATGCAAGAATTGATCTAGATCCTGAGGGACTGAGTCCCAACAGTATTGCGGACCTCCTATTCATAAGAGGCAATGCGGCCTTGGCAAGGGGTGACGAAGAAAAGGCACGTAAGGCAGTAAGCGAATTGATGCATTTGGAGGGTGCAGAGGAAGGGGAATTGCTCCAGCACCAACTAAAAGCGCAACTCTTGGAATTGGAAGGCAACCTGGACGGCGCAATTGATTTACTCGAGACTGCAGCGGAAATGGAAGCGGCCAGACCGATGGAATTTGGTCCCCCCAAACCTGCAAAACCGACGTACGAACGCCTTGGCGAGTACTACCTGAAGGCTGGCAAGGGGGCGAAAGCAATGAAAGCATTCGAAACTTCTTTGGCAAGGGCACCGGGGCGGTCACTGTCCTTCATTGGTATGGTTGCTGCCGCAAAAATGGAGGGGGATAAAGACGCACACAAGGAGGCAACTGCCAGACTGAAGAAAAATTGGAAGAAGGCAGATCCCAGTGTTACTAAGACATTCCCGATTCCTGACTGAGATTGCCTTTTAATAGTTAGTTGGTGTTTCTGTCAAAAGCAATGCGATGATACCACTGAGGGTCAGAGCCGATATAGCGTGGGTTCGGCTGTGTGGGTGAAGCTGCAAGGATAGTCTTTATGATTACGTCTTCAAGATTATGGAGGGTTGTAGGGGTGAATGCTGCATTGGCCAACTGCTTATCTAGACTCCACAAGAGGTGCTGTGCAAGCATCACAACCCCAAATTGTTAATTGAGTAGTAGCTTACTGCATTGCATTAGATGCGCTTACTGGACATTCTTGGGGCATTGTGATGAGATCCTGGATTCAGTTATGTCTCCTGGCGGTGATGCTGTTTGCGATATTGCCGAGCACACAGGCCCAATTCACTGAACCCCCCAAGCACGAATTTCGTGCTGCATGGATCGCAACGGTTTATGGGTTGGATTGGCCGCGGCAGGGAGCAGGTGAATCTCAGCAGAAGAGGGACTTGCGACAGCTTCTCGATCATCTCCAGAATGCAGGGGTCAATGCGGTAATGTTCCAGGTGCGGTCGATTGGGGATGCCATGTACGAATCCAACTATGAGCCGTGGTCCCACTACCTAACGGGGAGGCAGGGAGAGGATCCCGGTTATGACCCCTTGGCGTTTGCTATTGAAGAGTCTCGTAGTCGAGGCATGGAGCTACATGCATGGTTTAATCCCTACCGGGTCGACAACGGTTCATCATTCACACCGGCAGATAACCATGCTACGGTAACACATCCAGAGTGGACCTACGAAGCTGGACGGCTGACGCTGCTGGATCCAGGAAAGGAAGAGGTGCGCAACTATGTTGTATCCATCATTATGGATGTGGCACGTCGCTACAAGATTGATGGGGTCCATTTTGACGACTATTTCTATCCGTATCCCCCCAATCAGATCACTACGCAGGACAGCCAGACATTCCAGACCGAGAGCCGAGGGTTCACGAGTTTGTTTGATTGGCGCCGGGATAATGTGAACCTTCTGATCGCACAAGTTGCCGACAGTTTACGCCTATTTGATCCGTCGATCAAGTTTGGGATTAGTCCGTTTGGTATTTGGAAGAATAACGTGCCGTCAGGAATTCGCGGGCTTGACGCTTACAGCGTAATCTACGCGGATGCCACGGCCTGGATCAGACAAAAGACTATTGATTACCTAGCGCCACAATTGTATTGGCCCTTTGGAGGTGCACAGGCCTACGAAAAACTGGCACCCTGGTGGGCGGACCAAATAGATGATCGACATTTATATCCGGGCCATGCACTTTATCGAACTGAAGCATCTTCGCCGATTGGTCCGATGGAAATCCCCAATCAAGTCGCTTTTAACCGGGATTATTTTGGAATTCAGGGCAGTATATTTTTTCGGGCACGTCATCTGTCTCCAGGTCGCGGGAGAGATTTTGCCCGGATCATGCGGGCTGGACTTTATCAATACCCGGCACTCACACCATCCATGGATTGGAAGGATCAATTCGCGCCGGCTGCTCCCCTTAACCTGGTTGCTTCGCAGGATGGTGGAACGGTCCGGCTGACATGGGATCCTCCTAGCGAAGCTCCTGCACGCTATACTGTATATCGCGTAAAAAGCGAATTAGAGCCGGATGCAACCACGGCCGCTCGGGATGCGCGCAATTTAGTTGCTTTAACTGGGAGAACTGTAATTACCGATACCCCTAGTGCAGATACCGAAAAGCATTGGTATTTTGTGCAATCCGTGAGCTCTAATTCTATTGAGAGTGGTCCGAGTAACGTAGTAATATCTCCTGTGCAAACAGGCCTGATCTCGGAGCTAACCCGGCTGGGTTTAAGTGTGGTGATATATCCTACTGTATTCAGTGAGCAGGCACAGATTGAGTACACATTAGAGGAGCCCGGAACCGTTACTTTGCAGATTGTTGACGTGATCGGGCGTCGTAGCGTTACTCTTATTGAGGGTGAGTACAAGCAGTCCGGTCAGCACGCACTGACTATTAATGCAAGTGAGTATCCACTTGCGAACGGACTGTACTTGCTAGTTCTCCGTAAGGATTATCAGCGGGTCACGCGAGCGTTCAGGCTTGTTCGATAAAGAGTGTCCGTTCGCAGATAAGCCGGTTGTGCCCGTTGTCGTGCCCGAATTTTCAGACCCATATAACAGGAATTTTGGGCGTTAGGCAGTCTGGGGCGTCGCATTATGGGGTTCTCTGCTGCCTCATGTTTGCCAGCAGATTTTCTGTCTGAATTGGGAGGATCGGCAGCCTTGAGAAGTAGCAATTCCCCAAAATTACCAGTAATCACTGGTGGTTCCTCAAACGTTCAGTTGGCAGGTATCTGATGGGCGGTCCGCATTTGCCTCACAATTCGGTATATCACGACCTTGTGGTAGCCGGTTAGCTTCCGATCAGTACGAAGGCCCCTCCTGCAAGCAGTCCGCCAATGATCGGTCCGAATACGGGAATCCAAGCGTAACCCCAGTCATTGTCGCGTTTACCGCTGATGGGGACCATTGCGTGAATAATGCGTGGACTGAGGTCACGGGCAGGGTTGATGGCGTATCCCGTTGTGCCTCCTAAAGTCAACCCGATCGCCAGAACTACAGCTCCAACGGGAAGTGCATCCAAAGCGCCAAGCCCAACATCCGGTTGCACCATGTATAGCACGGCGAACACCAGAACAAAAGTTGCAATGATCTCGCTGAGGAGGTTTGAGAGGTTGTTGCGGATGGCGGGTGCGGTGCAGAACACAGCTAATTTTGCGTCCGCATCGTCGGTTGTTTCAAAGTGATCGCGGTAATGCAGCCAGACCAAGAACGCTCCGAGCGCTCCTCCCAGAAATTGTGCCGTAAGGTACAAGGGTACCGATGTCCATTCAAAACTTCCCGCGAGTGCAAGTCCAAGCGTAACCGCCGGATTGATATGCGCACCGCTGTACCCGGCCACGATAAAGACGGCTACGAATACGGCTGTGCCCCAGCCAAAACTGATAGTAATCCAGCCGGCGCCGCTTCCCTTGGTATCCTTGAGCACGACGTTTGCGACAACCGCATTTCCGAGAAGGAGAAGTATTGCGGTTCCGATAAATTCACCTAGAAAAGGACTCATTGCTGATACGGACTATGATTTGAAGGTTACTTTTAGTGATCCCAGCCTTTGGAGCGCTCAACAGCAGCAGCCCAGGAATCCATCAGTGCAGATGCGTCTGAACGTGATTTTTGTGGCTCAAAGATCTGCTCCTTTTGCCACAACTGGCTAAGATCATCAAAACCGGCCCACTGTCCTACTGCAATTCCTGCGAGGTAAGCAGCTCCCAGTGCGGTCGTTTCGCGCACAACAGGTCGGACCACAGGAACTCCCAGAATATCTGCCTGAAATTGCATGAGCAGGTTGTTTGCCGTTGCTCCACCATCCACGCGCACTTCCTTGAGCCCCACACCGGCATCTGCTTCCATGGCTCTGATTACATCTGCGCTCTGGTATGCGATACTTTCGAGTGCTGCCCGGGCAATATGCGCTGCGTTGCTGCCACGGGTCAGCCCTACAATAGTGCCTCTTGCGTAGGGATCCCAATGTGGTGCCCCCAGTCCAGTAAAGGCCGGTACGATGGTTACTCCGCCATTATCCGGCACCTGTGATGCGAGTGCCTCCACTTCGGAGGATGAGGTAATAAGTCCAAGTTGGTCGCGCAGCCATTGGACGACTGCACCGCCTACAAATACACTGCCCTCAAGCGCGTACTGCGTTTCGTTGTTCACCTTCCACGCGATGGTGGAGAGGAGTCTGTTGGTGGAAGGGATGGCACTGGTCCCTGTGTTCATAAGCAGAAAACAGCCTGTACCATAAGTATTTTTTACCATACCGGGCTTTGTACATACCTGTCCGAACAGGGCCGCCTGTTGATCACCGGCAACTCCGGCGATAGGGATCGGGGTGCCCAATAGGGTTGTATCTCCAATCACGCCGCTTGATGGAACGACATCTGGCAGGATTTCCGGTGGCACATTAAGCAGATTACAAAGCTCGTCGTCCCAGTCATGTGCGTGCATATTATAGAGCAGTGTACGGCTTGCATTCGAGACATCAGTACAGTATTGTCTGCCGTTCGTCAGCTTCCAGATCAGCCATGTATCCACTGTACCGATGCACAGGCGGCCTGCTGCCGCAAGATCCCGTGCGCCCGGAACATGGTCCAGAATCCATTTGATTTTTGTACCGGAAAAGTACGGGTCCAGCACTAGTCCGGTGCGCGACTGGAATAAATCTGCTTGTCCATCAGCGCGTAATTGGTCGCATTGACTGGCCGTGCGACGATCCTGCCAGACAATAGCGTTATGGACCGGGTGACCGGTATCCCGATCCCACGCAATGGTGGTTTCGCGCTGGTTGGTGATTCCGATTGCCTTTATGTCTTGGGAGAGCAGTCCGCAGTTCTGCAAGACTTCGCGGGCCACCGACAGTTGGGAGTCCCAGATAGTATTTGGACCGTGTTCAACCCACCCGGGCTGAGGATAAATCTGTGGGAATTCCTGCTGCGCCATCCCTACGATGGAACCCTCTGCGTCGAAAATAATGGCGCGCGAACTTGTGGTTCCCTGATCAAGGGCGAGAATGTACGACATGCTTGGCGGAGTGTAAGCTCACACAAATATAATACTTTGATGCAACCAGGCGGAAATCTGATCGTACGTCAGTTCAGGGGAGTCTCCCAATTATGGATATGGATATCGTAACTGTTATCACGGCAACCGCCTTGCTTCTTATAGCAATCGGTATTGGCCACAGGGGCAATGGCTCCTGGGTTATCCTGGCAGGTTTTGCCTTGGGTATCGGTGCAGTGATTGCGCGGCTCTGGTCAGGAGGAGGATTCATTGAGGTGATCATTGAGTTGCTCAGGGATGGCGGTATCAGTCTACTTCTGGCTGCGGCATATATGGGGTTCAGAAAACTGGCAGAAAGCGCACGCCCTTTTGTTATCCTCGGAGTGGCTTCTCTGGCCTTGGCAGGGTTTCTGTTTGGGGCCAAACATCTTTGGCAATCATTTTGGCACCGAACAGAGCAATCTGTACTGGTTGAGTTGGGGCCCGATGATTCAATCCTTGAGGTAGAGGGTATCCTGGACCGTTTTGCAGAATCCTGGGAGCGTGCATTTCCTGAGCTTACACTTGCTGAGGATGTAGACCTGGCACAGGTTTATCTGATCAGCGTGTCTTCGCGCCGTGCTGAAGCCATGATGTCTGCTCTCAGAGCAGACACAGAGAATGTTGATCATGTGGAACTCAATGTGGAGATCAGTCTGTCTCTTCCACCATCCGAAGGGATTGAGTATCAGTCGGGAAGTACAGTTCTAGAGAATGATCCATATGTAGCTCAGCAGTGGGCTCTGGATGCTATTCAGGCCCACGAAGCCCATGCAGTGCTTGAGGATGCAAGCCCTGTACGCAAGGCTCGCGTTGCCATACTGGATACCGGGGTTGAATCTGATCATGAAGACCTACAAGCGGTCTACGCTGAGGGGGTCGCAGGGGATGAGCATGGACATGGAACACACTGTGCTGGTATTGCAGGTGCGGCAACCAACAATGGTCTTGGGGTTGCATCATTAAACTGGGAGGGACGGTTTATCGAATTGTTGGGATTCCAAGCCCTCGGAGATGCCGGCCGAGGCTCGCTGGAGCAGATAGCTCAGGCAATCATTGATGCAACGAGGGCCCAGGCGGACGTGATCTCCATGTCATTAGGCAGCAAGTCTGATGTCCAGCCTCGCGTATTGACGAATGCCGTGGAGTATGCAGTCAACCGTGGGGTTATCGTGGCCGCTTCAGCGGGTAATGCAAACGAGGATGCGATTGATCATTTCCCATCCAATATTGATGGCGTGATTGCTGTCGCGGCGATTGACCGGGATCTTACCAAGGCCAGTTTTTCCAACACAGTGGGAAGCCTTTCCCGCCCGATTGCAGCACCAGGGGTTGACTTACTGTCGTCCTTCCTCGAAGGAACATACAAGCCTATGAGCGGCACGTCTATGGCTACGCCTGTTGTGACGGGATTACTGGGGGTAATGAAATCCATGAACCCCGAGCTTACGACGGATGAGGCGTACCTGATTCTGCATGAAACAGCCACTGAAGTAACTGATACTCCGGTGGTTGGCCGCGTGATTAATGCAGCTGCCGCACTTGAACGTACCATGCGTACGGCAACGCTGTAGCCGGACCTACTCCCGTACCTCTACAATCATTTCTATTTCCACTGCGATCCCAATTGGAAGGGAGTTCATTCCAACGGCTGCTCGTGCATGCTTTCCGATCTCGGGGCCGAACACTTCTACAAGCAAATCCGAACAGCCGTTAATCACGTTCGGCTGTTGGGTATAATCTGGTGTTGCATTGACCATGCCATTCACCTTGACAATCCGTGTAACCCGACTCAAGTCAATGATCTCTCGTTTCAGTGTGGCAAGGAGAGCAATCCCCGTTTGTCTGGCAGCTGCATACCCTTCTACGAGTGTTAGGTCTCTTCCCAGTTTGCCCGTGATATAGTTGCCATCAGGCAAGAGGGGGCCATGTCCAGCAAGAAAGACAAGATTGCCGGTCTGTACTGCGCCCACATAGTTAGCCACGGGGGCAGGTGGGTCAGGCAGCTGGATGCCTAATTCCTCTAGGCGTTGTTCGGGGCTCTGTTCCTGGCCATAAATCATTCCCGTGATGAGAGCGAATAGAAGGATGAGAGGTAGTCTGGTTCGCATGTCAGCGTCTGTTGAAAAGTCTGATGTCAGTTATATTGAATGGGAGCGATGGCCACAGTATCAAGTTTTGAACATCCATTCAAACGATTCAAGTTTGATGGGAGAGGCGACCGCCCAGTGAGTCTGATAAACATTCCGGTCATCTTACGGGTGCGCTTGGAGACTGTAGACCAACGAACTGTGTTTCTCACTAGGGTCATCCACGGACTATCAGGTTTGACCGAGTACGGTTTGGAATTTCTCGTCGGATATGTTGCCGCCGCAAATGATCAATGCAATCCGCTTTTTAGTTAGGTTTTCCTTGTATCCCAGAAAGCAGGCAACTGCAACCCCTGCGGCTCCCTCAATTTTAATCCCATGCTCGTGATTGACGCGGCGCATGGCATCGGCAATCTCATCTTCCGTAGCCGTCAACCATTCGTCCACTAATTCCTTGCACAGCGGAAGTGTAATCGTATCAGATTCAATTTGGCCCGCTGTGCCATCGGAGAGAGTGGGTTGTGAAAGCTGTTCAACGATGCGGCCAGCTTCTACAGATGCCTGCATTACGTTGGATCTAGCGGGTGAGCACCCGATAATCTTGATAGTTGGAAGGTGGTTTTTCAGTATAAGCGCCAAACCGCTGATCAGGCCGCCGCCTCCCACAGAAACAAAGACATAATCCAGGGATCCTGCCTGGCGCAAAAGTTCAACCCCAACGGTTCCCTGACCTGCTATAATCTGCCAATCGTTGTACGGAGAGATAAACACGAGCTTTTCCTGCTCTGCTACACGTCGAGCCTCGCGTTCTGCGTCTATTCCGTCATCCCCACTAAAAACGAGGTCCGCAATGCCCTCGCTGAGCGCTTCACGTTTATGCTCTTCTGTAGTGACAGGAAGATAGATCGTTCCCTTTGCGCCAAAATCCTCAAGAACACGGGCAACCGCAAGGCCATGGTTTCCGGTAGACGCCGCAATCAACGGGTGTCGTGGTTCATTCAGCGACAAGAGTTTGTTCAGGGCTCCTCTGTATTTAAAGGATCCGGTACGCTGTTCATTTTCGAGTTTGAGGAAGACGATTGCTCCGAAGTCTTTTCCGAGTTCTTTCGAGCGCAAGGCTTTGGTTTCAACTACTTCTCCTTTCAGTCTATTTGCCGCGTCCATTACGTATCGATATGCCCGCCAGTGAGTGACGTCGTAATCAGCGGGCATGTCAGCACGTTTGGCCATATAGGCTCTCCTCACAGGTTGGTCAAAACGCTCTATGGCATAGCGCAAAGCAGTGCGGGGCAGAGCTACGGTCGGGTCATCCAGGAATTCGGCAAGCACAGACTCATCGCGTTTACCAACCTCACGAAGCATCCAGCCGCAGGCCTTGTGGATCAAATCTTCCTGATCATGTGCCAGTAAATCTGAAAGCGCGAGTGTATCATTGTACTGGTCCCGTTTGATAAAATAGTAGGTAGAGATAATTGCGATACGGCGCTCCCACAGGTTGTCACTTCGGGCGAGGGTATATAATGGTGTTCGCGGGCGCTTGAAGAGATAGGGTCCGAGGATCTTGTGTGCACTTGTATCGACCAGATCCCAGTTGTTAACAAAGCTGGTGTGTTCCAGATATGCGTTGTACACCCTATACTGATTACCGCGCTTGAAGGCGTGTACGAGGAGGCACAGGGCTACAAATCGGTCCTCGTGATAATCAGATCGCAAGAGTACGAGCATTTCATCAAGCGAAACCTTCTTCCAATTCTGTGCGATCCTACGCAGTTCCGGCACCCGAATTCCACGAAAGATATCTCCCTCACCGTATTCTCCCGGGCCGGTTTTGAAGAAGCGTTGAGCATGTGCCGCTTTCATGGGATTCCCCATGCTCGCCAACAGTTCCTGAATATCCCTGGCAGTCATGCTGATGGAACACCTTGCACGTAAACGCGTGTCCCTCTGCTGCCCAATAATAATTCTTGTTTAAGCATGGCTGAGGAGCTTTTACGGCGTGCAGAAACGTACATACCGGAAGGTTACGACCCCAAACTCTACAAAATACGTCATTCGGCTGCGCATATTATGGCGCAGGCCGTAGTGGAGCGGTTTCCAGAAGCGAAGCCTACCATAGGACCGCCGATTGAGGATCGTTTCTACTATGACTTCGAGATGTCGTCTCCTCCGCATGAAGAGGATCTGTCTTGGATTGAGGATCGAATGCGGGCGATTATTAAAGAACGGCATCGTTTTGAGATCCGTGAGGTGGCACTGGACGAAGCCCGTGCGCTTTTTGCGGACAATCCTTACAAGCTCGAACTGATTGAAGAACTGGCGGCCCAAGATGGAGATACGCCTTTGACGGTCTATCAGCAGGGCCCCTTTATTGATCTTTGCAGGGGACCGCATGTTCCCCACACCGGATACCTTAAACCCAATGGGATCAAGCTGTTGGGCATTGCGGGGGCTTATTGGCGGGGAGATTCAGATAGAACACAATTGATCCGCATATATGGCACGGCGTGGAAGAATGGCATCCAGTTGCAAGAGTTTCTGGATCGTCTGGAGCAGGCTCGTGCCAGAGACCATCGGGTCCTGGGGAAGAGGTTGGAGTTGTTCATGTTCAGTGAAAAGGTCGGGCCGGGACTGCCGCTCTGGCTCCCGGCGGGAACCACGCTTCGGGAAACGTTAGTGAATTTTTTACGCGAGGAACAACTCCGGCGAGGCTATGAGCCTGTGATCACCCCGCATATAGGACACCTTGATCTCTACCGAACCAGCGGGCATTACCCGTATTACAGTGAGAGTCAGTTTCCACCTATGCAGTCACATGGCGCGGACGGTTACCTGCTCAGACCCATGAACTGTCCGCATCATATTCAAATATACTCACACAAGCGGCGCAGCTATCGAGAGCTGCCTGTGAAGCTGGCCGAATTTGGACAGGTTTACCGATATGAGCAAACAGGCGAGCTTGGCGGCTTGACACGTGTACGCGGTTTTACCGTTGACGATGCGCATATTTTTTGCCGGCACGATCAAGTTGAAGAGGAGATATGGGACTCCGTAGATCTTGCACTGCAGGTATTAGGTGCATTGGATTTCAAGGATTACAGTGTGCAGTTATCTCTCCGTGATCCCAGTAATCATGAGAAGTACACGGGAGCAGTAGAGGTCTGGGAAGCTGCCGAGGAATCGATGCGAAAGGTTGTACATAAGATGAACCTGGATGTCCACGAGGAACTTGGGGAGGCAGCCTTTTACGGGCCGAAGATTGATTTTATGGTTCGGGATGCACTCGGGCGGCAGTGGCAATTGGGTACGGTCCAACTGGATTACAACCTACCTGAGCGTTTTGACCTCTGGTATACAGGAGCAGATGACGAACGCCATCGCCCAGCCATGATTCATCGAGCGCCGTTTGGTTCAATGGAGCGGTTTATCGGTGTCTTGATTGAGCATTGTGCGGGGGCATTTCCTTTATGGCTGGCACCGGAGCAGGTGCGGGTGATGTCGATTTCTGAGCGTTTCGCGGATTATGCCGGAGAAGTGCATGCTAGGCTTCAGGAGGAGGGACTACGTACGACTTTGGATGTGCGCAGTGAGAAAATCGGTTATAAGATCCGGGATGCGGAGCTCTTGAAGGTGCCCTATATGGTTGTTCTTGGAGCTCGCGAAGCAGAGGGAAAAACGATCTCGGTGCGTGCTCGTTCCGGCGAAAACCTGGGTGGAATGACGTTGGATTCGTTTCTAGATTCAATTCAGAAGGATCTATCTCCAAACATGAGGAGAGGTCTCGTCTGAGCTCAAAGCGGAAAGGCTAGGGGTGTAATATCCGTAGATTCCAGTGTGATGTTTCTCGGCGACACAAACTCCGTTCTATCGGAATTCCGCAACCCAGGCCTGCGAAATCAATTGAGTAATTTGGGATAGTTCAGTTGTATGGGAAGAGGAACAGTTGCTGGCGGGGGCTTATTTCAGCCAACTGATGATTGACGGTCAGATAGCCACCCGAACGCTTGTGCAGAAGCGTAAATCGTATTCTCACCAATATTCCCCAGCACCCCCATAAACCTCCAACATGCGCAAGAATCAATGATGGATTCTTTCGCTAAGTGGATCCCTTACGGAAATGTATCTTCTGCATTGGGGTTCAGGTGGGTAACCCTAAGCCTTGAACCCCTGAACTTGATGAACCTCCACTAGAGTGACACGTCCTTTCCCGATAGGGCTTCCTGTAGCTTAAGCTTTACCTACCTCCAAGGTTGATGTAAGTGCTGCGTGTGGATATGAGTTCTTCTAATTGTGGCTGCTCTACGGTTTTGAGTCGGTTTCCCAGAGCATGCGGATGGGAACGGCAAACATCCCATCCCCAAAACTTGCACAAAGTTCTCCGTCGTATAGCAGTGCACCAAAAGTGAATCTATCTTCATGAGCTGCCTTGATCTTGCGTAGTGCTTTGAAATCGGAACCAATGATCGAAGCTCCCGCCTTTATTTCAATACCGGCTAGCTTGGAGCCTCCCAGCTCAATGATCATGTCTGCTTCAACCCCGTAGCGGTCTCTGAAATGGTAGAATTTGTAAGGCTTACCTGATGAACTGGATTGCCGTCGCAATTCTTGAAAGACAAACGACTTTACGAGTTGGCCCAGAAGGTTACGGTCCTTTTGTAAATCATTAGCATCAATATTCAATAGTGAACAAGCAAGACCAGTGTCGCCGATATGAATTTTGGGAGTCTTGATCATCCTTTTCATCCGGTTACTGTACCAAGGTGGAAGCCTCTTTATTAGGAAATGGCGCTCCAGTAGTGACAAGTAGTGCCGAATTGTGTTGCGATTCATTCGCAATTTTGCTGCGATGGAGGACACGTTGAATAGTTGTGCAGATAAACTGGCTACCGCGGTGAGTAAACTGGGGAGCGACTCGGGAGAATGAACCTTCACCTGCCCAGAAATATCATTCTGAACTAAGCTGACGACATATCTACTGTACCAAGAAGAGCGTATTCTATCTACAGGGATGGCCAGCGCGGGGGGATAACCACCAGCCACAATTCGACCCGCCAGATTACTTCCCAGAGACTCGGATTGGCTCATTCGGAAATCTCCCGTAAATAGTCGCTCGAGAAAAGGGATGGACTTGGTTTGTTCGATTTCGACTTGAGACTGCGGATGTAGGCGATTGATGAGCATTCGACCAGTGAGTGCATCCGTCAATTCTGGGAGAAAAAGGACATTGGTTGAGCTAGTCAGGATGAATTGACCATTTATTCGGTGACGATCCACAGACAATTTGAGCAGTCGAAACAATTCCGGGGCAAGTTGTATTTCGTCAAGTATGACGCGGTCTGGGAGCGCGTACATAAACCCCGTCGGGTCACTCTGCACTGCTGCCAGGGTTTTCAAGTTGTCGAATGTGCAATAGGAATATCCAAGTCGGTCACCAATCAGTTTTGCCAAGGTTGTCTTGCCAGATTGTCGAGGGCCATGAATTAATACAACTGGCGAGTGCGGAATTAACTCAGCAAGAAGCTGTTCTGATTGTCGGGGGATAATTTGTTGTGTAGTCATTTGTAGTAGATGTTTAGCGAATCATTCGGGAAAAGTCGGATTATTTCTTTGTGTTGATATTGTCGATAATTTAATCGGCAGATTGTCAAAATAGCTACGGCAGATTGTCAACGAATTCATTGGATGAACTGTAGAATAGTGGAAGAATGCATGGTGTCGTTCTCTTCCCAATAACGCACGCTTCAGGTCAATTCATCCAGGTATTGGTTAAATCAAGAGATTCAGATCGGGAACAACTTTGGAGGCCTCATCAAGTTGAGGCACTAATGGGGAATCAAAGACTCCAATGTCATTGAATTTCAGGGAGACAAGGACAATATCGGTCTGCAGAGCCCGAACATGAACGTAGGAAAAACTCTCCTTATGGACTTGATTCGACAATTCTCTTTGTCATTGCAAGTTTATGAGGTAGAAACCACTTACGGATAACCGTGGGTTGAAGGGCAGTTGCCTGAGAACCGGCTAGAAGTAGAGAGTTGCCTTTACCGAAAGTCGGGAATTACTTACGTCAAGTGATATTGACCATTGAGTGAAGCAGTCGTAATAGGCTGCCCACATGTGCTCAATTTTGAGCGGCCAGTCGAGTGAAAATTAGCTAGACTGGGATTCCCAGGTCGGAAGATGCTCAAGTCGCTGGTGCAGTCTATCGAAACATCTGATGATTTCCTCCTGAATCTGCTCCACTGCATCTTGAAGAGGAATGATCGCGAGATCCTTGCTTCGCCTCCGACCAAACTCTGCTCCCCCACGGCTCAGTGAGCGGGAACTGACCGTGCACCTGAGCGGCATGCCGAGCAGATCAGCATCCGCAAATTTAACGCCGGGACTCACGTCTCGATCATCGTAAATCACCTCCACGCCGGCCGCGAGCAATGCCGAGTAAAGCGCTTCGGCTTTCTCCGTTACTTCTCCAGAGCGGCCCAGAGATACCAGAATTACATGATACGGAGCAACCGAAATAGGCAGATCCATACCATAATCGTCGCTGTATTCTTCGGCAACGCAGGCTAGTGCACGTCCGACTCCAATGCCGTAGGATCCCATGACGATGGGGTGCTCCACGCCGCTTTCGTCAGTATAAGTAGCCCCCATGCTCGCACTGTACCGGGTTCCCAATTGGAAGATATTGCCAACCTCTACGCCACGAACTACACGCAAAGATTTACCATCAATCGGATCTGGCGCACCATCATAGGCAAGCGCAATTGGGGCGACAATATCGGCGGTAAAATCCCGACCATAATTCGCTCCAGTGAAATGCCAGTCGTGCTCATTGGCCCCGACAACCAGATTCCCTGATTCGGGGATGAGGTCATCTACGACGGTGACCGCCTTTGTGTGATCAATATCACGCAGTGAGGCGTAGCCTGGGACGCATCCTGCGGCGGCAATTTCTTCGGTCTCCGCAGGGCGCAGGGCCTGTGCATTGACGGCGTACCGCAGCTGTAATTCGTTAATCTCCATATCTCCCCGAACACAGGCGGCAATTAGCTTAGACGGATTCTCTGCTCCAAAATCCCCCATATAGAAGACCATCTTACCAGTCTGGCGTGTGGTGACCCCACAGAAATCGGCCACTTTGGCGATAGTGGCTTGTCCAGGCGTATGGACGCGGGTCAGTGGCTGAGGTGGACCGGAAGGTTCTGGAATCTTTCGAAAGCTTGCCACATCCAAGTTGGACGCGTAACCGGTTTCCTCACAAATAGCCAGAGAGTCTTCGCCAATTGAAGTGATGTACATGAATTCGTGGGCGATCTTTCCCCCCATCATTCCAGGATCACTCTGTACTGCGACCAGATTCAGACCAAGCCTTGCACCGATGCGGTGGTAAGCATCGTAGTGGGCTTCGTATTGAGACTGGAGTCCATCAAAATCTTTGTCCAGCGTGTAGGAGTCCTTCATGACAAACTCTCGCACTCGAATAAGACCTCCCCTAGCCCTTGGCTCATCCCGGAACTTGGTTTGCATATGATAGACCATTTGCGGGAGTTGCCGATAAGACCGGATCTCTGATTTACATAGGGTGGTCACGACCTCTTCATGTGTCATGGCCAAGACCAGCTCCCGTCCCTTACGATCCTGAAACCGCCCCATCTCGTCCCCAATCTCATACCACCGCCCCGACTCCTGCCAGATTTCGGCAGGATGCACCACGGGCATACACATTTCCTGCCCGCTGATCGCATCCATTTCTTCGCGCAGGATCTGCTCGATTTTGCGTAAGGATCGATGGGCCAGAGGCAGATAGGAATAAAGGCCAGCGGCCAATTGTCGTACATATCCTGCACGTACAAGCATTTGGCTGGATGCGGAATCAGACTCTGAAGGTGCTTCACGCAGAGTTTGACCGAAGAATTTTGACAAGCGCATGTTAGTCAAGTAATTGAAACCCGTAAGAATACGGCGTAAATCGCTTACGCTTGCAATTCACGATGGTTGACACAAATTTCTTCTCTACCCAAGACCGAGTCATCCTTTTCAATACGCGCATTAAACCTGGTTCACGCCTATACCACAATTTGTCTTTTCACTGGAAGCATCTCCATTTCCTACGGCCGTCCGTCCGACAGTTACAAATACGGCGTCAAGGCCGCTATCAGGCGGGCTGTCAAACGACATTCAACAGGTGTATCCTGATCCGATGCGTATGAAAACAGTGACAGAATACAATTTCTTGAGTCTTTCCCACAAATTTCGGCATCATATTGGAACCATATGCTCCGACCTTATTTATATTCAGTCTAAATAAGTATATTCACAGGGTCTGTTCCGACTCCGAATTATGATACCTGCTCCACTGACGGCTTTTTGTGACGGATGTCCACTTAAGATATGTTCCGTGCACGGTTGTGCAGAGGAGCGGCTACGGGATCTGGGTTTGCGGGAAGGAGCCCAAGTGGAGGTAATTCAGAATTCAGATAAGCTTATCGTGCGTCTGGCCGGTTGTCGGATTGGTTTACGGCGTGATGTGGCTGCCGATATATTTGCTACACCCTTAGAATTATGACACTAAGGGATTTGCGCCCTGGTGAGTCGGGTACGATTCTAGGGTTTGAACCCAGCGCAGCCATAAATCGCCTGATGGAGATGGGTATGGTTCCTGGTTCACAGGTCCACGTTGTTCGTTTGGCACCTTTCGGCGATCCTATAGATCTTAAGGTCCGTGATTATCATCTCTCAATCCGAAAATCCGAGGCCGCCCTTATTCGCATATCCAGGCAAGAAGGGTAAGGCACAGGATCTGACGTGACTTCCCAATCGCCCATGCGTGTCGCTCTGTGTGGTAACCCGAATGTGGGCAAGACCACGCTGTTTAATCAGCTGACCGGGCTGCGTCAACGTGTGGCCAATTTTCCGGGGGTCACTGTAGAGCGCAAGGCAGGTACACTCGCAGGTGCCCCGCATGTCGAGGTCGTTGATTTGCCAGGCACATACAGCCTTACTCCACGATCTATAGACGAGCGTATTGCCTACGAAGTCCTCGTTGGGCGTTTGGAAAAGGAGCCGGATGTCGTGGTATGTGTGCTAGACGCTGGCAACCTTGAGCGCAATCTGTATGTGGTCACTCAGGTGATTGATCTGGGTTTGCCCGTGATCGTTGCGCTGAATATGATGGATGTAGCAGAGGAAAATGGGTTGGCGGTGGATGCATCTGCACTGGAGAATGACCTTGGAGTGCCTGTAGTTCCCATTACGGCCTCGCGGGGTGAGGGGATTGATGAGCTGAAAAAATGTATTCTCAATCCGCCTGAGCCCGCACAGGTGTACAGATGGCAGCTAATGGATGCCGTAGATGCCAAAATTCCGGCCTTAATCAAGCGATTGGCTGAAGAAGCACCGCACGTGAAACCAATGCATTTGCGAATGGAGGTTTTGCGCGCGCTGGCGGAGGAGGAAGCATTGGATGCCTGGCGGCTGGGAGCTCCAGAATTTGTGAACCGTATCGAAGCTCTGCAGGAGGAGTTTGCGAAGCGAGGGATTGCATGGAGGCATGCGGAAGTAAGTGGCCGATATGCCTGGATCGGGCCAATTGCTCAAAGGGCCTCGCGCCGTGTCAGCGGACCGGCTACGCTCAGCGACAGGATTGATGCAGTGTTTACACACCGGGTCGCAGGACCACTCTGCTTTTTGCTGATACTGGTGTGCGTTTTTGAAGCGGTTTTTTCCTGGGCTATTCCGGCTATGGATTTGATTGAAGCAGGAGTTGCAGCATTGGCCGGAATTGTTCATTCAGTGTTGCCAGCGGGCTGGGTCACAGATCTTCTCACAGATGGCATCGTCATCGGAGTCGGGAATGTGGTTGTATTCCTGCCACAGATACTGTTACTGTTTTTCTTCCTGGGCATAATGGAGGACAGCGGATATATGGCCCGGAGCGCTTTTATAATGGATCGTTTGATGAAGCGTGTGGGGCTTAGCGGAGGCTCCGTGCTGCCTCTTCTGAGCTCCTATGCCTGCGCCATTCCCGGCATAATGGCTGCCAGAACTTTAGATAGTGAGCGGGATCGATTGATCACGATAATGGTGGCACCGCTTATGAGCTGTTCAGCACGCCTTCCGGTCTATACGCTTTTTATCGCCGCTTTCTTACCTACAGGTAAGCTTTTGGGCGTATTCGGCTACCAGGGCTTGGCAATGTTTTCCATGTACATGATGGGGACCATCATGGCTTTTGTGGCTGCTGCTATCCTGAAGCGTCTAGTGTTTAAGGGACCGGCAAGTTACTTTGTGATGGAGCTGCCACCGTACAGGCGCCCGAGATTGCGCCAGCTGTTCTGGCGCATGTATCAGCGCTCCAAGGTATTTGCTGTTCGCGCAGGAAAAATTATTCTGGGCTGCAGTATTGCTCTATGGTTCCTGGCAAGCTTTCCACGTACGGAAATAAGTCCCGAGGCAACCCAGATTGAAGAACTGGCGATTCAGGAACGGAATAGAGAATACGCTGCTGCACAGGCGCTGGCTCCGGGTAGAGATTTGACGGTTGCAACCGACTCGTTGTTGCTTGTAGACTCTACGCTGGCAAATGCACTAGACCTGACAGCAAGGGCGGATGCCAAGTATACAGCTGCACTTGACAGCGCAAACATTATTCGACAGTCTACTCAGATCAGGGAAAGTGCCATAGGACATCTCGGGCGCATACTTGAGCCAGTCATGCAACCTCTGGGGTTTGACTGGAAGATCAGTGCTGGTCTTGTGAGTGCTTTCGCTGCGCGGGAGGTCATTGTATCTACTCTGGGCATCATTTACAGCGTTGGAGACGCTGAGGGTGGGGTAGCTCTGCGTGACGCCCTGAAAGCGGACAAATACCCGGACGGTCGGCCGGTTTTTACACCGCTGGTTGCGATGAGTCTACTTGTTTTCTTCGTATTTGCACTCCAGTGCATGAGCACACTGGCGATCGCACGCCGGGAAACAAACACCTGGCGGTGGCCAATGGTCATGTGGCTTTACATGACGGTGCTGGCTTATCTAGCTTCTCTATTAGTGTACCAGGGCGGGTTACTCCTCGGTTTCTCGTAAATTGTGGGCCCAGAGGGACTTGAACCCCCGACCGACGGATTATGAGTCCGCTGCTCTAACCGACTGAGCTATGGGCCCGTAATGGAGCAAAACAAGCTGAATTTAGTTGCTAGTTATCATGGTTGTTGAGGCTTGTTGCGTAAAAATATGAGAACTATTGCAATATTTGGTTTCATGAGCATGTTCCTGACGGTGTCCTGTCAGGATTCCGTGCCACTGGACAGCCATGATACGCTGGTTGACCTTACACACAGCTTTGATACAACAACCATCTATTGGCCTACCGCGGAAGGGTTCCAACTACACGAAGACGCCAAGGGATGGCAGGAAGGTGGATACTATTATGAGTCAAACTCGTTCGAGTCCTCTGAACATGGCGGCACGCATTTGGACGCTCCCGTCCATTTCGCCGAAGGCAAGTGGGCGAATCATGAAATCCCATTGGACCGACTTATTGGGGACGGTGTTGTTGTGGATGTGAGTGACAGAGTGGCCGATAACCGAGATTACCAAATAAGCGTGTCTGATCTTCAGGAATGGGAAGCAGTAAATGGACAAATACCAGAGGATGCCATTGTGTTGTTAAAGACGGGCTTTGGTCGGTATTGGCCGAATCGGGATCAGTACCTGGGCACTGATTTACGGGGTGCAGAAGGCGTAAGTCAGTTACATTTCCCCGGGCTTGCACCAGAAGCCGCAAGATGGCTGCGCGATACGCGCAATATTCGTGCAGTTGGGATTGATACTGCCAGTATTGACTATGGTCAGTCTAGCGACTATGTTAGCCATCAGGAGCTTTTTGCAGATAATATTCCAGTGTTTGAAAATGTAGCAAACCTGGAAGCGCTACCAGCCAACGGATTTACGATCGTGGCTTTACCCATGAAGATCTATGGAGGAAGTGGTGGTCCGCTCAGAATAATTGCCATGGTGCACAATTGATCGGTGAGCAGGAAACTAGACGAAATTGATGCCCGAATTCTAAACCTTCTGCAATCTGCAGGAAGGATGAAGCGCATTGACATTGCAGCGCGCGTCGGGCTGAGTGCGGCCAGCGTTAGTGATCGTATGCGCAAACTGCGGGAAAATGGGTTTCTTACCGGCTATCATGCAACTGTGGACGCCAAGTCTTTGGGGTTTGATATTACAGCCTTCATTCGCGTCTCTGTGAATACTTCGGAGAGCTATCAGTCTCTGATCGGACATATATGCAGTTGTGACGAGATACTGGAAGCCCATTCAATCACGGGAGAGGGTTCACACATTCTAAAGGTCAGAACACAAAACACAACGGAATTGGAGCGTTTGCTTGCGGGCATTCAAGCCTGGCCGGGTGTGACAGGCACGACAACCAGTATTGTTCTCAGCACATACAAAGAGTCTCGGCAACTACCTGTTTCGCCAGAAAAATAAAAACTGAATTGCATGTGATTGATGAACGGTAGACTGTATGCCTGAAGATCAGAAGGTGTCCCGAAGGTCCGTATCCAGTCAGCAAGATCACATACTGGTCACTCGCGCGCTTGAAGGGGATCAACGCGCGTATCTGGATCTTGTACAAAAATATCAAAAGGGGCTACATCTGCATATCAGGCGCACCATTGGCAGTGTTGAAGGGATTGAGGATCTCGTACACGAGGCTTTCATCAAGGCATTCAGGGCACTTCATACCTATTCCGCCAATTATGCATTTTCGACCTGGCTGTACAAGATTGCGTCAAACCATGCGATTGACTACAAGCGCAAGCGAAGATTGGCTACGACTTCGCTGGATAAGCCAACGTCAACCAAGGATGGTGAGGTTCGTCAGGAAGTTTCTGATACCACTTACCGTCCAGATCGCAAGATTGAGGACAGGCAGCGCGCCAATATTATCCAGGAGGCCATTGATTCACTTCCGCCCAAGTATAACCGTGTGATTGTAATGCGGCATCAGGAGGAAAAATCCTATATAGAGATCGCCGAAGAATTGGGTCTCCCTCTTGGCACGGTAAAGGCTCACATTTTTCGGGCTCGAAAGCTGTTGTATAAAAGCCTCCGAGATAAGCGCGACTCACTGTAAGATTTGTTTGGTGCCCCGCGCCACTCCCTTTGTTTTCACATTCATGAAGTCAGTATGATTAATCGGTACACTCATCCAGTCATGCGCACGCTCTGGAGTGAACAGCACCAGTTTGAGGTATGGCTTGAAGTGGAGTTGGCAGCCTGTGAAGCCTGGTCCAGGGTCGGGGTGATCCCCCAAGAGGATGTCAAAAAACTTCGAAAAAATGCGTCTTTTGACTTGCATCGTATTCACGAACTAGAGCAATCTACTCGACACGATGTAGTCGCTTTCACTCGCGCAGTCAGCGAAGGACTTGGACCGGAAAAGAAGTGGGTCCACTATGGTCTCACTTCAGCGGATATAGTGGATACTGCTTGGTCGATACGTCTTCTGGAAGCCAACAGGCTAATAGAGGAAGCCATCAGGGCCTTGCTGGAGGTCTTGCATGACCGGGCGTTAGAACACCGATATACGATTATGATGGGTAGGACGCATGGTGTGCATGCGGAACCGACCACATTCGGACTGAAACTTGCGCTTTATTACGCGGAAATGAGGCGCAACATGGAGCGATTCAAGGCTTCGGTTGAAGGTGTGCGAACTGGAAAGTTGTCTGGTGCGGTTGGGACTTTTGCGCATACTCCGCCGGAAGTCGAGCGAATAACCTGCGAGATTCTCGGGCTTGAGCCGGAGCCGATTGCGACGCAGGTCATCCAGCGGGACCGCCATGCCCATCATGTGAATACGCTGGCACTCATCGGGGCCAGCCTCGAGAAGATGGCCGTAGAGATACGCCATTTGCAGCGCAGTGAAGTCCGTGAGGTCGAGGAGGCCTTCGG
Source organism: Rhodothermaceae bacterium (assembly GCA_009841335.1). GTDB lineage: Bacteria > Bacteroidota > Rhodothermia > Rhodothermales > Bin80 > Bin80. The sequence goes on along the minus strand of VXLY01000079.1, from coordinate 106,916 downwards.
CAAGGGTCAGAAGGGATCCAGTGCCATGCCGCACAAACGCAATCCAATAGGCAGTGAGAATGTTACCGGATTCGCGCGGTTACTTCGTGGCTACATGGTCGCAGCCATGGAAAATGTGGCACTATGGCATGAAAGGGATATATCTCATTCCAGCGTTGAGCGTGTCATCCTGCCCGATGCAACGACGGTACTGCATTACGCACTAGTCAGGTTTACACGGATTTTACAAAACCTGGTTGTGAATGCCGAACGTATGCGGAAGAATTTAGATGCGACGCATGGTCTGTTCAACAGTCAACGGCTTATGCTTAGGTTGATAGATTGCGGATTGACGCGTGAGGAAGCTTACGATCTGGTCCAACCTTTAGCCATGCAAAGTTGGCAAAACGATCAGAGATTCCAGCCATTAGTTATGTCATCAGATGCGATAATGGAGCATATCTCCCCGGAGGAAGTGGAGAAACTTTTCGATGCGACGTACCATACGAAGCATGTGGAGCTGCTCCTGGCTCGCGCGGGGATTCGGGATCACGCTTCTTGATTGATTTTGGTGCGGCTTGCCGGGAGAACAGCAAGTATACCAAATCCTTTGCCCCTTGCACAGACTGCGTTGCTGCAACGGAACCGGAAATGAAGGGGGAATTGTCCCATGGCGGGATTTCTGGGTGCAACGGTTTGTTGCAGAAGGTCCCCCTGTTCAGAATTGGGGGAGGGCGTGTTCGTTAAGCCGAGCATCGATTCGGCAAGGTATTTGCGTTTTTCGACCGTAATTACTCGGGTGCCGAATTCGGCGTTATGTATCGTAGGTGTGGTTGGATCAAGGCAGGTTATCGCATTGATGTAGCGAAAATTCAAGTGTAGGGCTTGTGGCCGTAAACGTAAGGATCCATGGGATTGCGGTAACTGAACGCACGATGCATTCAGGTTACCGCCCTCTGATGATTAGGAAAATCGACGTGCGGAAAGCTTGCAACGGTTGTCTAGGGTATAATTTTGATATTTTGTACATTAACCTAGTCTGGTTAATTCAACATTATCATGGCAGGTTACAAGATCATTCGCGGTCTGATTGTCGGTTTCGGGTTATGTTGTATTGCAGCTCAAGTTTTAGCACAGACGAGTGCAATAATTGGGAAGGTTATTGATGCCGAATCCGGGCAGCCACTGGTTGGTGCAAACATATTGTTGGTTGGAACGGGTGTGGGGAGTGCAACCGACGCTGAAGGGGACTTTGAGATTCTAAACCTTACCCCCGGGACGCATACCTTGCGAATCAGCTTTGTAGGCTATGCTGCTCAGGAGTCCGTAATAGAGCTGTCAGAGGGCGAAGAGTATGTGTGGAATGTCGACATGGTTCCAGGCACGGATTTGAACCCTATCCAGGTAACTGCCGGGCGACATCAGGAAATGGTGCTGGATGCGCCCGCATCAATTGACATCGTAACCGTACGTGACATTCAGTTGGATGTCGCACCTTCTACAGTCAGGGCATTGCGAAATGTCACCGGCGTGGATATGGTGCAAACCGGAATAGATCGTCATGAGGTTGCTTTACGGGGGTTCAATAATACGTTTTCAAGGGATACACATGTGCTTACCGATTACCGGGACGCTGGTGCCGCCTCGATTGGCGTAAACCTGCACAGTGTCATGCCTGCTTTGGCGATTGATACTGAACGGATAGAAGTTGTGCGTGGACCCGGGTCGGCCCTTTATGGTCCTGGTGTGGACTCAGGCGTCATCCATTACATTTCCAAAGATGCTTTCAGTTATCCGGGTGCTACAGTATCTGTGAGTGGGGGGCAGAGATCCATGCTTAACCTCCAGGGGCGTGTTGCAACTGTCTTCGGCAAAAACCTTGGCGTAAAGGTACTCGGTAGCTATGCGACGGCCGAGGATTTTGCGCTCACGGGTTGCGACTCTGCACTTATTGAGGCTGAGAGATTCAGCGAATGCGCGGATCCTGAGGATGCGGTTCAGTTATTTGTAGATGGCGCACGCGAGACTAGATACAAGAAAGTGGTGCTATCCGGTAACGTGGATTGGCGAATCGGCACTAAGACAATGCTATCTCTTAACGGTGGCTTCGGTGGTTTTAATGGAACAGTACTGACGGGCGTTGGCACGGTCCAGGGCGAGGACTTTATACATAGTTACGGGCAGATTCGGCTCTCCAGTGGTTCCTTTTTTGTGCAGGCCTACGTAAATTCGAACGATTCTGGTGGTTCGTATGTGTATGGGGGTGATCCGGTCGTAGAGTACTCAGAAGAATACACGATTCAGGCCCAGTATGCAAAGGATATTACCTCTCGCCAGCAGTTGATCGGAGGAGTTGATGTCACATTCGATCGCCCTGATTCCAGGGAGACCGTGCTCGGACGCAACGAATACATTGACAATATTGATGAATATGGTGCGTATTTACAATCAAGCACGAAAATTTCTGATAAGCTGGATCTCATCCTAGCACTTCGTGGAGATTATAACAGTGTGGTGGAAAGGGTTCAGATGTCTCCGCGATTTGCGGTTGTAGTAAAGCCGTCCCCGACTTCAAGTTTTCGTGCGACATACAACCGCAGTTTCTCATCGCCGGATGCCACCGGATACTTTCTGGATTTGGTAGCGGCCTCACTTGGGGGACTAAACGTACGGGCACGTGGAGGGGCTAACTGGTTCACCTTTTCCAGGAACCCTGACTACCTGGAGCTGGGCGCCCCGTCTGCCCTTGTAGCGTCCAGCATGCTGCCTGGTATGGAGGGTGCACCTGTCCCTGTTGGCATTGACACCGGGGTGATATATGGACTGATGTACGAAGGGCTGGCTGCCATTCCAGATTCGGAACTTGCAGATCTGCTCGCCGAAGCGGGACTCAGTATTCCACCTCAACTGATCCCTCTCCTAAAAGAGGGGCTTAACCCAGCAGTAACGCCCATTCAGGGATTCAGTCCTGGTGTTTTGGGTATCCTGAACTTGAGCACACTTACACTCAAGACCGGACCTGAAGTGAATAACCTCCAGGATATACCGCCGATCGAGTCTACGGTCTCCCAGTCTTGGGAGATTGGATACAAAGGTGTCATCAGCGATAAGGTGCTGCTTGCGGTTGACGGTTATTTCTCGAAGCGGAAGAATTTCACTGGCTCACTCCAGGTTCGGACGCCATTTGTACTCGTTCCCAACCTGCAACAGGATCTGATCCGGGATATCGCGGCCGGGCTTACGGCAAATGATCAGATAGCGGGTGCACTCGGGTTGTTTGGTCTGACTCCCCAATTGGCTGCGGAAATGCTGGTCGGCCTAGCCGGTGGCGATCTGCCCGATGGCGAGACACCAGTTGCGATTGTACAGGCAAACGAGAATAACAGAGGTGAGGGATATTTCCCTGAACTCATGCTCAGTTACCCCAACTTTGGGAACATTCAGTACTTTGGCATGGATGTTTCAATGCAGGTGATAGCCTCTGATGCTCTGACTCTTTTTGGGAATGCATCTTGGATTAGTGACGATTATTTTGATCACACCGAGGTTGGTGAAGACTCTGAGGACTTGGCATTGGCACTCAATGCACCAGGGTTTAAAGTAAAATTGGGTGGGCAGTATCGCCACAGAAGTGGGTTCTCGGTCAATGCTTCTGGACGATTCACCGAAGGCTTCCCGATGATTTCGGGGCAATATGTAGGTCAAGTACAGAGCTATACCGTTATAGATATTGGAGTAGGCTATGCCATCAACCAAACCGGGATCCGGGCAGACCTGGGAATCAGCAACCTGTTTGACAGTGACCATCGTGAATTTGTAGGTGCTCCCAGGCTTGGACGAATTGCCAATGCCCGACTCACCTACACAACCGATTGGGGTAACTAAGCAGCGGTCTAACGCCTTCCGCTGTTGCTGCTGCGGTCAATCGTTAGTACGTGTCCATTTGATTTTTCAATAAATACAACACGGGAATTGCGTAAATTTGACAATCGTACGGTAACGTTCAGGGCGAATCACTTAACCACGAAGACATGACTATCCGAAGCTTTCTATTCAGTATTAGTGTGCTGGCGTTTGCCTTAGCATTGCCCGGCTGGGCGTTTTCTCAGGATACTTCCGTTTCTGGAACGGTCTCGGATTCTGAAGATGGTATACCATTGGTAGGGGCAAGTGTGGTTCATGTTGAATCTTTGCAGGGCACGGCTACCGACGAGGGAGGGAATTATACGCTCAGTGGTCTGCCTGCGGGCACAAACACCATTCGAGTGTCCTATACAGGATACAGGTCGGCTGAAACCGAGATAGAGATTTCAGAGGGGGAGGAATACATTCTGAATGTGGAGTTGGTACCTGGCATAGATTTGGATCAACTCCAAATTACAGCCAGTAGGAGGCAGGAGAAAGTTTTGGACTCGCCGTCATCTACTGATGTGATCTTGGCTCAGGATCTTAGAGGTGTAGTCACCCCCACGACCGTGGCCACACTTCGTAATGTTGTTGGGTTGGACTTTGCACAAACCGGGATAGATCGACACGAAGTGGTTCTCAGGGGCTTCAATAATGTCTTTTCAGGGGCTACGTATGTTTTGACTGACTATCGTGATGCGGGTTCGGCTTCGATAGGCGTGAATCTTCACAGCCTGATGCCGAACTTGATGGTAGACCTTGATCGTGTGGAGGTTGTACGTGGTCCTGGATCTGCACTTTATGGCGCGGGGGTTGATTCCGGCGTGATTCATTATATAACCAAGGACCCATTTACTCATCCCGGGGCCACAGTCGCTGTCAGCGGTGGCGAACGCTCGCACTTGAATGTGCAGGCGCGCGCGGCAACTGTGATAGGTAGTCGTGTGGGTGTCAAGGTTACTGGATCATATTTTGCAGGAAATGACTTTGCCCTCGAATCCTGTGACTCGGCCCTATTGCAGAGCCGTGCATTTGATCAGTGTCCAGACCCGGAAGATGCCGTGCAGATTTTCGTAGATGGTGTTCGGGACACAGATTACAGCAAATTCACGGTGTCGGGAAATGTGGAGTTTCGCTTAGGAACCAGGACCAGGCTTTCGCTAAACGCCGGGACTGCCGCGATGAATGGAACGGTCCTGAGTGGTATAGGCACCATCCAAGGTGATGACTATCGCTATTCATTTGGCCAGGCGAGGTTGTCAAGTGGTCCGTTTTTTGCGCAATTTTTCGTGAATGCAAACGATTCGAGAAACAGCTATGTATATGGTGGCGATCCGGTTATTGAACATTCCCGTGAGTACGTAGGACAGGCGCAGTACGATCTGCAGTTTGGCTCTAGGCAGTCACTGATCCTAGGTGCTGACCTAGAACTCACCCGTCCGGATACAAAAGGCACAGTGTTGGGACGCAATGAGGACAATGACAACATAGACGAATACGGTGTGTATGGCCAGTCAACAACTAGTATCGGCGATCGGGTTGAGTTAACACTCGCACTGCGCGGAGATTACAATAATGTTGTGGACAAAATCCAGGCGTCCCCTCGTGTTGGACTGGTAATCAAGCCCAATCCAACCTCAAGTTTCCGGGTAACCTATAACCGCAGCTTTTCCTCTCCAACTGCCACAAGTAACTGGTTGGATTTGATAGCGGCTTCGCTGGGCGGAATAAATGTACGTGGTCGAGGTGCTGCCACTGGATTCACTTATCAACGGAATCCTGAGTTTCTGGCGATTGGAGCTCCAACGGATCTTGTTGCATCCAGTCTCCTGCCGGGGTTCGAGGGAGCTCCGGTTCCCGTGGGCATAGGCACAGGAGATGTTTACGCGCTTATGTATGGGTCCCTTGCGGCAATCCCAGATCAAGAACTTGCCGATTTGCTGGCGGCGGCCGGACTGAATGTACCCGCGCCATTGATTGCATCACTCAAGCGGGGGCTCAGTCCAGAGAACACCGTTGTGCAGGGTTTTAATCCTGGAGTTTTGGGTGCGCTCAACCTTAGCACACTAAGTATAGATTTGGGCTTAACTGATCTGGAGGATGTAGGCCCCCTCAAGCAGACCATCTCCCAAACGTTCGAAGTTGGATACAAGGGCATTCTAAATGATAATTTTCTGTTTGCAGTGGATGCTTATTACGCACAAAAGAAGAATTTTATAGGTGCGCTTCAAGTGCGTACACCACTTGTTTTGGTACCGACTTTGGCTCAGGACCTTGTTCGTGATATTTCTACCGGGATTGCAAACAACGATGCGCTGTCAGTTGCACTCGGGCTTTTCAACCTAACGGCGGAGCAGGGGGCTCAACTTCTGGTAGATTTGGCAGGCTCGTCTTTACCTACTGCGAGCACCCCCATAGCAATAGTTCAGCCCAATGAGAACAATCCGGGGATCGGGCAGATTCCTGAGATCATGTTGGCCTACCCGAATTTCGGAGATGTTGGATATTACGGTGTGGACGTTTCTCTTCAGTTGATTGCCTCACGTGCGCTCACATTATTTGGAAATATGTCGTGGGTGAGCGACGATTTTTTTGATCACACGCAACTAAAAGAAGAGTCTGAGGACAAGGTGCTGGCCCTGAACGCGCCGCCTCTCAAGTTAAAACTGGGCGGACAGTACCAGCATCCGAGTGGATTCAGTGTGCGCGCGTCCGGTCGATATACCAAGGGTTTCCGTATGATTTCCGGGCCGTACAATGGTGATGTGGAGTCTTATTTCGTGGTGGATATGGGTGTTGGCTATGAGATCAATCATGCGCTGCGTGCTGACCTTGGCATCAATAATGCGACCAACAGTGATCATCGAGAGTTTGTCGGAGCTCCGAAGCTTGGACGCCTTGCGAGTGTGCGTTTGACGTATACAACCGATTGGAGGTAGTGGGAATTATAATAAGAGCCTCTTTCAAAATTCCTCTATTAGGTGGTTTTTGAAAGAGGCTCCTTCGCTAAAGGTCCATTAGCAAGTTGATCCCCACGCCATCGTAGGGCTGTACGGAAACGATCTGATGGAGATCTGCTGTGATTGGTAATTTGCAGGGCGGAGAAATTTGACCGATTCGACACGCGGCGCAGTCTATAAACACGGCAGAAATGGACCATCGGACTAACCACCGGTGATTGTTTGTTGGTCATGAACAAGTTTACTGGAGGAGGAATGTGGCAGGAAACTCAAGCCATCTATAGAAACACCCCTAACCGGCCAATGTCTCACTTCCGTGGCGGGCAGTCGATACGAAAAACGTTAATCTCTTGCGGCACTTTCACATACTATTCCGACTGCGTGTATTCAGATGGCAGGCTGTGCTGGCTGCTACAGGTCTTTTTGTTAGAAGCGTCGAAAATGACTAGAGTTGATTAAGATGTTCAGGGCTACCATGCTCATTTGCTTAACCTTATGGGCCACTCCCAATGTTGTGGCACAATTGACCGTGCGCGGGACTGTGACTGACGCTGAGACCGGCGAGCCCATGCAGGCAGTAACAGTTGTTATTGAAGGAACCTTGATCGGAACGGCGACTTCATCGGAGGGAGCATTTGAGCTTGATCTCCGTTCGGTTGATGACATTTTGGTGTTCTCGTTCGTTGGGTATGTGACGCAGCGACTTCCATTTGCTGGGGAGGAGGAGCACTTGAATGTGGCACTTGTTCCATCCATTGGAGAGCTTGAGGGATTGGTCGTCGTGGGAACGAGACGACTTCCGCGACTCGTTACGGATTCATCTGTCCCGATTGATGTGATTTCTCCTCGAGACCTGCAGAGTACCGGCAGTACTGATATTGACGATATTCTCCGCTCCCAGATCCCCTCGTACAATGTTCAGAGGCACGAGATAGATGGATCAACGACCTTTGTCAGGCCCCCCACATTGCGAGGACTTTCGCCTGACAACACGATTTTGCTAGTGAATGGTAAGCGCCGTCACCGTACGGGCTCTATAGCGCTGTTTGGGAGTGCGCTGATTCTCGGTTCACAGGGTCCTGATATGAATATGATTCCAGCGATTGCAGTGAAGCAGTTTGAAGTGTTGCGCGATGGTGCGTCCGCCCAATATGGTGCAGATGCAGTTGCCGGGGTCTTCAATCTCCTGCTTCGGGATGCGAACCATGGGGTTTCAGTCTATTCACAGGTAGGTCAGTATCATCAAGGTGACGGTCGTTACATTTCCGTTGCAGCAAACGCGGGGTTGCCGCTTACCAAACAGGGCTTCCTGAACCTCAGTCTTGAATACCGCAATCTGGAACCTACCAATCGCTCTGTAGATCGCGCGGATGCCGTAGAACTGATGGGTAAAGGATTTCCGGTTGCTCGAACGGCTCAGGTCTGGGGAAACCCGGATATCGATCACGCCATTACCGGATTCCTCAACGCCAAACTGGATCTAAACGAGTTGTCACATCTTTATGCCTTCGGAGGATATGGTCGACGCTCTGGCAATGGTAGCTACTACCTTAGGCCACCATCGGGCGGCAATGCGCGGGCCAATGTTTTTAGGTTTGGATCCGGGGCCAACGCCACACGTGCGATTGTGGACCTTGATCCGAATGATGGGATTGAATGTCGTGCATTGAATGATTTGCCATCGCTGGATTCAGACTTTGGTTTAGTACAATCCTTCATCGCCAAATACCAGGGTACTTGCTATCTGTTTAATGAGGACTACCCAGGTGGCTTCACTCCCCGGTTTGGTGCGAACATTTCAGACGTGAGCGCGGTCGCAGGGGTGTATAGTGACAACGGGTCTGGGCTGAAATGGGATCTCAGTGCAACAGTGGGGAGGAGCCTCATGGACTATTTCATCAGAAATACCGTCAATGCTTCTTGGGGTCCTGAGGGACCGTCTGAGTTTCGCCAGCGCGATTTTCTGCAACAGGAATACAGCGTGAACCTGGATGTATCCTATCCCCTGAATCTTGAGAATCTTTACTCGCCCCTCAACATCGCCGCGGGGATACAGTGGCGAACAGAAGTATTTGAAACCAGACCGGGTGATTTCTACTCGTATTCGGTCGGTCCTTATGCGGAACAGGGCTTTTCTGTCGGTTCCAACGGTGATCAGGGAATCCCTCCACAGTACGCCGGGAGATGGGATCGTCCCAACTATGCCGCGTACGTTGACCTGGAGACAGACCTCATTCGGACCTTTCAGATTGGTGTAGCGGGACGCTACGAAAACTTCTATCAGGATTTTGGAAATATACTCACCGGAAAAGTGGCCGCCTTATGGCGCGCCAAGCCGATGTTGAGTTTACGAGGATCTGTGAGTACTGGAGTCCGCGCACCCACGCCGGGGCAAGTCAACATTCAAAATATTCAGACAAATCTTGATTCCAAGGGTGGTTTGATTGATGCCGGGCAGATTCCTTCCTATCATCCGATTGCACGAGCATTGGGTGGAAAACCTCTTACCGAAGAATCTGCGGTCAACCTGACGTTTGGGGCCATCATTCGAGCTTCTCCGAATCTGGTTCTTACAGCAGATCTGTTCGGGATCACCCTTCGAGACCGGATCGCGCTCAGCGGCAGTATTCCATTGACTGACGAACTCACTGATATTCTCAGGCGATCCGGTCAGCTCGCAGGATTTGAAACACTGCAGGAAGTAAAGTTCTATTCAAATGATTTTGATACCCGTCAACTTGGCATCGATGTTCTACTTTCCTATGACAAGGAATCTACCAATGGTCGGGTAACCATTGCCAGTATTGCTTACAACTGGACGCGTCCTAAACTGCTGGAGTTTTCCGAACCCACAACGATCAACACATTTCTAGGGGAGCCCCTGACTGAATCCACGCGAGTCAGTATTCTGTCTCCCAGGCGGAAGATTGAAATGGAGCATGTGAATCCTCACCATCGTCTTATCGCAACTGGTCGTCATATTTTAGGACCCTACCAGGGGTTGGTTCGCCTCCTTTATTACAGTGGCTGGAAAGCTTGTCTATTATTCAGTTTCTCATGCACGTTTAATGGGCAGGATGTTCTAACGAGCTACACCGGAAGCTGGATCGTGGATGCAGAAGTAGGGTATCAAATTGGCGACCACTATGTCGCCAAATTCGGTGTCAACAATATCTTCGCAGTTGATCGCCCTGCAGATCCGATAGAACGCGGTGGTCAGGGCAATGCAAGCGTTCTCAGCACGCCGTGGGACTATAACGGTGCCGCGTTGTATTTGAGTCTCTCAGCAGAATTCTGATCCAAGCTAGATGATATCCCGACTTGTAGTGTCCAAATGTGTGAGGAATACTTGCAGCACCTGAGGACATACTGATCCAAAATGATAGGTGAGCATGTATTAGGCTTGCTGAAGGGTTTTGTGTTCAAGGGTTGCGCTCGCGCAGGGATTATCGCGTTTGATGGATGGCACCAGAGGGCTTGGCAAGGAGGTGTCCAGGTTTTGGCGACTAACCCAAACTGTAGCGCGGTATTTGGCACGGGCGCGAGATTGTGGTGGGAGAGCTCAAAAGAGAAGGACGGGAGCCGGGTATATTCGCACAAAATTGGGTTCAATTGGGTACAAGCCACAGTTGTCTGAGCCCGGTCGCTTAGCACGAGTACAAATCAAACTTGAGTTGGGAGTTTGTGTTACAGCCGGTTGCTATCTTCATGGGTTGATCATGCTTTGTAGTCGGATATCGGTCCGTATATTACTGCTGCGTGCGCATTTTCTGATCCAGAAAAATATAACCAGGCGTTTTTGCCATGAGTGCTGAGTTTATCGCACTATTGATTATGCTGGGCCTGGCAACAGGTTTGGCGTTGACATTGCTGTTAGCTCAGCGATTGCTTGGCCCTCGGAGGCCCAATCGAGTCAAAGTAAGTGCATATGAGAGTGGCATGGATCCAATCGGGACTGCCCATCAGAGGTTCTCCGTCAAGTTCTATCTGGTTGCGATGGTATTTATTGTCTTTGACGTTGAGGTTGTGTTCCTTTACCCGTGGGCAGTCAGCCACAGGCATTTTCTGGAGGCGGGAATTGGTATGGGGGTGTTGGCGGTCGTAAGCATATTTATTTTGGTCCTTGCGGTAGGACTTTTATACGACATCAAAAAAGGCGGACTGGAGTTCGACTAACGAAACAAACCGCATCACTTCTCACAAAAACGACGCTGGTTTTTCTCCATGGATTCTGCTACTGGATACTTAACAACCACTGTTGACGCTGTTGTCAACTGGGCGCGTTCAAATTCTCTGATGCCAATGCCCATGGGCTTAGCCTGCTGTGCCATTGAAATGATGGCCTTCGGCGGTCCCAAGTACGATGTCGGCAGGTTCGGCAGTGAGGCCATGCGGTTCTCCCCTCGTCAGGCCGACCTGATGATCGTGGCAGGATGGTGCAGTTACAAAATGGCACACGCGATACGACGCGTCTGGGATCAAATGGCCGATCCAAAGTGGTGTATAGCCATGGGAGCGTGCGCATCGAGTGGAGGAATGCATCGCTGCTATGGCGTTGTACAAGGAATAGATAACTTTATGCCGGTTGATGTTTATATCCCGGGGTGTCCGCCTCGACCAGAGGCCGTTATTCATGCGTTAATGGATATTCAGGAAAAAGTTCGGAACGAATATTCCATAGCAAAGGATTATGCAAGCGGCCCAAAAAAATCAGCTGTAGAGCCAATGAACCTGGAGATCCTCACGAGTGACGGTCGGACAACAGTGGGAGGTGTGTAGAGATAGTTGATGGCTGACTCACTCAACTTCCACTTTACGCCCGTAGATAAGGCGCGCCCAGACGAGGAGAATTTGCATGCGAAGGCGTCCACTGATGTTACAGATGTAATACAAGCTATCCAGGAGCAGTTTCCGGAGGCAATAACAGAGGTAGTCGTCTATGCGGGTGAGCGTACAATATTTATTGCGGGTGAGGTTTTTTTGGAGGTATGCACGGCACTGAAAGAAGAGTTGGGATTTACCTACCTCGTGGACCTTGCCGGCGTGGATCGATTTCAGGAGGAAGCACCCCGTTATGAGGTTTATTACTGTTTCGTAAACCTTCAAAAAGGTAAACGACTTCGAATAAAGGTGCGTGTAGAGGAAGATGATGCAGTTCTGCCCTCAATAACTGGCCTGTTCAAGGCAGCAGACTGGAATGAACGTGAGTGCTTTGATATGCTGGGCATTCGTTTTGAGGGCCATCCAGACCTTCGACGTATGTTCATGCCTGAGGATTTTGAATATCATCCCCAACGCAAGGAGTTTCCGCTACTGGGTATTCCAGGATCACTCCCGCTCCCACCACGGACGCCTGAGGGGGAGCTAACCATGGATCCTTTTGCAGCTGCCCATAGCGGCAGTCCGGCTAAGAGCTATCAAGAGCCTGCAGAAAACGACGAAAATTGATGCCGGTTAAATCGTCATTTCACGATCAGGAGAATATATTCTCGTTTTGGCCCAGGCATAACGAGACTATACTCAAACGACTTGAGAGCAAGGATGCTTGGTTGAGTACAAGGCGTGGCACTGAAGTTTCACGTGTGAAGGATGCGCTGGAGCACGAAATGACGCTGAACATCGGGCCGCAGCACCCTGCTACACACGGTGTGCTCAGGTGCATGGTCAAGCTTGATGGTGAGTTGATCGAAAAGTGTGTGCTTGACATCGGATACTTGCACCGCGGTGTCGAAAAGCTCGCGGAAAGCAAGACGTACCAGGAGTTCATGCCTTATACCGACCGCATGGATTACCTGGCGCCCTACGCAAATAATGTGGCCTGGTGCATGGCAGTGGAGAAACTCGCGAACGTTGAGATTCCTGAGCGGGCGCAGTGGATCCGCATGATCATGTGTGAATTGGCTCGCATCTCTTCTCATTTGCTGTGGCTGGGAGTCGGGCTGATGGACGCGGGGGCAGTAAGTGTTTTTTTATGGACTTTTCAGGGCCGGGAAGATCTCTATAGCATCTTTGACGAGGTTTCAGGGGCACGTTTTACGGTTTCACACAGTCGAATTGGTGGGTTGGCAACAGATCTGAGTTCCAAGGCGATTGATATGATCAGGGACTTTGCAATCCGTTACGAAGAGGTCATTAAAGGCTGGCAAAAGCTCCTCAACCGTAATCGCATCTGGATTGACCGAAACAAAGATGTTGGCACGGTTAGTGCGGATGAGGCAATAGCACTCGGACTGACAGGTTCCAATCTTCGCGGCAGTGGCGTTCCCTATGATATCCGCACTTTTGAACCCTACCTGAAGTACGACGAGGTGGATTTCATTATTCCACTCCGAGAGGAGGGGGATTGTCTAGCGAGATACCATATTCGTGTTGAAGAGATGCTGGAGAGCATTAAGATTATTCATCAATGTCTGGATCGATTGCCGGAAGGGCCGATACGGGCAGACGATGCGAAAAAGACGTATCCGTCCAAGAACGAAGTATATTATTCGATGGAGGGTATGATACACGACTTCATGTACACGGAAACGGGGATAGCTCCGCCCGAAGGAGCTGCTGCGTATCATGCTATCGAATCTCCCAAAGGGGAATTAGGGTTCTACCTCGAAAGTGACGGAACCGGATGCCCCTGGCGTGCACGTATTAACGCACCATCCTTTACGAACCTGCAGGGCTTGGAATCCATGATGGAAGGTCATCCGGTGGCAGACATTGTGGTGCTAATCGGATCTATTGACCCGGTAATGGGTGAGGCGGACAAGTAGATGGCAGATTTTATTCGCAATCCCGTAGTGGCGCTGCCAGATTCCAATCCGGAAGCACATTTTTCGGAGGAAGAGTTGGTTTTTACCCCAGAAGAAAAGGCGAAGATCGCCGAGTACGTGACCCAATACCCAACCCCGGATGGGGCAGTTATGTGGGTGCTCTGGCTTGCGCAGGAAAAATTTGGGTTTTTGCCTCCAGAGGTGATGCGACTGGTTGCCACCGAACTATCGTTGCCCTATGCACAGGTCTACGGTGTGGCAACGTTCTATACGCAGTATTATAAGGAAAAGAAAGGCACTTACGTCCTGGATGTATGCACCTGTTTTTCTTGCCAATTCTGTGGAGGCTACGACACTCTAGCATATCTGGAAGAGAAACTTGGTGTCATGAGGGGGCATACGACTCCTTGCGGTCGGTTCACATTGCGGGAGGCTGAATGCTTGGGGGCCTGCGGTTCTGCGCCCATGATGCAGGTTTCCAATGGTCCATACGCGTACAATTTGACCCCGGAGAAGATTGACGCGCTAGTGGACGCCATGGAAGCAGGGCAGCCGCTGCCATTCATATCCGTGACGTTGCCACAGGATGAAGATGAGATGGGTGGAAATAGACGGACTGATGCAGAAGCGGTAGAACGCTACGCAGTCCCTCCAGTGGCGAAGCGGACACAGTAATTTTGTCCAGAGTTTAGGACCAATGCTTGCAATTCTGGTTTTAGGTCGTCGAGTGATTAATGTTGACTATGCCACAAGGCTATGACAAAAGCAGGCGACTGGCAATCATATAAACGGGTACTTCTGCCGCCGGTTAAAGATTTACATCATCTGGATGTATATCGGGCGGGGGGCGGTTATGAAGCCCTGCGTGCAGTCCTGAGCGACTGGAAACCTGACGAGGTTACGGAAGAGGTCAAACGCAGTGGCCTTCGCGGCAGGGGCGGTGCGGGATTCCCTACCGGCCTGAAGTGGAGCTTCATGCCACCAGTCAAACCGGATGTGCCGCGTTACCTATGCTGCAACGCAGATGAAAGCGAGCCCGGAACGTTCAAGGATAGGCAGCTAATGGAGTATAACCCTCACCTCATGTTTGAGGGTATCCTGATTGCAGGCTATGCAATGTCGCTCAAAGCGTGCTACCTGTATGTTCGGGGAGAGTTTGCCAATTGGATTACGCTCCTCCAGGACGAGCTGTCAAAGTTATATGATGCGAAACTGGCAGGCAGCAACATCCTGGGGACGGGTTTCAGTATGGATATCATAATGCACAAGGGGGCAGGTGCCTATATATGTGGTGAGGAGACGAGTCTGATGGAGTCTCTTGAAGGCAAACGCGCCTATCCTCGCATCAAACCTCCTTTTCCTGCGCAATCCGGTATTTGGGGGTACCCAACTACCATAAATAATGTGGAGACGCTGGCGTGTGCACCTCTCATCATTAACCGTGGGGGGGACTGGTTTGCAGGAGTAGGCGCGAAAAAGCATCCCGGCCCCGTACTTTACGGTATTTCCGGCCACGTGAATCGTCCAGGTGTATATGAATATCCCACGGGGATGCTCATCACAGACTTACTCGATATTGCCGGCGGCATACGTGGCAACAAAAAGCTTAAGGCGCTTGTGCCAGGAGGGGCTTCTGTTCCGGTTTTACGGGCGGATATGATTGACGGCGTGACGATGGATGTAGAAAGTCTGCACGAAGCGGGCTCAATGATGGGGACTGCCGGAATGTTGTTTTTGGATGAAGACACCGATATGGTTGCCTTCTTGCGCCGTGTTGCTCGATTCTACCACCACGAGAGTTGTGGGCAATGTACTCCGTGCAGAGAGGGTACGGGATGGATGGAGAATTTGATCACTCGAATTGATGATGGAGAGGGGAATCTGCGGGATCTAGACTTACTTCTAGACCTCTGTGATCAAATGGAGGGCCGAACTGTTTGTGCATTGGCAGACGCGGCTGCATGGCCCGTACGTAACACAATTAAGCGTTTTCGAGGAGATTTTGAACGCCGATGTCGCCCATCTGCCTGGGCGGTGAATGCCTGAAAACAAAGAACAATAACCACATGAAATACACATTGATCGGTATTTGCCTGCTGCTGATATCCTGCGGTGGATCGGAGCTGGCCAGCGATGAGATCTACGGTGAACAGCGTGAGGGGGTGGATGTAATTCCTGTAGAAGCTGTGCTCGCAGAACCTCAGTATTATGCGGAAAACGAGATTGCCGTGGCCGGTACAGTGCATGAAGTTTGTCAGATGGATGGTTGCTGGTTGATGTTGCGAGGCTTGGATACGGGCAAGGGCCTGCGTGTACATGCTGAGCAGACAGAATCCGGCGAGTACGCGTTTACAGTGCCAACTGATATCAGTGGCCGATATGCTGTGGCTGTGGGAACGCTAAAGATTCCAGATATGGAGGAAGAAGAACATTACCAAGAGGATGCTCCGGGTCCGGTTCCCGTGCTTTCCATGATTGCTGCTGGCGTCCGCATATCCCCGGAAGAATCCATTTAGGTTATCCATGCCAAAGGTTACTATCGATGGAGAGGAATACGCGTTTGAGGGGCAGCCGGGTTTGCTCCAGTTTTGTCTGGATCACGGCATAGAATTACCCCATTTCTGCTATCATCCATCCATGTCTGTGCCGGCAAATTGTCGGCAGTGCCTTGTGGATGTGGGAGCGCCAGTGCGTGACCGGAAGACGGGTGAGTTCCAGTTGGACGAGAACGGGGAGAAGGTCGTTCGGTATTTTCCGAAACTGCAGACTAGCTGCAGTCATGTGATATCAGACGGGCAGGTTGTCCATACTGCACGCACGAGCGAAAAGGTGGAAAGAGCACAGCGCGATACAATGGAGTTCCTGCTCATTAACCACCCGTTGGACTGTCCAATATGCGATCAGGCAGGGCATTGCCCCTTGCAGATTCAGGCCTACAAGTATGGACCGGAAGGATCGCGCTTTGAGTTCCGTAAAGTTCATAAGCCCAAGAAAGTCAAACTGGGACCGAATGTTGTCCTGGATGCTGAGCGATGTATCAACTGTACGCGATGCGTCCGCTTTACAGATGAGATTTCCCGGAGCGGGCAGCTTACGATCATTGAGCGTGGTGTCAAGAATTATCCGATTACACCGCCAGGCGTTTCGTTTGATGAACCCTACTCAATGAACGTAATTGATTTATGTCCGGTTGGTGCGCTTACATCGGCAGATTTTCGGTTCCAGGCACGGATTTGGGAAATGGCCAGTACGCCATCCATTACCACGACGAATGCCAAAGGATCAAACTGTTTTCTATGGGTGCGCGACAATCTAGTGATGCGGATCACTCCGCGACCGAACCCGGATGTAAACGAGTTCTGGATTCCAGACGAAGATCGCCTGACCTACAGATGGTTCAATGAGAACCGCCCCTGTGGTCCTGCTGCTTTGAATAAGTCGGGGGCGTGTTCGTGGGATGAGGCAATTCAAGAGACCGCAGAAATCCTGAGGAATACAGGCAAGGAAACACTGTTCCTGGCTTCGGCACGTGCTACGGTTGAAGATAACTGGACGTTGATGCAGCTTGCGGGAGCCGTTGGTGGACAGGTTGCCGGGTATATCCCCCATATTGAGCCGGGCCATGGCGATGGGTGGTTGCGAACAGATGACCGGACCCCTAACAGTCAGGGATGTGAACGGTTAGGACTACGGCCTGTTGATATGGAGGTATGGGGAGCGCGCCTTAACGCCGGGGAAGTACAGGGGCTCTACGTGTTGGAGGATGATCCTGTTACAGCAGGACTTTGCAGTGCGCAAGCATTGGAAAATGTACAGGTGATACTGCATTACTACAATACGACGAATCAAACCCTGCCCGCAGCCAACGTGGCCTTGCCGGCCGCAACGGTCGCGGAAACGATCGGTACATATGTCAATGAAGCCGGGCGTGCACAGCGTGTAGTGCCTGCGAAGGTCATTAAAGGGGTCAATCGTACACTCATGATGCAAATGGGGTTGAGCCGTGCGGATCAGCATGGTACACCCTTTGACCGCTGGCACAATGAGTCCCATTATGTGGACTGCAAGCCGAGTTGGGAAATCATTCCCCAAATAGCGCGGAATCTGGATATGGAGATTGCCGCACAAAGCCCCAAAAAAATCATGCAGCACATCAGTGCGTCCATCCCGGCATTCGCCGGAGCAACTTACAAGGCAATGGGCCTAAGTGGTGTGACGCTTCCTCCCATTGAGATAGAGGTTGCCGGTTAAAGGTGATGAATCTATCGCCCGGTTTATTGGCCTTAGTGGCCTTCGGAATTATCAATTTTATGCTGATATCGGCATCCTGCTTGGTGTATGCTGAACGGAAAGTATCTGCCTTTATTCAGAACAGACCAGGCCCTAATCGGGTTGGCCCAGGTGGGTTTTTTCAGCCGTTTGCGGATGTATTCAAGCTCGTGTTCAAGGAGGATACGGTTCCCGAAGGTGCAAGCAGATTTGTCCATGCCTTAGCCCCGGTCATCATGGTCGTTATAGCCATGACGGTACCGGCACTAATTCCGTATGCACGCGGAGTTGTGGTTGTGGACAGTGCTGTAGGCGCACTCATCATCCTGGCGCTAACGAGTATTTCGGTGTACGGGGTTACGCTTGCGGGCTGGAGCAGTAACAGCAAGTTTTCGCTTTTGGGTGGCTTGCGCTCAAGCGCGCAGATGATCTCGTATGAGTTGTCGATGGGGTTGGCTCTGGCGAGTGTGGTGGTCACGGCTGGATCCCTCAGCGTTGTAGAGATTGTAGAAAATCAGGCTGCAGGCGGAGCAATCCTGGGATGGAATGTCTTTCGCAACCCTGTCGGTGCGGTCATTTTTATTATAACGGCTTTCGCGGAGACGAACCGGGCCCCATTTGATCTACCGGAAGCCGAGCAAGAGTTGGTGGGTGGATACCATACCGAGTACAGTGGTATGAAATTTGGAATGTTTTTCCTGGCCGAGTACGTTAACTGGTTCGTAGCTTCCTTTGTAATTACGACTTTTTTCTTTGGTGGCTACCTCATCCCTTTTGAACCACAGCTGCTTGCGGCTTTTCCTGGGCTGGAGGGTTCTGTTTGGCTTGGACTTATGCAGGTCGGGAGTTTGTTTCTTAAGGTTGGTTTCTTTGTATTTTTGTTCTTGTGGGTACGCTGGACATTACCTCGCTTCAAGTACAACCAGCTCATGCAGATCGGCTGGAAAGTGTTGTTGCCGGTTGCGCTTGTGAATGTGCTTTTGATGGCGCTCATAGTTGCGCTCTTTTCTGGTGTATAGTATGCTGATCGCAGCATCCATTCTATCCGCTGATTTTGCCAGACTAGAGGCACATGCGGCGGAAGCTGTGGCTGCCGGAGCGGACTGGTTGCATATAGATGTGATGGATGGGCATTTTGTGCCGAATCTGACCTTTGGTCCATTAGCTGTTCGTGCGCTTCAATCACTTAAAGCAGAGACTGGAGTAACATTGGATACGCATCTAATGATCTCGGAGCCGGAGCGTTACCTGGAAGACTTTGCACAGGCGGGATCAGACATCATCACAGTTCACGTTGAAGCCTGCGTGGATGTCGGTGCTGCGCTCCATAAAATCCGTTCTCTAGGTTGTAGGCCAGGACTCACACTCAATCCAGACACACCGCTCAATCAACTGGAGCCGTGGCTGGGCGATATAGATGTGGCTATGATCATGTCAGTATATCCAGGGTTTGCTGGTCAGTACTATCTACCTGAGTCCAACGGGCGCATACGGGAATTGAAGGAAATGCTGAGCCGGGCTTCCAGTAAGGCATTGCTGGAAGTGGACGGCGGGATCAAGCCGCACAACGTACACGAACCACGCCAGTGCGGTGCGGATGTCGTGGTCGCCGGCAGCGCCATTTTTGGCGGGTCAATACCTGATCGCATTGCGCAGCTGCGCAGCAACCAGCCCCTGTAGCTCAACAGGATAGAGCGACGGCCTCCTAAGCCGTATATCCGGGTTCGAGTCCTGGCGGGGGTACCAATTAATTATGCAGACTGCTTATATCGGCTTGGGATCAAATCTGGGAGACCGACTCGCACACTTACGCCAGGCAGTTGCCAGGTTGCAGCGTATAGCTGCGCTCGTTCGATGCTCGCCCGTATATGAAGGCTCAGCGCATACGCTCGTGCCCAATGAACTGTCGCCTGATTTTCTGAATGCAGTCGTCGAAGTACGGACAGACCTAAGCGGCATGGATTTGCTGGAGGCCTGCCAGAGAATTGAACGGGACGGCGCCCGCCACCGCCGAGTCCCCTACGCACCCAGGACAATTGACCTTGATATTCTTACATTTGGGGGACTTACATGCAGCACAGATCAACTTATATTGCCGCATCCAAGGCTCCAAGATCGGCGATTTGTGCTACAGCCTTGGTATGATCTGGCACCTGAGACTTATATTCCAAGCCCAATAGATTCAACGGTGTCTGCCGTACTTGCCAGCTGCAGAGACACAGCCGATTTGGTCAGGACGACGTGGTTGCTTATTCAAAAAGAAAATGAAATCAGCTTATAAGGGCCACACGGACACCCTACCAGACAACCTTCGTTACGTAGCAATCGAGGGCGTGATTGGAGTTGGTAAGTCGCAACTTGCAAGCCTCCTTGCCAAGCGTTTTGAATTGCGACTTGTCCTGGAGGATTTTGAGGAAAATCCTTTTTTGTCCCGATTTTATCGCAATCCATCGCGTTGGGCCTTTCAGACACAGATTGCATTTCTGACAAGCCGGTATAGACAACTGTCGACCCTTCGTACACTGGATTTATTTCACACGGGGGTGGTTACCGATTACTCATTTGACAAGGATCAGATTTTTGCCCATATGTACCTCAGTGGCGAGGAAGTGTATCTGTACGACAAGTTGTACGGTCAAATGGAGAGGAGTACTCCGAAGCCAGATTTGATTATCTACATACAGTCCAGCCTTGAACGTTCTCTTGAACGGATTCGTGAGCGAGATCTTCCTTATGAACGCGGAATTGACATAGACTTGTTGAAGCGCCTCCGGGAGGCGTACGTGGACTATTTTTTTCGATATACAAAAAGTCCGCTGCTAAACGTCAATGTTGAGCAGATGGATTTTGAGCAACGTCCGGAGGACTTGGACGAATTATCTCGAATCATTGTTGAAACAGATCACTACGGGATCACGTACTTTAATCCAAGTAAGCCGGAATTATTCAAGTAAGAATTATGGACCTGGCTGCCAGAAAGTAAGCGCACAGCCGGTGTTGGGTGGCCACGATTCCTAAAATTCGTCTTTTGGACTTGCTGGGGGCGTGCATAAGGCAGCATTTGCGAATTTCCCCGGTGTAGCAGGGATACGACCCTCAAGTTCAGGCAATACTCACTTCTGGCAGGTCACACGGCTTTCTAGCTGTTCGGTCTACTGGGTCAAACGGTTTGTTGGTTGGCAATTCATGACGGAGACTTCGGGCTCAATGTTCAGGCTCTTCGATACCGAATTGAATGATACACACGGTGTCGATTGGCAGAATGGGATGCGCTTTGTGTGTATTTGCGGGAACAGTGTTCACGGCTGCGGTATGGGGAAGTTCAGATTTTGGAACGGTTCGGCGTAGTTTCTGGTGTCGAAAACCTCACCATAGACACATTTGGCCGATAAATCCGTTTTTGCCAGAACACAGTTGCAGGCGCAGGCGTTCAGACTTAGGTAGTGACAGTTATGCGCCGAGTTAGAGTCCAATGACAATAACAAAGGGTGCGAAATATAGATGTGTTGTTCATCTGGGAGCGTCTAAATGAATCTCTTGACGGGTATCCTAGTTGCGGCGATTGGGTATTTTCTATTGAGGGCAGCTTGGCGGCTGTTCAAGGCAGTGGAGGCGGACAGGCCATCTCCAAAGCCTCCCCGGGCTACATCATCTCTCGAGTCCGAGGAGGAGTTTTTCGAGATCGAAGATGCTCACTGGCAAGATCTGCCTGGAAACACTAGCTCCCGAACTTGATAGTGATTTCAGCATTGCTCTCGACAGTAGCCCCATCTTTTCTTGCGGGTCTGTACAGGGATCGCGTGGCGGCACTCACAGCGGCTTCTTCCAGTCCATGTCCAAGAGCATCAACCAGCGTACGTGTATTGTCCTTTTCGTTCAGTAAGTAACGCTTAACTATTTGTGGAGACTGCACGCGCCCTCGTTTGTCTACTACAACGGCAATAACGACTTCCGCAAGGATGTTGCGTCGCTTGGCAGGTCTGGGATATTCAGGTGTGACCACGCGAATAAGTCTTGGTCCCTCGGTTGCACCGATTCCGGTTGACGGCGCTCCTTCCGGTTCCGTCGGCATGTCATCCAGTGACGGATCCGTGAGCGTCAGAGGATCCAGGTCAAGCAGGATTTCCTCTTCCAGGATGGTGTCATCGGGAGCGATTACAGGGGGAAGGGGGGCAGGGGGCGGCGGAGCACGCCGTGTTTGGTTAGTAGAGACAATCTCCTCCATCTGAATGACTTCTGGGCTGGAGTAGATGATGTCAAGCGGTTTTGGTTCAGACGCACTGGGCCAGAGCTTTATACAAAGCAGGATAAGCACCTGCGCCGCTAAAATACTGGCAAACAGGCGAAGCGAATAAGAATCCCCATCAAAGTGGCGCCGCATATCCAGAAGGTCTATTGTGCACCTTGCAAATCTAATCCGTAGGAGATAGCTCAGTGCAGGAGAGGGATTATACCCTCAAAATCAAGTTTTGATGGCTTGGCAGTCTACATCGCCTTTGGTAGTACGGTGTTCTGTATAGAGGATGTTTCATTGAACCGTTCTCCGCTGGATCAATCATTTTAAACGGATACTGAGTATCCTCTTTTCGTACTAAGTTCGACGCTCACGGTGTTTTCTAGGCACATGGTTATGCGGCAATGAACCGAAAACACCCCAACCACTCCTAAATTGAACCTGTCATTCCCGACCTCGCCGTGAAGGGTACAATCGCATTCGGGCAGATTAATCTACCCGGATTGTGTGAGCCATTATTATCAATGTTACCCATTGAATCCTGTGGCACTATCCGTTGCTGACCAAGTGGAATGCTTGGAATTTCGCTATCGTGCGTATCTTCACGTAATTTTCCTTTGCATGCGGCAAATAGGCCTTCCCAAATTCCGATAGAACCTTTTGAGGGGTACATAAACCGAGATAAAATGGGTTTCGAACCACAATCCTCCAAGTTGGCGCTGGCCGACGGAACAGTAGTGGTGGGCACAGCCATCGGTGCCAGCGGAGAAAGCGGTGGCGAACTCTGCTTTAATACAAGCATGACAGGGTATCAGGAAATCCTTACTGATCCCTCCTATCATGGGCAGATCATGATGATGACCTATCCCCACATAGGCAATTATGGTGCTCACGACGACGATACGGAGGCGGCTAAGCCGATGGTTTCCGCATTGGTTGTGCGGGCCTTTTCGCGCGAATATTCCAATTTGTTGGCGCAGGAGTCCTTGCACAACTATATGGTCAGACATAGCTTGGTTGGCATCACAGGTGTAGACACCCGCAAACTGGTTCTGCATATTCGGAAAAGTGGTGTAATGAATGCCGTGATTTCGTCCACAGACCTGGATGATTCTTCACTTGTAGAAAAAGCACGGGCATGGCCTAGTATGGATGGACTGGAGCTGGCTTCGCGGGTAACCTGCAGCGAATCATACACCTTTTCGGATACAAGTGGTCCACGCATAGCGGTGTATGATTTTGGGGTCAAAACTAACATTCTGCGTACGTTTGCAGCCTTGGGATGCAGTGTTAAAGTTTTTCCCGGGCAAACGTCGCTCAAGGACGCACTAGCTTGGTCGCCCGATGGTTTGTTCTTTTCGAATGGCCCAGGGGACCCAAGAGTTATGCCGGAGGCGATCGCCTGTGTTCGGGAAGCGATGAGCACCGGCATACCGCTCTTTGGAATTTGCCTAGGGCACCAGCTTATGGCTCTAGCACAGGGATTGGGGGTGTTCAAGATGTATGTAGGCCACAGAGGTGCTAACCAACCTGTAAAGAATATGAAGACGGGAAGAGTAGAGGTTACAACGCAGAACCATGGGTTCTCGGTAGATCCGGGGTCCGTTTCCAGTGAGTTGGCGAACATCTCTCATGTGAACCTGAATGACCAGACAATAGAAGGTCTGCGTTTCGAAGGTTTTCAGGGATTCAGTGTTCAGTATCATCCAGAGGCATCTCCGGGGCCTCATGACAGTCGCTATTTATTTGAGGAATACTTGAGGATGTGTTCAAAATCAGGTTCTGATTGATGCCACGGCGCACGGATATTCACAAGATTTTGCTGATCGGGTCGGGCCCCATAATTATTGGCCAAGCGTGTGAGTTTGACTACTCAGGTACGCAAGCCTGTAGGGCACTCCGCAACGAAGGATACGAGGTCGTACTCGTCAATTCTAACCCCGCTACGATCATGACCGACCCCATTACGGCGGATAGAATTTACTTGGAGGAGTTGACGGCGCCATCCATCCGCAGGATTGTGGAAAAGGAGCGTCCCGATGCCGTACTGCCGACCATGGGAGGACAGACGGGCCTGAACTTGGCTGATGAGTTACAACGACAGGGATTCTGGGAGGCGCAGGGTGTGAAAGTGATTGGCGTTGACATAGATGCAATCCACATTACAGAGGATCGGCAGCAGTTTCGCGATCTGATGGAAGAGATTGGCGTGGATCAGGCGCGAAGCCAGGTGGCGAGGAGTCTGTTGGAAGCGAAGGAGGTCATACAATCCCTTGGCGGTTTACCTGTGGTTATTCGGCCATCATTTACATTGGGCGGCGCAGGCGGTGGAATTATATGGAGTCCCAGGGAGTTGCAGAGAAAAGTTATGCGGGGACTCGAACTCTCCCCGGTCCATGAGGTCCTCGTGGAAGAATGTGTGTATGGATGGAAAGAATTTGAGTTGGAATTGCTGCGTGACAGTAATGAAAACGTGATCATAATCTGTACAATTGAGAACGTAGATCCCATGGGCGTCCATACGGGAGATTCGGTGACAGTAGCCCCCTCCCAGACGCTTACGGATAAGCAGTTCCAACATATGCGGGACACAGCTATTCGCATGATGAGGTCTATTGGAACCTTCGCTGGCGGCTGTAACGTGCAGTTTGGGATTAACCCGGTGGACGGACGCATGATTGCCATCGAAATTAACCCACGGGTCTCCCGTTCATCCGCTCTGGCGTCAAAAGCTACCGGATATCCAATTGCGAAAGTTGCTGCCAGACTTGCTGTTGGATATACTCTGGATGAGTTAAAAAACGACGTTACCGAAACTACGAGCGCCTGTTTTGAGCCGGCAATCGATTATGTAGTAACCAAGATTCCCCGGTGGAATTTCGAAAAATTTGAAGGTGTGGATGAGGAGCTGACAACGCAGATGAAAGCAGTTGGGGAAGTAATGTCCATTGGGAGAACCTTTACAGAAAGTCTGCAGAAGGCGTGGCAGAGCTTGGAAATCGGCTACGCAGGCCTAGGGGCAGACCGAGAGAATCCTACTCGCCCTGATGTGCGCGAGCGTCTGCGCAAGTCATACTGGGATCGGACTCTCCAAATCAGGAACGCATTTATGCATGGTGCTTCTATGGATGAGGTGTATGACATTACGCGTGTTGATCCCTGGTTCTTACAGCGGATAAGGATGCTTGTTGACCTGGAAAAAGCACTCCAAAGATTACGTCTACAAGATGTCACGCCAGAGCAAATGCTGGACCTCAAACAGCACGGCTATTCGGATGTCCAGATTGCGTGGCTCGTAGCGGACGAAGTGAGCGAAGAAGAGGTGCGCCAGTATCGTCTGTCCCAAAATGTCCGTCCCCAATTCCTCCTAGTTGATACATGTGCCGGGGAGTTTCCGGCAGCAACGCCATACTACTACTCCTCCTACGAAACTGCAACAGAGAACCCGGTTTCCAACCGGGAGAAGGTCATCATTCTTGGCAGCGGACCCAACCGGATTGGCCAGGGGATCGAATTCGATTACTCTTGTGTCCACGGAGTGCAGGCGGTACAGGAAATGGGTTACGAGGCTATCATGATTAACTGCAACCCCGAAACGGTCTCGACGGATTTTGATATCGCGGACAAGCTTTACTTTGAACCTGTATTCTGGGAGCGTGTGCTTGATATTATTGAACACGAGAAGCCCAAGGGTGTCATTGTTCAACTCGGTGGGCAGACCGCACTAAAGCTGGCAGGGAAGCTATCAGAGCGCGGAATAAGAATATTCGGCACTCCTTATGAGCTTATGGACCTAGCCGAGAACCGGGGAAAGTTTTCTGAGATTCTCAAAGAGCTGGACATTCCCTTCCCACCGTACGGCATGGCTCGGACGGTATACGAGGCGGTGCGCGTAGCCGAATCGATTGGATATCCAATTCTCGTGCGTCCCAGTTACGTTTTGGGGGGGCAGGGAATGAGAATTGCCATCAATAAAGAAGAGGTAGAGCGTTACGTAACCGATATATACACACTGCTGCCTGACAACGAAATTCTACTTGATCTATTCTTAAACAATGGTATCGAGATTGATGTAGACGCTGTACGCGATGCTGATGGTGATGTATGGATTACCGGGATCATGCAGCACATTGAACCTGCAGGTGTGCACTCCGGTGACTCCACGGCGGTTCTACCACCGTATTCCCTGAGCGAATCAGTCATTAAAGACATTCAGAAATACGCCATAGCTATCGCCAATCGGTTGGAGGTACTGGGATTAATGAACGTTCAAATGGTTGTGCAGGGAGACAAGGTTTACGTGATTGAAGCCAATCCCCGTGCGTCTCGAACGGTTCCTTTCGTCGCGAAGGCAACGGGGATACCGGTGTCCCGGATTGCCAGCAAAGTTATTCTGGGAGCCAAACTCAAAGATTTCAGGGCTGAGGGCGCACTGGATTCAAATTTGAACGGATATGCAATCAAAGAACCCGTTTTCTCGTGGTCCAAATTCCCGGAAGTACGCAAGGAGCTTGGTCCAGAAATGAAGTCCACAGGTGAGACCATTGTATTTGTAGATGCGCTCACGGATAGCCACTTCGAGCGTCCGTATGAAATGCGTAACCTCTACCTTTCACGTTAGCAGATGGCTGGACATAACAAGTGGTCAAAAGTTAAGCGACAGAAGGCGGTCACCGATAGCCGTCGTTCAAAGGCTTGGGCGGTGATCACGCGTGACATCATGGTAGCTGCCCGCGAGGGTGGTAAAGATCCAGATATGAATGCACGCCTCTCGCTTGCCATCCAGAAGGCCAAGGGCAAGAATATGCCCAAGGAAAACATCGAAAGGGCAATTAAGCGCGGGTCTGGAGAAATTGAAGGGCAGGATTACAAGGAGTGCACATACGAGGGGTATAGTGCGCAAGGAGTGGCGGTAATGGTTGATGCACTGACGGACAATACTAATCGCACAGTTGCCGATGTGCGCAGTGTTTTCGCCAAGAGTGGGGGGCGACTGGCTAAATCAGGCAGCGTCGCTTATCTCTTTGAGCGCAAAGGGTTGATCCAGGTCAATTCAGAGAGCATTGATGAGCTGGAGCTCTTGGAGCTTGTGGCGGATAGTGGTGCGGATGATATGGAAAAAGATGAGGGGACATTCGTGATCATTACACCTGTAGAAGCTTTTGAGACGGTTCAGGCCGAGATTGCTAATGCTGGAATCGGAATTGAAGAGGCGCGCCTTGTTCGCGTTCCAATCGCGGCCGTAAAAAAAGAGACTGACCAAGTGCGTCAAACCGAGACACTCGTGACGAGACTGGAAGATCTGCAGGATGTGCAGGAAGTGTTCACCAACCTCGAGATGTGATGAAAGTTTTGGGCATTGACCCCGGTTCGTTACAGACTGGTTATGGCATCATTGATGAGAATAATCGGGTTCACGGATTTGGGGCAGTGGCATTTTCAGGTGATCATATGGTACGTGTTCAAGCGATTTATCACGAAATAACTCGGCTGGTCAAAGAATTAAAACCCGATACCTGTGGCATCGAAATGCCGGTTTACGGCAGGAACCCCCAGGCCATGCTTAAGCTTGGCCGGGCCCAGGCCGCGGCAATGCTGGCGGTCTTGAACCAGGGAGTGTCGGTGGCTCAGTACACGCCCAAAATGGTTAAGCGATCTGTCACGGGCAACGGTAATGCCAGCAAACAGCAGGTAACCTATATGGTCAGCAGTTTACTGGAATTTGGCGAATTGAATCACGAGCTAACTCACGATGCGTCGGATGCCCTGGCAGTTGCATTTTGTCATAAAGAGCGGGAAGTGACGGGAAAAGAATCGGGGGAGTCACATTACAACAACTGGGCTGCTTTCGTACGGGCAAACCCGGACAGGGTGATCGGCAACTAGCGACAGACGCCCCCCGTAAGCTATGCTAAGTCGAGCAGATGCCCACTGGCGTGTGTTGGTGGGAGAGCGCTGAACGGCGGGCTATCACGGCGCGAGAGAATGCTTGGATCTAGCGGATTTTCCCACGGGTCCAATATTGGCGTTTTTTGTTGAACATTGAGGGAATACTTGCGTAAGCGCGCGTGTTTAGCAAATTACTATAGCCCAGTGAAGACTGAAAAAGACTGCGAGTATCCACTGGATCGGTTGCCAATTGTTCAAGCCTACCATTGGCAGAGCCGGTCCAAACCCTCCCTCAAAAAAGGAGAACTTGTCTATTATGGACCATATCCAACTTCGTACGGAATCGGTGAAGTGCAGCGTGTAACCAATAGCCTTGTTGCTGTAGATTTTCGTGGTACTGGCAGTGCCCGGGTACACGAAGATGTAATTCACGAGCACTACCTGATTCCACTGTCGGATGCTACCCGATAACGGCCCGATTGCGTTTGGGCATGTTGTGGGTTGGTTGGTGCGCGGTTATGGTGCGCCCGACAGTTACAATAGCTGTTGTTGATGGACTCATTGGTCCTACAGGGTGTAACGAAGCGTTTCGGCAAGGTTACGGCCGCTCAGGATGTTTCGTTCGAGGCTAAGCCAGGACGAATTCTTGGTCTTTTAGGCCCCAACGGTGCGGGGAAAACCACGACAATCCGAATGATTGCCAATATCCTCACACCGGATATAGGCAGGATTACGCTTAATGGGCATGTAGTTGGGCCATGGAGCCAGGAACAGATGGGGTACCTGCCGGAAGAACGGGGGCTCTACAAGAAGGTCAAGATTAATGATCAGCTTCGGTACCTGGCCGCGCTCAAGGGCGTCCATGCGCGAGAGTCGGTACCCAGAATAGCATACTGGGTGAAACGCCTGGGTTTGCAGCAATGGAGCGCCCGCAAGGCGCAGGAGCTGTCTAAGGGAATGCAGCAAAAGGTACAGTTCATTGCTGCGGTACTATCCAATCCTCGTCTGATCATTTTAGATGAACCATTTAGTGGGTTGGACCCTGTCAACAGTGAATTTCTACGTGAGATTGTTGCTGAGCTAAAGGCTAATGGTCGGATCATTTTGTTCGCAAGTCACCGTATGGAGCAGGTAGAGCAACTGTGTGATGATATTTGTCTAATAGCCGATGGAAAACTTCTTTTGAAAGGAACTCTCCGTGATATCAAGCGAAGGTTTAAGCGTGACAAGTTAGCACTTGAATTCGATGGCGAGGCACCATTCCTGAACGCTATGGAGGAGAAAGGAGATCTACATTTCCTGGAGCGCAATGAAGACGGTTGTATCGTTCGTCTCGCGGAGCATTTTCATTCCAGATCTCTGTTGGAGCGTTTGCTGGCAACCCCAGATCTTGAACTGTACCGTTTCGAGTTGCTCCAGCCGTCCCTGAACGAGATTTTTATTCGGACCGTGGAATCTCAATGATGAGTAGAAAGAGCCTAGTGGTGATGCAGAATGAGTTCATGCGACGCGTGACCTCAAAGACCTTCATCCTGACCACACTGTTGGGACCGGCATTGCTGATAGGTTTCTTTGCCATCATAATTATGATTTCAATTTCTGCGGTGGAAGATTCTCCCGAGGAAATCAGTTCGCTTCGAATTGCCATGGTGGATGAAACCGGTGTGCTGAATGCCCGGATATTGGATCAGGATACAGGCGACCATGTCTTAGTCACGGCTGATCTCAGCTCTGCACATGAGGGGGTTCTGGATGGACTCTTTGACGCATACGTTCATATTCCACCAGAAGTGATCTCTGGAACCAGCCAGCCACTGCTTTATTCTCTGGAGGGAGGAGGGCTTGGTGTGCGCGGTACACTTGGAAACATAATAGACAGGGCGCTGGAGGACCATTTACTGGCCGACCGTAATGTTTCTGCGGATGTCCGGTCCATATTTGATCGTGTGGTGAGGTTGGAATCGGTCAGGCTGACCGACGAAGGCGAAGAAGCCGGGGCTCCGGCTCGAGAGGGCTATGCAATAATTGGTATGGTATTGGGCATGGTCATGTACATGACTATGCTGATTTATGGGACGTTGATTTTGTACGGTGCGATGGAGGAGAGAACAACACGTGTCGTCGAAATCATTGTGTCATCTGTTCGTCCATTTGACCTGCTTATGGGCAAGGTACTGGGGATTGGTTTAATTGGCTTTGTGCAGATGGCAGTCTGGGTGTTGATGTTTCTGGGAGCCATGATATTTGCGGGGCCGATTATCGGGATGTTCGTTGATCCAGCCATTTATGACTTACCCGCAGCGGCAACCAATCAGGAAATACTGGCTGCGGCCGATATTTCTATGCCGCATATTTCGGTAGGCCTATTCATATGGTTTATTCTTTACTTCATTGGAGGCTACCTTCTTTATGGTGGGTTGTTTGCGACGGTAGGAACACTGGTAGATTCCCCCCAGGAATCACAGACCTTGCTGCTGCCCCTACTCATGCCCATGATCATCTCGATCGTCTTCCTGTCGGTGGTGGTCGTGAATCCAGACAGCGGACTCGCAGTGGGGCTATCACTCATTCCTCTGACGTCGCCGGTCCCTATGATCGTCCGCCTGGCAGTTACGGACGTCCCATTCTGGCAGCTTTTGTTGTCCTACGGATTACTGGTGTTGTCCTTTATGGGATCGATATGGGTCAGCGCCCGAATCTATCGCGCAAGCATTCTCATGTATGGTAAAAAGCCTTCTCTCAAAGTCATTGTGGGCTATCTTCGCCATGGTTGAACAATATCTTGCCTGTGTAGTCGGTCTCCATCCGAAGGAGCGTTTGCTTGTGTTCCAAGCCACCACTGTATCCTGTTAGTTGGCCGTTTGAACCAATCACACGATGGCAGGGAAGTATTATAGGAACAGGATTGGCGCCGTTAGCAGTACCCACGGCGCGCGCAAGGTGCACATCTCCGAGTCTGCGAGCCAGTTCGCCATAAGAGCGGGTTTCTCCATAAGGGATGGTATCCAGCAGGGCCCATACCCGCTTCTGAAATGCAGTTCCGCGGAGGTCAAGTTTCACCGAGAAACGCTCCAATTTGCCCGCGAAATAGGCACAGAGTTCATTTACAGCCCTGTCAAATGGAGCACCGGCGGGCTCGCACTCTGAAATGGCACCAAACTGGACACGCATAAGACCATGCGAAGAGAACGTGAGTGTTAGGGGGCCGACAGGTGTATCAGGGATTACGCCGCATTTGACGTGGGGTGGGACAATTGGCATGATTGGATCGTTCTAATGGGTTCGGACTTTCGGAGCCGATATTACTCTTAATTGCAATGGAAGTTAATGTGCTTGAGACCGGCGATATGGTCCGTGTCCTTGAAATTAAGGCTACAGCGGCAGATCTGGAAACGGATGTACGGCTGGCGTTACGAAAACTGCAGTCAGCGACAGCTTTGCGGGGGTTTAGGCCGGGGCGTGTGCCAATCAAAATGATTCGGCGCATGAGGGGGGACGATGTGAAAAACGAAGTTGTAGACAACCTTACTAAGGAGGTTTTTGAGGATATGGTCAAGGGCAATGATGAGTATCAGCTCCTTGGAACGCCTCGGGAAATTAGAAGGGACTATGAATTGGATGAGGATTTATTGGTTCAGGTGGAGTTTTATGTAGTTCCGCAAGTGGAGCTTCAAGATGTTAGCGGGCAAGTACTCGAAATTCCTGTTTCTGGTGAGATTACAGAGCATGTTATCGATTTCTTTATAAGAAGAAGAATGTCCAGGCACTTGTCGAATAGGCCACTGGAAAAGGGAGAGAAAATAGGCGAGGGCGCTGGTGGCATGCTAGACCAGGTAGAATACAGGGTTACAGAGGTTGACAGCGTAACGGGATTGGTGCTGGTTGGAAGCGAAAGTAAGAAAGAGATTTTTGATTTTGGCGGTGCTGAGGGCTTGGATCCAGAGGCTGGCGATGTATATAGAACGGCCTTTACAGGGCGGGTTGTTGGAGATAAGGTGAACCTGAGCGAAACGGAAAACGAGGATCTTCGATCAACTGATTCGGAGAAAAAATCATACTATCAGGCCGAAATTTTAGAAGCGCTTCGGTTTGAATGCCCAGAAATTGATGACGGATGGGCGACCATAGTTAGTGAGAAAGAAGTGAATACTGCCGATGAGTTGCAGGAATGGGCTCGGGAATATCTATCCAATTTCTTTGAGGAGCATAGTAAGTACGTCCTAGACTTCCAGTTTATAAACCGCATGCAAGTGTTACATCCCTTTAACTTTTCCACATCTTTTGCAGAGGAGATGAGGGGGAATTTGCTGGGAAAGTGGGGGCATGATCCCAACGCTCTAGAGTATCTAAAAGATTATATGGCGCATCTAAGATGGCTAATTTTACTTGAGGCAATTGAAGGGCAAATAGAACTGGAACCATCTGAAGAGGTAGACGCAATTCCAGATAATGAGACAAAACCGGAAGTCGATAGTGAGATTGAAGCGGGGTCTGACGGGCTACGCAGTAATCCATTGACTGCACACTTACTAAAACAGTTTGAGGTCAGTGAGATTCCTGTTCCCGAGGAGGGAATGATGCACCTCATAGCGAAGAACTTGTAAGGGAATTGGCGTTCAACAAATCAAGGCATGTCTAAATGGTTAACGACTTTATAAAATTCTCCAAAAGCCTTCACCTGCCGGAGAGTATATATAGAAAAGGGTTGGGCGATCAACCCATAAGCAATTTAGTGCCTATGGTAGTTGAGCAAACCTCTCGTGGTGAGCGGGCCTATGATATTTTCAGTCGGCTTCTGAAAGAGCGGATAATTATTATAGGTACGCCGATCAACGACATTGTGGCAAACTTGACGGTTGCCCAATTACTCTATCTGACCAGCGAGGATCCAGAACGTGACATCAACGTCTATATCAATTCGCCCGGTGGCATGGTGTATAGCGGGCTCGGTGTTTATGATACGATCCAATATGTATCCTGTCCGGTGGCGACGATTTGTGTAGGATTAGCGGCCTCATTGGGTTCGGTGCTTTTGGCGGCCGGAACTAAGGAGCACCGCGCGGCACTGCCCAACTCACGCATCATGCTTCACCAACCGCTAGGTGGGGCGCAGGGACAGGCGTCTGATATCGAAATTCAGGCCCGGGAGATTTTGTGGTTGAAGCAACGCCTCTACGAAATCATGGCGAATCACACCGGGCAAGACACTGAGACAATCGCAAAGGATGCGGATCGGGACTACTGGCTAAGTGCGGAAGAGGCCAAAGACTATGGCCTGATTGACAATGTGTTAACGCCTCAGGAGCTGCCAAACAACAAATAGGTTCTGTACCGCGTACGGGATTTGAACCCGTGTTACCGGCGTGAGAGGCCGGCGTCCTGGACCCCTAGACGAACGCGGCAGGCAACGTTTTACCACAATGCCCACCGCGGGTTGCGGGGCCGTGTGGGGGGTGTTTTCGGAACCTGCCGTTTTCCGCGGGGGTTGCACTGTCAAGGCCAAAAATCATGTCTGTCGCAATATACTTGGACTACAATGCCACGACACCTGTCGATTCGCGTGTCGTGGAAAAGATGCTCCCCTACTTTACTGAACACTTCGGCAATCCATCCAGTCAGGGACATATGTACGGGTGGGCTGCAAGCGCAGCTGTAGAACAGGCGCGCATGGAAGTTGCCAAATGTATACAGGCCGATCGGCCAAGCGAAATTACCTTCACAAGTGGTGCAACCGAAGGGGTCAATGCTGCACTGAAGGGGTTGGCCGAGGCGTGTACTCACAAAGGGCATCACATTGTCACGGTCAAGAGTGAGCACAGTGCAGTAGCGAGGGCCTGTCAGCATCTTGAACGGCTGGGTTGGAGGGTAACCTATTTGCCGGTTGATTCAGAAGGTATCCTGGAGTTAGACAGACTGGAGGACAGTCTAACGGATGACACGGTACTGGTTAGTGTGATGTGGGCCAACAATGAGACGGGCGTTATACAGCCAATACCCGAAATTGCCGGATTAGTACGTGCGCGTGGCATTCCCTTCATGACTGATGCGACGCAGGCGGTAGGAAAAATACCCGTATCGACCGGACAGGTGGATATTTTGGTGTGCAGCGGACATAAAGTTTATGGCCCCAAAGGAGTGGGGGCAATGTTTGTGCGTGGTCGGGTGCGCTGTACTCCACTCATTGATGGTGGAGGACAAGAGAGGGGGCGCCGCAGCGGTACACACAATGTTCCGGGGATCGTCGGGATGGGAGAAGCATTCAGATTGGCCAGGCTGGAATGTGAAAAGGATGGCACGCGACTCACCGCCCTGCGCGATGAATTGGAAAATTCCCTGAAGCAATCCGGTATAGAGGTCCGAGTTAATGGTGCGGGCGCTAACAGGCTTCCTCAGACAAGCAGTGTTTCGTTTCCGGATCTGGAAGTGGAACGATTGCTCATGTCCATCCGCGGATTGGCAGTCGGCACTGGCAGTGCCTGTGGGTCCGGCAGCCGTACACCCAGTAGGGTGCTCTCAGCAATGGGGATCCCGGCTGATGTAGCTCGTCGGACGTTGCGAATAAGTCTGGGACGTTACACGACCAAGCAGGATATTGCACGCGCATCTGAAATATTAATCAAGGCGATGCATGAACTGTCTGCAAAAGCTGCTTGAGAAGTATGGAGATCGTCAATCGTGTGGCTCAGAGCGGAATTGAAGTTTATGATCTGGAATTGCTTTGGGAGGATCATCCAATCAAAGAACTGGATTTGGCGTCCTTTCTGGATCATGGTATACTCTTGAGGGAAAAGCCTTTTCGGGCACAGGTAGCTGCCTATGACTGGCAGGAATTCGATGGAGTTCATGTTGCACTTTTTTGCAGTACGGAAGCGCTAGTGCCGATGTGGGCCTATATGTTAGTTACCTCACATCTTGATCGCGCACGGACTATTGCAACGGGGCGCAGAGCGGATGTCGTACGAGATCTGTTTGCAATGGCCTTAGCGAAGGAAGATTGGAGCAGATTTGCAGACAGGATTGTTGTGATTAAGGGTTGTGGATCAGGCATTGTTCCAGAGAGCGCCTATACCAGGGCTACGACGGAGTTGCAGAAGGTGGCCCGTAAGGTCATGTTTGGCGAACCCTGCTCAAGCGTGCCCGTCTGGCGTCGTCCCAAAGAGCGTGTAGAATAAATCTTCATGTATCGGGCACATACGTTCAGACTATAGCATTCGGCTTGATTGAGTCGTTGTTCGGTGAGTGGCAAGGATGCACATTTCCAACCCGTCGTGGCGGTAGATGCTTTCACGACAGGCGTGATCACACAGCTGTTCCACCACAAAATCGTAGCGTAACACCGACAGTTGCAGTATAGTCGTCTTTTAATGTATTTTCTGCCTCCGATGGTTTTGGGCGGTTAGGGGCCAGACGTTATAGTGTTTCATGTTTGTGAGACACTTTGGCCCACCTTGGCGCGGATATACAATACGGGGGTTAAGTGTTGTTCAGTGATCCTATTTGTTATGAGCATCCAGCCAGTTTGGGCAAAGTTCCTCTCAGCCGCTAGACTCCAGTTTGGTTCAGAGATGGATCCAGATTGGATACAATTCCTCTGTTTTCTACGGGATCGTGGCGACCATCTGATAGACTTGCAAGCATACTCGCGTGGGTTGATTATATATTGTTCTTATCAGTCACATGAAAATTGATCTCACAGGTAAGGTCGCCTTGGTTACGGGAGCAAGCCGTGGTATAGGAAAGGCAATTGCCACAGGGCTTGCCGAAGCGGGGGCAACGGTTGCGGTGCACTGCAATGAAAATGTCTTGCGGGCTGAAGCTGTTGCTGTCGAACTGGGTCAACGGGCATGTGTGTTTCAGGCTGACTTGGCGTCAGTGCAAGCCTGTGAGATGCTTGTGGCGAATGTGATATCAGAATATGGCTGCATCGACGTCTTGGTCAACAATGCGGGTATCGCACGGTTGGTTGATGCAGCGGCACCGACAGGTACCTGGCTTCAGGCTTGGGAGCAAACCATGGCGGTTAATGCACGTGCCCCCGAGCTCCTGTGTCGCCTCGTAATCCAGCATTACCGGACCCGGGGACAGGGTCGCATTGTCAATATCGCATCACGTGCGGCTTTTCGTGGAGATACACCAGAATACATGACCTATGCGGCTTCAAAGGGGGCGGTTGTTTCGCTGACGCGCAGTATCGCCCGCGCATACGGCAAGGATGGGATTACAGCCTTTGTCGTAGCCCCCGGTTTTGTTCGTACAGACATGGCGCAAGACGCAATTGATTCGTACGGAGAGGACTTTGTCGTTCAAGATCTTGCGCTCAATAGCTTGACTGAATCGGAGGATATTGCCCCAATCGTCGTGCTGTTGGCAAGTGGTTTGGCAGATCACGCGACGGGTACATCAATTGACGTTAATGCCGGCAGCTATGTCCACTAGCCTTGGTTAACGTATGGAATGCTGTGGGGTGATGGATTGGGGCCGTTACTGTTCGGCCCACTGGTATCAATATGGTCCCTGTATTTGCGTGACATTGACTGCACTGGAAGAACCCGGATAAGGTGACCATCCTCGCTGTTCAATTCCATGAGCGTTCGGGATGAAATCCCCCTCTTTACTGACGAATTACGCAGGCGCGTAATTGCCGTGATCCGCCCCGAAGGACCGGAGAAGTCGTCATTTGGAATTGAAATAGCGCTGGTGATCAATCTTATAGATGTCGGCCTCCGGGCGCGGTATGGCTGATACAAGACCGGAAGCTCGTCGTGTTCGGCCGGCTGCGTACTGGAAGCCGGGACCTGAAGTATATTCGTCACAGGCAAGACATGGGTTCAGGTTTCCATGTTCGTTGGTAGGAGGCTTACTCATGTTGTTTGTGAGCACGTTCCACAATCCATAGTATCCAACGCAGGCCGTTGTACAGTGACGCCGAGTGTGTAGCACGTTATAGGTCCATGTCTCGGAGCAATCCTCTCCTAGGCCCACATCTTCCATCAAACATGCCTTAATATCATCTACCTTAAGTTTCTTTGCACATTTTTTCGCGGGAGCTACGAGATCCGGCTTCTCCAGATAGATTGCAAGATCGTGCAGAGATGAGCACGTGCCGCAGTGATGGCGGTGCGTAATGATGAAGTTGTTCTTTACCGCGCTGTTTGGATCGGGAAACGTGCGCAGTTGGTACCTGACGCGGGTGGAATCAACAAAACCGACCGCACATACTTCAGTATTCGAGCTCAGCGAAGAGTACCATTGCAGAACCGGCTCTTGTCCGCGGAAGACAAACGTAGGGCTGTCCCCGGCCAGTTCGAAACTGTGCGGATCGTCTGGCATCGGATACCGGAGCGAGTCGGGATAAATATAGGTCTCTTGGTAGGCCGGCTCGTACGGGTTGATGGTCAGAAATCCAATCTGATTTCGTGAACCGGACGGATCAGCAAGATCCAGTCGATCGTGAATTTCGCTTCCATTGAGCAGCAGGGTCCGTTGCAGTTTTTCAATCAACGCGCTATTCCCGGGAGCAGTCGCCACGACTACGTGATGCTCAGTCAAAGGCTGTTCAATGCCGGAAACCCATGCCCGATAATTCGGGACAAGGTACGCGGCAATCACAACTATGCAAATGCCGAGTAGGCCGCCAATGAAAGCGAGTGCGGTTTTCAAGTACATGAACGCTGAAGATACTACACGTAAATGCGATTCAGTGTTCAGCCCAAAGCAGGTCCATTAAGTGGGCGGTCGGGTCAGTCCTCTGCGTTTGCCCTCTCACGTCGGCGCTGTGCCAAGTAGCGGCGCAGTATATTGGCATCCCGGTTATGGCTGCGTAAGTCTACGTTAAACGTATGGCCACCATTTGGGCTAGCCACAAAGAACATGTAGTCGTGTTTTTCTGCCTGTGCGGTCTTTATCAGGGATGATCGCGAAGGATTTGTTATGGGACCTGGCGGAAGCCCCTGGTAAAGGTATGTGTTGTAGGGGTGATTAATTCTATAGTCACGAAAAAACAGGCGACGTCTGCCGCCCTCAAGTTCAATCAGCGCATATTGTACTGTTGGATCGGCCTGCAGGGGCCAGTGTCTTCGCAGGCGATTCAGGTACACACCAGCCACACGAGATTTTTCTTCGTTTACACGCGTTTCCCATTCAACAATTGCAGCCAGGCTTACCACTTCATCACGCGTAAGTCCAAGTGTGGTCGCGTTACTTGTTGCCTCTTTTTCATAAAACTCATCAAACTCCCGCTTAATACGTCGCACAACATCGGTCGCTTCGGTCAACCAGTAGAAGCTGTAAGTATCGGGTAACATGTAGCTGAATAAGTGCAGGGTGTCTGTACCGAGCGAGGTTGCCAGCGAAGTATCACTGAGAGCAGCCATAAAATCGCCTGCGTCGAACGCCATGTTGGCAGCTGCCGAACGTGCAATCCTGTCGCGTCTGGATCCGGCGGGGATCCTTAGAGATACGGGGGTTTGCAGCCCTTTCCTTATGGTTTGCAGTAGACTGAAGTTCGATTCTCCCGACGAAAAAACATAGTGTCCCGCCTTGATTTGATCCTTCCAGCCAGTTGCGTGGGCTACCAGACGGAAGCTCCAGGAGTACTTGATCAGTTCCCGGCTTTCAAGTGAGTCGACGACATTGACAAAAACGCTTCCCCGAGGAATATGCAATGCCCGATCACCGTCAAAGGACGGAGTGTTTGGAGCCCAGATAAGCCAGCTTCCTCCTGCACCTAGCCCAACGATAACCACAATACTGAATACAAATATTCGGTTTCTTAGCATTGCTACCGCTTTGTTCTCCGCTGATATTTTTGACGCTCCAGTGAACGCGTCTCATCAATTACACGTTCAAAGAGTCGTTGAATAGCGTCCGGCGGGAGTGGTCCTGGGTTGGCTCGAATGACATTTTCCAAGACTTCTTTTTCTCTGGCAGGATCGTAAACAGGGAGTCCAAGTTGCTGCTTGACATGTCCGATTTTATTCGCCACATGAGAGCGCTCGTTAAATATTTTCACCAATTCTTGGTCAAGCTTATCAATTTGTTCTCGGAGTGGGCCCAAATCTTCTTTGGAGACAGCTTGAGACGGTGCAGGTTTCATGGTGTATATTTCAGGTACAGTTTATAAATTAAGCATGCAAGCCGTGCAACAAAACTGTGATCTCAAGGTATTGATTACGAGACACGCCTTAAACTCTCTTAACCGAAGATAGACTGTGTAATGCGTAGAAACTTGTTATTCATCGCTGCTCTGGCCTTTTTGGCATCGCCTGCTCAGTCCCAGTTTAGGGAAGCCATTCCGGATGCATTCCCCCAGACCCGTGTGTATGATGTGTCGAACCGGGCTGGTGCACTCCTGAGCAAGATATTCAACCCGAGTGTTTTTCAAATGAGTCACAGTTTTGAGATGACTGCCGGGTCCTTTGGTGGCAATGGATATTCAATGGGCATGTACACAAATACGATGGCATGGCAATTCAGCCCCAAACTAGCCGCACGGATGGATGTTGCGGTTGCATACTCCCCGCAGAACCAAATGGCTCAGGAATATGGCTTTGGGCGGCAGCGACCCCAGGTGTTTCTTCGTAATGCCGAAATTGGCTGGAAGCCATCCGAAAAAGTTCAGGTTCACTTCCAATTCAGGCAGAATCCATACGCATACCAAAATATGATGGGTTATGGACCTTATGGATATAGTCGCCGCCATACTGGACTGTTTCGAAGGAATCCCTGGTATTAATGTCTCGTGAGCTAGGTGCGGATGAGTCGCCTAAAAGCTTTTTGCATTGATATAATTGCCGCCCTTGTTGGATTGGTGATTGTTGTCGGGATCGTGTCTACCTTTACGAACGTTCCATTCCTGAGGAATGCTGTCCTTTTCCCCGTCCAGGTGGCCTCTTCTGGCGAAATCTCTGATTACCCGGGCACTACCGATATGTATCAGGTAGAAGTCCGTAATGGCGTAGGTGTTAATGGTGTAGCTGAACGAATGCGGGGATACTTGAGATCGAAAGGGTATGATGTTGTAGGGGTGGGCAATCACAGATCATTTGATGTTGAGAAGACGATCATTGTCGATCGGATTGATAATTTGGCTATCGCACAGCAGGTGGCTGCATCTCTCGGGTTGCCGCAGGATCGTATCAGCAAAGATGTGCGTGATGAGTTTCATCTTGACGTTTCCATAATCATTGGTAAAGATTATGGAATGATTCCTCCATTCAGCGAAACAACAAATTCCTCCGATATTCCAGATTTGCATGACAGTAACTGAGCCATCATCGCTCATTCCCACACCAGAACTTGACAAACAACGTACAGGTTCAGTACCTGCGAAGGTTCTTGCACGAGAAGCTATAGTAGCAATACAGGAAAAAAAAGCTCATGACGTGGTCACTATGGATATGCGCGCGACCAGTGGTCTCGCAGACTATTTTGTATTGTGCTCAGCTACATCCGACCTTCAGGTCAAGGCCATCACAGAATCCGTTCAGACCCGGCTAAAACACGAATGTAATGAGCTACCCTGGCATGTCGAAGGGGCGGAACATCGCCAGTGGGTTTTGCTTGATTACGTAGATCTTGTGGTGCACATATTCACACCCGAGAGGCGCGCGTTTTATGACCTTGAGCGGCTCTGGAGTGATGCTCCAACCGAGATAGTTGGTGACCACCCCGTTACCATCCTTAATCCATGAGGGTATGCCTCACATTTTTTGTGGTTGCCTGCCTAGGGTTTTTTGCGGCATGCAGTGGACCTGCCGCCACAGACCCAGCAGATCCAGATATGAGCTTCGGCCATCGCTATGAGGGCCAGGCTCCTGATGGATATAATGCTGTTACGATCAGCGTACCTGAAGAAGAGTTGGAATTTGCCTACTTCCCTGCGACCTTTGATCACGTTATCGTACGTCCGGACCTTATGCAATTGCAAACCGATACGGTATTTGTAGAGGTTTTGGTGAAGGGCAGCCTTCCGGATGCATGCATGGAATTACATGCCTTTGACCAGGAAAGAGCAGGGAATATGGTAACGGCAACCTTACAAATGCGCAGACCACAGTCGCGCGTGTGCGCAAGCGTACGCAGACCCTACAGGCTCTACTTGATGTTGGAGGACGGTTTTGTACAGGGACACTACACGCTAAAACTCAATGATTCAGTTATACCATTCGAGGTGAAGTACACTGAGTCAGATTAGTATCGAGATTCCTACTGATCAATCTCCTCACTGACGTCACATCTGGTGAGTAATGGCAGGAGTCGCTCTTCTTCGGCCAATCGGACAATTGAATTGCAAATATCAGACGCGTCCTTTGAGCTTTCGAATTCCTCAATGACGCTGGAAAAAACAAGCTCGGAGGCCTCAAACACGTCCTCCCACTCGCATGTTCGGTAGAGAATGTAGGCTTGGTCCTCGGAAGAATAGCTGGCTGAATATTTCTCCTTCATGCTGTCCGGATCGTACAGCAAGACTTCTGCAAATGAGAGGTCCTCTTCGGAAACATTCTGGAGCCACTGGTGGAGTAAGCCA
The DNA here is from genome assembly GCA_009841335.1 of Rhodothermaceae bacterium. Taxonomy (GTDB): domain Bacteria; phylum Bacteroidota; class Rhodothermia; order Rhodothermales; family Bin80; genus Bin80. The sequence goes on along the minus strand of VXLY01000079.1, from coordinate 65,387 downwards.
GTTGCAAATTCTTCCATTAAGGAATCTTTCATTTTTCCACCGCCATTATTGGTTGTTGGGCTAGGTCCTGGATCATGCCTTTTTGATCCAGCAGATTCTCCAAGTGTTCGTACGCTGCCGCTCCGCTAAGCTCTTGCGACAGTATTCCAAACACTGCGTCGAAATGGTACGATATTGAACGTGCAACGGCATTGGTATCACAGGATTTCCCCAACTCCTTAACCATTGAGGTTATCCCACGGTCGGCGATGCCGCAAGGAGTAATTCTGCTAAAGTATTGCAAGTCCGGATCAATATTCAATGCGAGTCCATGCGTGGTCACCCAGCGGCTGACATGGATACCAAATGCGCAGACCTTTCGCTCAGTGCCTTCCTCGCCGACCCACACCCCCGTTCGCTTGGGCACACGGAATCCTGTCAAGCCAAACTCGTTGAGAGTGCGAAGGACGATCTCCTCCAAGTCTCGCATGAATCGGTGCAGGTCGCGGTATAGCCGGTCCAGATCCAATAAGAAGTACGCTACCAGCTGACCTGGACCGTGGTAGGTCACATCCCCTCCACGATCAATGTAGACCACTTCCGCATCCCCCGGAGCAAGAAGATGCTGGTCGTTACCACTTTTGCCCATGGTGAAGACCGGGGGGTGCTCGAGTAAAAGCATGACGTGGGGTAGATACTCTCCACTTCTCTTGGCTTGGATATGGCGATCTTTGATCGCTTCCTGGAGTGCCCAGGCAGGCCGGTAAGCCACACGACCCAGGTGATAAATTACTGCCGTTTCTGGTCCAGACACTTTAGTGTGAAAAGTTTACGCGGAGATTAAATCCGCCGTTAATCTTAGTATAGGGAAGTCGTCGACTGTCTCCAATAAAATCCTCGTACTCAACAAACAGATCAGCCGAAACGACATTGCTGAATTGATAGCCAATCTTGGGCTGTGCCTGTATCCTGGACGTACTGGTCAGGACGTCCACAAAAGGCTCATCTAGTGCGCGCGCAATATCAAATTCTCGATCAACCGCTGCAAATTCCATTGCCCGGCGGATGTAAAAGCTGCGGTCATCGTTAGCGGATCTGGAAATTGTAATGGACATGTTGATTCGGTTGTTGAGTGTCCGGCGCAGGAATGGGAGCCGCATTCCGGTTTTGGCCCAGGATGCAGTAATTGAGATCTCGTTGGTCCGATTTTCGTTGACCACATTGTTGGTCGTACTTAGGGAGTAAGAATTTGACTTATTCCACGCTACACTGGTCTGAATACTGCCCTTGAAAGAAAGATCTATCGCAATTAATGGCTGGAATCGTTCGTTGAGTCGTGCTGCATCAATTTCCTCCGATGGAATAGTAAACGCGATAACAGGACCGGTTGCCAGGCGAAAAGCATCCTGTTGGCCGCCACGGAGATTAGATCTGAAGTCTGACGAGAAATCGGCGGTATAGCTATGACGTAACGTAGCCGATTGCGCGATTCTTCGAATGATTGGCCACTTGGAAATTCCTGAGTATGTGACGTTCCAACTCGGCAGTGGGAAGGGCATGGTGCCCCCAGCTCCAAGCGTAAGATAACTTGACCGAAAATCTTCGTACACGAGTCGATTTGTCAGGGCAGATGAGAAAAGTGTGTCGGGCAATATGCCGTCTGATACACAGGCTTCTCCACAGTCTGCGCGGAACTGCTCCAGTTGTGCCACAAATAGATCTCTGTAGGAGGCGCCAAGCGCCCAGGCGGATATGGAAATGTTACCGCTGCGGGTTGTATCTGCCCCGGGTTGCCCGTCGTCTAGGATTCGGTAGGTGAGATTCTCTCGGTCGCCGTTTTCCATTCTCCAGTTGAGTGAGATCCGTAGGCTGGATGACAGGTTGAGTGAGGTCTGGGCAGACCACCGATTCACATCGTTGAGTGCATCGGTAACCTGTAGACGTTCGTTGAGGATACGGCCTTGTTCGGGTGAGATAGTACGATCAAGTCCCAGCCTGTATCTAAGTGAGGGCCCCTCACCGTCGAGCACCGCATCACGCAGTCTGTAGTTGACCTGTACGGTTCCGTTTTCGTCCAGGCGGCCGATGTTATTGGCCGAAGTCTGGCGTGCTCCAGTATAGCTCACTGATAAATCCCGGACGCCTGTGATGGCGAGTAGCAATCGACGTGTGAGTGCTTTGGGGGTCAGGCCTGGGGGAAACTGGAATCTTCGTCCGCGTGTGGTGTCTTCTGTCAGGGTTTGGGGCTCATCAAATGCCGGTATATCAATGGACGGCGTGTCGTCGGGATCGTCTAATTCGACGTCAGGTACCTCTTGTGTGGTAGTGGTGTCGGCTATCTCGGCTCTTTGACGTTCTAATTCTCTTTCTCTGCGTCTCTGCTCACGACGCTCCCTTCGTTCAGTCTCTTTTTGTTGGCGGCGAGACTGCGCAGCAGCCTCGGCAGCGCGCTGCGAATTCTGGAGTCGCTGATAGAAGCCAAACTTTTCAAACAAATCCTGTGGGCGCAGGCTAAGACCTGCTCGGAGAGAAATGTTCGTGCTGATCCGAGCCCCGGTGTTGTTGCCTACTGATCCGTTTGACCAGCTAAAGTTTGCTGCGTAGGTCATATCCTGCACCTGCACCCAGGACAGGGCCCTATAACGCTGAAGGCGTGGGCGAAAGGTTGCGTTTAGTTGGGAGCTATAAGATTCCGGGCGGACAGAGGGCCCACCTGGTACGCCGCCCCCGAGTGCCTGTCTGAACACCGGTCCAAATTTGCGATGCCGCAGACCGGTGAGTTCAAATGCGCTCGACCCGATCTGTGATTTATCAATTATTCCTTCTTCGATCAGCGAGGCCAGAGATGTATCATCAAGTCGGGACTCTGCTCCAGTGGAATCGACAAGAATGACGGAGTAAAGTGTGTCTACCCCAATTGCATTCAGGCTCTGGTTCGTGCTTGAATTAATAGTCAGATTCAGAAACCCGAACGGGTTGTACTGGAATCCGAAGGTTCGGGAATGAGTGAACTGGTGCTGTGGGCGAACGGGGAATTGTACATCCAGAGGCAACTCAGAGCCTCGTCGACGAACCGGATCGGGGCGTTGCTTTGAAGAGCTGAATGCACGATTCGCAGTCAAGCTGTAATCCAATGAAGTGGGCAGGTAGTTGAGACCAATACTGCTTAACAGCTTCAGCACAGGTACCTCCTCCAGCCACGAAAACAGTCGCAACACGCGTGGGTTGCGTACTTGTAGACGATAACTCAGTGAAGAATTCCACCGCCAGGAGTTTCGAAAGGACTGCGTGGGTGTGCGTCCTTCGGTATCTGCGTGTGAATAACTGAAAGCGAGTCCATCAACTGTATTGCGCAGCAATCGCGAACGTGATCCGTTCTTGTTTATTCGTGCGGTGTATGAGGACGCCCTGGAGAACGTCTGGGCCTCTACGCGAATCTGATCCTGACGAGCAGAAATTTCCTCACTGGATAACGTTGAATCCGCGGCGACTGCGGCTTGGAGGCTGCTCACGCGTATATCTCCACGGTTTGGATCAAATCGTGGAACACTGGAATTTTCCTTCACCTCTACGCTGACAGGCAAGGTCCATCCAAACTGTTCGGGAATGAATTTGTCCACATTCAATTGGGAGTTTACGGTCCAGTTTTGGATGTTAAGTTGTTCTCTGTCTGCCAGTGTACTCGAAAGTCCACCAAAACCATCCGATTGAATACGCATTGACAGCTTCACACGTGCAAGATCAGCTAACTTGACGTCCGCAGTTCCATAAGTTGCATAGCCCACTTCCTGGTCATACCCGGAAACCCGGAGTTCATTTACCCACATATTTGCATCAATCACCGCCTGTTCTTCCCCGGAGGCGTTACGGATTCCGATCACGATGGTATTTATCCGGTTAAGGTTGGGTGTTCCGCGAATTCCAATTCGTGTGCCCGGTGGGGCAAACTCTGCTATGACAGACTGAAAGTTTCCGTGCTCATCGCTCCAAAACACCTCTGTGGGATTAAATCCGGCACCAGACTCGTCCTCGTAAGTGTCACGCAGGAATTTCATTTGGTTCAGTGAACTCAGAACGATATTGACGGAGTTGAGGTCAATCATGGCCTGACCATCTGGATCAGGGTTGGGTTGATTGGTGCGCCACAGGTAATCGGCGCGTTCGCTTGTCCCATCGGGCAATTTGTACAGTGGGCTGGGAGTAAGTGGTTGTTCATACTCGTAATAGTCCGAGCCTTCGTTTGCGCCTAGTCGCATAAAAAACCTCACTGCTTCCCGGTCTTCAGCCTCGAGGGGTCTGCCGTCAATGGTCCCGTCAAGGTGTAGAAACATGCGCAGATTTCTGTATTTGAGAAAATTCTGAGGAGAGGTGTAAGTGCGGTAGACTGCAAGATGCCGGTTAGCACGAAGATTACTCGCACGAATAATCATGGCTTGTTCTCTAGCATCTACAATGCTGCCCGATTGTTGATCACGGATGCGGTTCCGGACCGCACCTTTTGGGATCTCATAGTTGGGATTCTCCTCGTTGTTGATGCTCTCAATACTGATTCGCGCTCCCGTAAGCGGATCCTCAGGTGGAACAGGTTCACCGTCAACATCAGTTGCGTTGACCAAATCATTCGCTCGCCATTGACTTCCAACGAGCTCGAGTGTCGCAAATCGTAAGGTTATCGGGGCGGTATGTCCAGTAGTCCAAATGCGGATAGACTCCATGAGTGTGAAGTCCTGAATACTTCCCACACGTCTGGTGAAATTCTTCACTGGAATGCGTACCAGATACCATCCGGTCCCCCCGCCTCCCGGCGATTCGATTTCATTGATAACGTAATCGTTAGTGTTCTCGGGCCGAGCAAGTTCATCCAGGGTTGCGAGATTCAGCGGTACTTCATATTGAAAGTAGCTGTTATCGGTGTCAATGGCAGAGTTCAGGTTGATGTCCTCGGTATCGGGTATTCGAGAGTTTCCGCTGTTATCTCCGCCGCCGCCCAGTTTGTTCTGAGCATCAAAGGTATTCAGTTCATGTCCTGCGAAGAATCGGGAAAATCTTTCCTGTATAGTGGCCCCACCGGGATAAAATTGATTATTGTTGAAAAAACTTTCGTTTAGGAAGTAATAGTAGTCGTCGGCAGACGGATCCAGTAGGGCTTTTGCCTTTTCCCGAGCTAGTACCTCGGGATATCTAACACTGACGGTATTATCCAGGGACGCAAGAAAGTCGGCAAAAACAAATTGTTCGGTGCCTGCACCGCCCTCCTGTTCAAATTTGTTATTGGGAAATGAGGGTAGGCCGTCCAGTCCAACATCCTCGGTAATGCGTTCGCCTTCTTCAATGGGGTTAATTTTTTGATTCTGTTGACCAGTAGACAATCTGGCCAGACTACCTACCGATCCGACCTCGGACAGCGATAGGCCATCCTCGGTGTTGAGCTTGTTGTCGGGGATCACATCTTCGCTAATGCGGCCAATATCAATGATCAGCTTTGCGTTTGGGTCTGTTTCTCCCTTCTCGGGAAACGGTCGCATCACAAATTCGACGAACTCAATATTCTTTGAAGTGAAGTCCGTATTCCCTTCTGTTAATCTTTGCGTAATGCCCCCCCAAGCCTCGCGAGGATTATCCAGGAAGCGTCCTAAGTCACGATTATAATTGTAGGGGCCCCGTCCATGCGGCGTAAAATAGACGTCAAATGTTGTAAGGAAGCGGTCACTCTGCAGGGTTTCTCGGTTAGGGAACACCTGTTGAGGTGTGACAAGCCGCACTGCATCCTCGAGGTCTCCTTCGAATTGGTTCAGGGATGACGCATTAAGGGTATACCAACCCATGATTGATCGTCCTTCATTATGCAGGGGGATATCTACACCTCCCAGATCACTGTGCATACCAATAATAGGAGCACTACTAAGCAGCCATGCGCCTTGGCGCGTCAGTGAAATCAAATTCTCAAACCCTTCAAAGTCGTCTACATAGGAGACCCCTTGTGTCTCATCTGGGAAGAAATCGAGGCCATTCTTACGAAGCTCACGCCGTTGGTCTTTAAAGGCATTGGTCAATACGTGTCCCGGACGCAGTTGGGCAAATTCGCCGACCACTGTGATTGAACTCTCCTCTTTGGTTTGGATCAGGGGTAACCAGTCCACTGCCCTAGTAAGCCATCGAGGTTCGAGTTGCAGTCTTGTATCTGTGCCCCAAATCACATTAGAGACGGGCTCCTCTCCGACGCGGAATTTATCTGTGATGGATTTCTGGCTCAGCCGCATTAGGGTTCCGCCGGCAGTGAATTCTTCGCGCGGAGTGTACTCCAGCCTGGCACCGAGAAGAGTTTTCTGCTGCAGATTGAAGAATGAGTTTTCCTCGTAATCAATTTCTATGTCGCGGCCGGCAGTCTGGTGTACAGGATTAATAATTGTAACCGTGCCCCCCAGATAATCTACGATGTAGTCTGCCCCCTCTACGAGTGTGTTGCCTCCCGAAGAAACGCGCACGGATCCTTCAACAAGGCCGGAATAAGCTCTCAGGTCGTAGAAGGAAGGGATACCGCCCTTGTAGGAACCTTCAATAGTGTAAATATTCTTGCCGGTGTTGCGTATAGCATTCAGTTGCTTTTGGGTATAGAGCTCCTTGAACACGTACAATTCCTTTGCTTGTGCGTTATCTTCGTCATTGAGTCCACTGGCATCAATCAATGCTTCCATACGCGCTCCGAAGGGCTCGAGGTATGGGAAAATCAAAAATCCATCGCCGGGGATAACCGAATAGTTGGGCAGGAAATCGAACAGATTATCCGGTTTCTGGGCACCATCTTCGTTGAGGCGGTCAAGTCCTAGTACCTGGATCAGCGTTTGCTGTCCTGTGACGCCCTGAATAGTCTGTGTAGCGGCTTGGCCGGGCGGCTCAAAGCTGATATCCAAAAGAAACTCGGTCGGTAAGAGCCCACGCTCAAGTTCATAGATGTTACGCATTTCCAGGTACCAGGCCGCGGGGTTCAGCTCATCTACTTCCCCCAGGTTCGCAGGCTGCTGGAGGTTAACCGGTTTGAGCAGCTTCAATACAAGACGTTCACCAACTTGGCTATTATCTCCACCGCCGGTTTGACTGGAAAAATCACCTACCTGAATCTCTGTTCCTCCCGCGAGGTAGCGAAAGGACACTGCAAGGGCCTCGCTTTCTTGGATAGTCTGTCTGAGGGTAATGAAGCCCAGGCCCTCATCCAGATCATAGTCGCGCCCTATCTCAAGTTTTTTGAACTGTCCCACCTGGTAATCCACGGTAGTCAGGGGCTGCTCCATAGCAAAACTCTCAAGATAGTCCTGAGGCACGGCAGATCCCAAGCGCAGTTCATTCTGCAGCTCCATAGCATCGTACTGATCCAGATTGCTGTTTGGGTGAAGCTCGTCCGTATAACTGTTTGCCTCTGTTACGATTCGTGCAGGTTCACCCAGGTCTACGACTGCAATAACCTGCCGGACATTTTGCTCTTCCGGGGAGACCGGCGTTAGTTTCCAGACTTCAAGATCCGTGATGTGTGAAAAGACCGCGTCCAGGATGATGTTGGGGGGATCGCTGAGTGCATCATTCCAGCGATTGCGGAAGTAGTAACTGAGGAAATAGTGCTTACGTTGATTATAGTCAGTTGGCTTGCGGCTGAATTCCGAAGTTTCGGCCCCACCATCCAGAGAGAGACTATTTGATTGTCCCTTTTCCTGGCTAGCTACTGTTGTTAGCCGAAAGGCTCCCATCTGAAATTCAGATTTTATACCAAACAGGCTTTGTCCACCCCGGATCAACGTAGATGGTGTCTGCAGGAAAACGTTACCGGCTTCAATGCTCTGGATAATTTCGTCCTCATAGCCGGTATAGACAAGCTTCAGTTGGTTTTGATAGTCAAAGTCACGGTTCGTATCCCAGTCGACATTCACCTGCATCTTGTCCCCGATTGTTCCGGTAACCCCGAGGCGCAAATCCATTTTGAACTCTGGGGACAGCTGTGATCCCCGTCCTACAAGGACTTGTTGCGCATTCTTTTCGTAAACAAATGCTGGTCGGATATCTGCGCTGCCATTGACGCGCAGATCTACTTCATTTTTTCCAAAGATGGTCGTGAATCCACTTTGGCGTCCGCCGGGTACAGAGATGGATAGCCCCAGGCCACGACGCTGTCTTTGCTCGAGAGATAGTTGACGCTCAACTAGGCTGCGCCAGTTTCGGTTAAGGGCTGCGGACAGCTTTTCATCCCGGTACTGTTCCCGGGTAACGTGTATGGCATACCTGACATCTTTTCCGGCCACCTGTTCTGTGATCCTGTAGAATGAACCAGTGACAGAATCCAGTTCAACCTCATGTCGCCAGCCGGGAAACAGCCCGGGTCCGAGCGATCGCTGCACCCACCGGAATGTTGTGGCTGATCGCCCGGACGGTCTCAAGCTTGACAGATACCGCTTAGCACGTTCGTTGGTGTCAGGTGGCGCAAGCGAGTCGATGCGGGCCAGAAAGAGGCTGTCCAGGCCCAGGTTCAGTGCCATAGTCCGGACGGAATCCCGGCCCATACGGAAGAGCATTGAGCGCAGCGAATCAATCTGATACAGCGTTACACTGTCCGTATCTGCGACGGCGAAATCCGAGAACGTATCTTTTCGCCAATCTTCTTGCGCGACTGCATGCGCCAGTAGCATCCAGATCAGCACAGCCCCCCCAGTGTATACCACGAGTTGGCGCGCGGCGAAGAATCTGCGTCCGTTCGTTTGCATTCGGTCCTGCTGACGAGCGTCTATTTACTGTTTACTCGACCTTAAATCCTCAGTGCTCGTATCGGTAGTTGCTGATATGCAGGTCCTTTTTTTGTACGTTAAAGGCGGATGACGAATTAAACACGTGCAACGCAATGTTGAAAACCATGTTCAGACCATTGAAAGTGTTTTCTTGTAGCTCGATCCTTCTTACGGGCTTACTTATGGGTTGTGCACCTCCGCAGGAGGACGCAATTCGCGAAGTACTTCTGATGCAGCAGGACGCATGGAATGCGGGAGATATTGAGACTTTTATGCAGGGCTATCTGAATAGCGACAGTTTACGCTTTGCAGGATCAAGTGGGGAGATTCGGGGCTGGCAGTCAACGCTGGAGAGGTACCACCGCGTATATCCCGATCGTGCAGCGATGGGTACGTTAACGTTTGATCTTCGAGAAATTCGTATGCTTAGCGACAAACATGCCATGGTCTTTGGTGCTTATGCTTTGGAGCGGGAAAATGATCAACCTACCGGGCTCTTCACACTGATTCTTGATTATACCGAAGGAGGTTGGCGTATCGTTCATGACCATACTTCTGCGGACCAGATCCCTGATGATGTACACGATAGTATCGAATGAGTTGTAACAATTCGCATTTACAGGATAAGACAGTGGTCATAACAGGTGCGGGCGGTCGATTAGGTCAGCGCCTGGTTGCACGTTTTGGAGAGATCGGAGCATGTGTGGTGTCTATTGGACGTGTGGATACTACACAATTAGCCCTGGACCTGACTAAGGAAGCCGAGGTCACAGATGCTTTTGCCCGTATAAAGGATCAGTATGGTCGTATTGATGTTTTGGTGCATGCGGTTGGGATGTGGAATGAGTGGCCTCTGCTGGACACTAGACTGGAAGATTGGGAGCGCATGATGCGTGTGAATCTTACGTCCAGTTTTTTGTGCTTTCGAGAAGCAGCCCGACACATGCTCCCGGAAGGAGGGACACTAGTGGGCATATGTGCTCGTTCAGGCCTTGAAGCGGCTTTGGCGCGCGGAGGGGCTTATGCTGCAAGCAAAGCGGGGTTACTACGGCTAGTTGAGGCGGTTGCGGCGGAATATCCTGTACTGCGCACGTACGCTCTTGCGCCGTCAATCATCCGATATGGCAAAAGCACAGGTACAGGTGTTCGTGCTGATGACCTGATTGAGCTAGCAATCCAGCTATGCTCCGAATCTGCAGCGGCACTTAGCGGAACTGCACTGCAGGCCTATGGGGATCGGTAAATAGCAAGTAAATTCATATGACCGAATTGGATCAAAAATCTTCCGAATCATATATTCATACGCTGATTCGCGTCTTTGCCGCTCAAGGGATAATAATGTTGATTCTGTGGCTTTTGCACGCAATCTACAACTAAGTAATGCATCCGATTAATTGGTTCATTGTGGCGGCGTATCTCGCCTACGTCCTATGGGACGGGCTTCGTCGTTCTAGAGACACTGATCGCCTCAAAGGATATTTTCTGGCAAACCAGAGTCTTCCTTGGTGGGCCGTTGGACTTTCGGTCATGGCCACACAGCTCTCTGCCGTGACTATGATCGGGACCACAGGCCAAGGCGCGACCGATGGTATCCGCTTTATTCAGTTTTACTTTGGTCTTCCCTTGGCTATGGTGATCCTGGGGGTTACGCTGGTGCCGTTTCTGCATCGGAGCGGAGTGTACACGGCGTACGAGTATTTGGAGAAGCGTTTTGGACCCGGGACACGGTCGCTTACCAGTTTTCTTTTTTTGATGTCCCGCGGTATGAGTTGCGGGACCATACTAGCCGCACCGGCTGTGGTTATGGCGGCAGTGTTTGGGTGGGATCTTACGCTAAGTGTAGCCGTGATTGGAATCCCTACGGTACTGTACACGATGTTTGGCGGTATTCAGGCAGTGGCATGGGCGGATGTGAAGCAAATGGTGCTGATAGTACTTTCTCTGGCAGCTGTCGTGGTTGTTCTTCTTGTAAAGATGCCGGTGAACCCTCACGATGCTCTTCAGATTGCCGGGGCTACCGGCAGGCTTCAAGTATTTGATTTTTCATTCACTCTTAACGAAACATACACATTCTGGTCTGGACTTCTGGGAGGAACGTTCTTGATGTTGTCCTATTTCGGGACAGACCAGAGTCAGGTGCAGCGCTACTTGGCGGCCCGTTCGGTCGTAGAGGCGCGACGCTCCCTTCTGATGAGCGCCTACTGGAAAATTCCACTTCAGTCTCTGGTATTGCTCATTGGGGTTCTGGTATTTGTTTTCTATTTATTTCAGGCACCTCCCCTCCTGTACAATCCGGCGCATGAAGCTGCGGTGCGCAATCACGCTCCGCAGGAGTATGCCGAACTGGAAAGTCAATACGGCACAGAGTTTACGGCGCGAGCAGCCGCTGCCGAGGAGGTTGCTGCGGGCTTGCCAGGTGCAGCCGAGCGGCTGGAAGCACATGAGAGCAACGTAGGTAACTTGCGTAACGATGCACTTAATCTCGTACGCGAAGCTACCGGGGAGGAATCCGTCAGAGATGTGAATTATATCATGCCGCGCTTCGCCCTGGATATTCTTCCCTTGGGATTGACCGGGCTCTTCATTGCGGCGATAATGGCTGCTGCCATGTCCAGTATCTCTTCCGAACTCAATTCACTTTCTACGGCAACAGTAATTGATTTTTATCGGCGATGGATTCGCCCGGATGCTCCTGAGCGTCACATGCTCTGGGTCAGTAAACTAGCCACAGGTTTCTGGGGGATATTTGCATGTTTTGTGGCTACTTTTGCGGTGACCCTGGGCTCGTTGATTGAGGTTGTGAATCGGTTTGGTTCTTTCTTCTATGGTTCAATCTTGGGAGTCTTTATTCTTGCAATGGTCCCTGCCGGGCGTGGTGTGGGGGCCTTTTACGGACTGATTGCGGGGATGGGGGCTGTTGCAGCAGTCAATTTTTTGGCGCCGGAGGTCTCCTTTTTATGGCACAATGTGGTTGGAGCTGTGACGGTATTTTCCGTTGGTATGCTTTTTTCATGGTTCCGACATAACGTCACGCCCGGCAATAGCTCGGGATAGTGTAGCTTCGTCCGCATAGGTTAGGGTGAGGCCAACAGGGATTCCCCGGGCAAGGCGCGTAATCCTTATCCCGAAGGGCTCCAGCAACTGGGCTAAGTAGAAAGCAGTCGTATCTCCTTCCACGGTGGGGCTTATCGCCAGGATTATCTCGGAAATCTCCGAGTCCGGTTTTCCAATGCGTTCAAGTAAGGAACGGATATTCAAATCATCTGGACCAACCCCGTCCAGTGGTGAGATCACTCCGCCCAGGACGTGATATGTACCACGATACTCGCCCGTGCGCTCGAGTGCTAGAATGTCCTCGGGATCCTGTACGACACAAATCATTTCTACGGCCCGTTTGCTGGAACTACATATGATGCAGATCTCCGTATCCGTTATGTTCCGGCAGATTCGACAGGCGCGTACTCGTTCTTTAACCTCAAGCAGTGCAGTTGCAAGTTGGGACACTTCTTTTTTCGGCATTTTGAGAACATGTGCAGCCAGTCGCCGCGCACTCTTACGGCCGATAGTGGGGAGCTTCGAGAATTGCTCAATCAGTATTTCCACCGATTCTGAGGCGAATTGCATAACTCAGAGTCCAAACTTGGAGAGATCCATATTTTTCGGGAGAAAGTTTCCGGCCTGATCTCGGAGTTCGTTCTGTGCAGCTTCGCCAGCTTCTTCAAGGGCTTTGTTTACGCCTGCTATGATGAGGTCCTGCAGCATTTCTATATCCTCCGGATCAACGATATCGGGATCTAGCTCAACCTTGACAATGCGCTGGGATCCGGTGGCAGTCACCTTGATCATTCCACCTCCGGCTTCCGAGGTGGCTGTGATCCGGCCGACCATTTCTTGTACACTGGCCATCTGTTTTTGCATTTCGGCCATTTTTTTGAAAATATTTGACATGGTTGTATTGTTGCTTAGGGCGTGGGATTATTTGCCAGGTGAAGGTCAAGGGCTTCGGTGAGCAGTCGTAGGCTGGGGAATTGCTTCTTCAGTTTTTCTATTTCGGCATTCCAATCGGGGTTCATTGATGGAAAGAGCTCCGGTCTAACGACGAAATCGACTTCAAGGCCGTTAAGGACGGAAATTGTCTGCATGGATTTTTTAATGGCTTCCAGCATATTTGCATCTCTTGCAACGCCCCTGACAATATCGTTGGCAACTGCGACCTTCAGGGTATTGCCAGACGTGTTTATGGCACGAGAGTCCATCATGGTCTGGACGCCTTGTACATTGTTATGTTTGGCCAGGACTGTCAGGACCTGCGACCAAGCCTCCTGGAGGCCTGGCTGGGGAATTTGATCGGGCTGAGATTTTTCCTGCTGTGGTTGAACGGGAGAGTGGTGTGTTTGCTCGGGGGTGGTTTTTTTTCGTCGATGGCGATCCAGGACGGATTCGCCTCCAATGGCATGCGACTGTGGGGCACTAATATGTTGGGTGTCCGAAGTAGTGCCGGCATTGCGGGGAGACGGGGCGGGTTTAGTTCCAGAGGGGGGAGTGTGTCTGGGAGGAGGCGTGTTTTGTGTGGGCGGCGGCATCGCAGTTGCGGTAGCCGGCCGCTGCACAGGTGTATGCTGCACCATACGCTCCAGGCGGCGAATCTGTGCCAAGGCGTCCGAAAGATCGACGCTATCCCCCATTCGTACCATCTTGATCATGGCCAGCTCTACTGCCAGACGGGGAGACGTAGAAGTTGGCAGCCTGCTCTGGGTTTCATCTATGACCATCAGGATGCGGAGCAGCACGGTTTCGGTGAACTCCTCGGCAGCTTCCACATACCGTGCACGCAGCCTTTTACTAACATCAATCAGGGCATCCGTACCTAGCGTAACGGCAATCAACAGGTTACGTACATGTTCTGCCAGACCGCTGAAAAACTCTCTCACATCGTGTCCATCCGACATGATTCTTTCGGTGAGGCTGAGCATAAGGCCCGCTTCCCGCTGCGCTATGTACCGTGTGGCCTCGAAATACAGTTCTATGTCCACCACACGCAGTGCACCGGCCAAAGTGGAGTACTTAAGATTTGATCCACAGAGTGCCACAGCCTGATCAAAGACGCTGAGTGCATCGCGCAGGGCACCATCTCCTTTGTTAGCAATGAGATGGAGCGCATCTTCATCTGCGGTGACCCCTTCACTCTTGCAGATTTTACTGAGATGATCAACAATATCTTTTGTTGGAATACGCCGAAAATCAAAGCGCTGGCAGCGGGACAGGATAGTCGGAAGAACCTTATGCGGCTCTGTGGTTGCAAAAATAAAGAGTACGTGTGGTGGAGGTTCCTCCAATGTTTTCAGGAGTGCATTAAAGGCCGCAGTGGTGAGCATGTGTACTTCATCAATGATATACACCTTGCGACGCCCTCCTTGTGGTGGGACACGAACATTTTCGCGCAACTCGCGGATATCCTCCACGCGATTGTTGGAGGCCGCGTCTATCTCAAAGATATTCAGACTTCGCTGTGTTTCGAAGTCTTTACAGGAGTCGCAATTTAGGCAGGGTTCGACTTCTCCGCCGGACTTCTCCGTGCAGTTAATGGCCTTCGCCAGGATTCTGGCTGCAGTTGTTTTTCCAACGCCGCGAGGCCCGGTAAAGAGGTAAGCATGGGCTAGCCGTCCCAGTTTGAGGGCATTTATCAGTGTCTGGACCACATGTGACTGCGCCACGAGGTCTTCAAAGACTTGCGGACGGTATTTACGGGCGGTGACTAAGTACTGCGATGACGCCATGAACTGATGTGACTGCGTTATACACGGGGCAGGCCTTCCCACAATGCAACAAAAGTGTTTCTAAGGGGTTCGGACGAAAATCGAGCCTTATTGTGATGTTTACAGCGCTGGGAAAGTTGCTTTACGCGACGTTGTAGGCTTGTGTTTTGTCTTATTAAACAAGAATTGGGGTAAATTTCATGTCTCTAAGGGTTACCTGGAACAGCGAAAACGACGCTAAGGCTGCGATTCTGGATGGCAGGATTGATAGTTCGAACACTGCTCTCTTCAAGCAATCTATCCTTGAGGGCACGACGGATGAGGATCGTGTACTCATCCTGGAGTTCAGCAAGGTAAACTTCATCAGCAGTGCAGGCTTGCGAGTTGTTCTCGAGCTGGCGAAAGCATTCAGGCCTCCCAAATCCTTTTCTGTTTGTGGTTTGTCTTTTGCAGTACGGGAGGTATTTGAGATCAGTGGATTTGATCAGATTGTAAGTGTCTACGGGACGCTGGAGGAGGCACGGTCCAAGAGCTGAACTCTCCGGTTCACAGCGGTACGCTCCAAAGCACTCGTTGTTTAGTGTTATGAGGGGCGGGAGTATTTGAGAATCATAAGCTATTGGTCATAGTCATGCCAGAGTCTGCTTCCAGTGCAATTTCGGCTCAGGATCGTGCTTCGGTTCTGCATCCCTTTACGTCATTGGGTACCCACAATCCCATGGTATTTACCCGCGGAGAGGGTGTGTGGGTATTTGATGAGCACGGGAATCGTTATCTGGAGGGTGTGGCAGGTTTGTGGTCAGCTTCGCTCGGATTTAGTGAGAGTCGGCTAGCGGATGCAGCCTATCGGCAGTTCCAGGAACTGCCATTCATGCATATGTTTGCGTCGGCAAGCCATCCGCCTGGTGTTGCCTTGGCAGAGGAGCTACTCCGTATAGCTCCGGTGCCTATGGCTAAAGTATTTTTTGCAAACTCAGGGTCGGAGGCAGTTGATTCAGCCGTGAAAATGATCTGGTTCTTCAATAACGCACTGGGACGCGTAAAGAAGAAAAAGATAATTGCCCGTCGGGACGCATACCATGGCTCATTGATTGCTTCTTCAAGTCTAACTGGACTACCAAAAAACCACAAACTATTCGATCTTCCGCTTCCAGGGTTTTTGCATACAGCCAAACCACATTACTACCGGTGTGCACATGAAGGTGAGTCGGAGGAGTCGTTTGGGGCTAGATTGGCTTCGGAGCTAGACGAACTGATCACCCTGGAGGGTCCAGAGACGGTAGCGGCATTCTTTGCCGAGCCAATCATGGGGGTGGGAGGTGTGATTGTTCCCCCAAAAGGTTATATCAAAGCGATTCAGCATGTTCTGAAAAAGCACGATGTATTATTGGTAGCTGATGAGGTAATATGCGGGTTCGGTCGGACCGGAAATATGTGGGGCAGTCAGACTGTCGGCATGGAGCCGGACATACTGGTAACAGCCAAGGCTCTCTCCGCTTCCTATTTGCCGATTTCCGCGGTCATGGTCAATCAGAGAGTTTATGACGCGTTAGAGTCAGGGAGTGATCAGGTTGGTGTTTTTGCTCATGGGATGACTTATACCGGGCATCCTGTTTCTGCTGCTGTAGCCCTTGAGTGCCTGAAAATCTATGAAGAGAGGAATATTCTGAAGCATGTGCGCACTGTTGGTGCACTGCTTCATGAAGGTTTGCGGGATCGTGTTGCCCCTCATCCACTTGTTGGGGAGGTACGTGGGAGAGGATTGGTGGCAGGTGTAGAACTCGTTGCAGATAAGCGCACACGTGACCAGTTCCCGTCATCGCTCGGAATGGGGACAAAACTTCGGGCAGAGGCAATAAACCGTGGTTTGATTCTCCGGGCCATGGGAGACACATTGGGGATTTCGCCGCCGCTTATTCTTACGGAAGATGACGTGGAATTCCTGTTGACTGCGCTGTGTGAGGCATTGGATGCCACGCAAGACCAATTGCCTGCTTAGCCTCTCGAGCACATACTGAGGCTTCTGGGTACGCTTGATTTGTCAGTGGTTCTACGGAACAGACACTGACCACGGTATCCTGGATTATCTGTAGACATTCATTCGAGAGCGCAATTCTATCGCAAATCGTGGCGGATGAAAGATTGGGGGTTCCAATCGGACCTAGAAGAATCCGAGAACACTTGCGTCTACGTAACCGCGTACCCCATTAGGCAAGCTTACCTCTGCACCGAGATCCGTTTCTTCGATAAACGACACCTTTACTCCCTCGGGTACGTCAATGCTTCCGGTTTCCGTGACGAGCGTTGTGGATTCAATAATGGCGGCGCCTTGAATAGAACTTCGCTCACCGGAAACCAGTGCTGCGATCAAAAGAAGTAACAGGCCAACTCCCAGCGCTCCTGCGCGTGCACGCCTGTGCCAGTTATTGCGCGTCTGTGACCAAATGTAGTGAGCGTACAACAGGCAGGCAATCAAGTAAAACCCCAGACCTGAGATTAGAAACCTCAGAGCACTGTATTGGCCGAACAAAGTGTACCACCAAGCCCGCCAGAATGGCGTAGGAAGCTCGGAGAAGGGACTCTGAATCTTGGCTTCCACAATCTGGATGTTATGCAGGAGTTGTGGATCATCTCCCAGTAGACGTCGCGCAAGCTCATAATAACGGACGGCTTCACCAATCTCATCTAGACGGAAATATGCACTGGCAAGGTTATGGTACAGGGCACCGCTCGTAAAGCCGGTTTCCAGAACAGCGTGGTACTGGCCAATGGCTTCTGCGTAGGCCCCGGACTCAACAAGCCCGTTAGCTTCGTCAAAAAGATGAAGCGCATCTTCTAGTTGCTGTGCATTCGCAAACGCGACATTTGCAATCAGAGCAAACAACAGAGCACAATGCCTCATGAGATCACAGATTCTAGTTCGCGGGCAATGGTGCTCAAAATCCGGCTACCTTGAGCGAAGTGCTCCTCCATTTGGCTGGTTGCGGCGGCGATGGGAGCAAAGCGTGCGGCATCACAAGTATCCAAGAATTTGATCAACTCGCGTTGTCTTTCAGTGCGAATACCGGCCTTGTTTAATTGATCTGCAAGTTGTGCACGTGTGAGTCCACGCTCGTGGACATTCAGCCGATTGCCGACAAAACCGAGTACAGACTGTTCAAGCGCTGCATAGAATGCATCAGGATCTCCCTCTGTTAGACGCTTTCGTGCGGTCTTGAGATGTTTGCGGGCGAGAGGATGTGCACGTTGGTTCCTGGCCCAGGCGGTATCCGTAGCAAGACGGGTTGTCCGCCGCCTCACCACAGCGGTAACGCCAACACCGAGCACGGGAATCAGGAGTAGCAAATAGAACCATGTACCCCGGTGGAGTGGGGTATGGGTAGCAGTTACCCAGTTAGGATCCCGCTTAAGCACTGCAATATCATCAAAGGGAAAGCCCGAAGCCGTCACAGTTGTGGCAGAAGCCGCTGCGGCCGTGCCGGTTACGGTTATGGGATTGAGGTCGCTCGATCGCACGATATACTGTGCCAGTGAAGGATCAAAGTAAACGAACTTGACCGGAGGAATCTGGAAGGTGCCGTTAGAACGTGGAATCAGTAGCCAGGTAAAGGTTTTGCTTCCACTGATTAAGGTGTTAGTGCCCATTTTCGAAATACTTACCTCGGGGTCATAGATTTCAAAAATTCCCGGTATTTCAGGTTGTGGGGCTTCAATCAGGGCAATATTACCAGTCCCGTCAATCGTCAGCGTGAGTTGTAGTGCTTCACCGACCTCAAGTGTATTGCGGCTCAGCGCGGCACGGAGTGTGTACTGTCCGACAGCACCTGTGAACCCATCGGGTGCACCAGGAGGCAGCGGGTTGGACGTGATATTTATCACGGGCGAAGCTCGCTCAACCGTTGAATATCTTTGTGAAAACAAAGGACTGTTGAATGGGTCTGCGTCTGGGGATTGAACCTCTGTCGAAATTTTGAGGGGATCAATGGTGAGTTCTCCCGCTCGCGTCGGGAACACGGCGATACGCCGGATTGAAATGACTTGATAGCGAATACCATTTTCCACGACCATATTGGGCGTGAGGGCCGTAGCGAGATCCAACTCTTCCCGCCAAAAGCCTTCGGCATCCCAGGAGTCTGCTTGGCGACTGTTACGAGGCATTGTACCCGGCCGGAAATACAGCTTATAATCAATCGCTATCTGCTCATTCAGGTAAACCTCACGATCGCTCTGGGTTGCGCGAATGAAGATATCCCGTTCGGTCACTTCCGGTGGAGCATCAGGCGGATTGTCGAACAAACTGAACCCACCGAAGAGAGATCTTCGTTGAGGACTCGGTCGTTGCGCCTGTGGCACAACGGTTACGGTAACCGGTGATGTATGGAAGGTGGAGTCACCAATCGTTACGTTCGCCTCGAGGATGCGCGCGCTGCCTTCCTCCTCGGGTCTATAGTGCCAGGTATAGCTTACACTCCTGGAGACGCGTCCATTAACAATGGACATGTTAGTACCCCTTGATGCATTTGGGGAAACTAGTGTCAGGCCCTCCGCAGCCGGTGGGCTGGGATTGACGATATCACTGGCGTTCGTCCCGGAAATCTCCAGTGTATACGCCACCGTTTCCTGTGCACCAATCGTAGGCGAGGAGACCAGACCATTGACGGTTTGTGCCAACGAATAATGGGACAAATACACAATACACGCACTGGCAAGGCCGATCAATAAGATTCTACGCCGCATCAGAAATTACCAGTCTTTTGCAACCCGCCTCGGGCGTCCTTCCATTTTTTGTACTTCTCGCAAGAGTTCTTCTTCTTCGTTCTCCAGTGCTTCCAGGATACGTTCAGCCTGCTCACGGGTCAAAGGTGTCTCGCGCTGCTGCTCTTGCTGCGGATCCTGTTCCTGTTGTTCTTCCTGCTGCTCTTGTTGAGACTGTTCCTCCTGCTCCTGAGGGTTTTCCTCCTGCTCTGTCTGATTCTCATCCTGTTCTTGATCGCTTTCGTTCGCCTGATCGTTTTGGTCTTGCTGCTGATCCTGATCTTCCTGCTGTTCCTGATCGTCACTTTCAGATTGCTGCTGATTCTGCTGCTCTTGCAGCTGTCGGCTTACAAACTCAAAATTGTACCTAGCATCTTCGTTCTCCGGGTCTGCCAACAAGGCTTCCCGATAATGCTCCAGGGCTTGCTCTAACTGCTGGTTCCTAAATGCATTGTTTCCTGCATTGTACGCTGGGGTAGTCCTGGCCTGGTCATAGGGTGCATATGCAAGTGCTTCCGAAAACGCGTTTTGTGCTCCCCCAAAATCCCCGTTTTGATGAAGTGCAAGCCCCAGATTATTCTGAAGGCCGAAGTAAGTCTCGTCTATTTCCGGAGCAGATTCGTAGGACGAGAGACCCTCCTGATACGCAAAAGCGGCTCCTTCGTACTGGCCCTGCTCCAGAGAATCATTACCATTCCGACCATGCTTCTTGGCATTGCCCATCGGGATTATCTGGATACTTGCCAAGAGAATGCTTAATACGGTTGCTAAGGTCATTTTGTCAGGTATTTTCCTGTGAGTTAGCCCGAGAGCTTCGGCGGACGGAAATAAGGCCGTCTACACAAAGTAACAGCAGTGCAAATGCTAAGGGCCACTGGTACTTGAGATCGTAATCTTCAAACTGTTCCTCCGCCAGTGTAGCTTGATCCAACCGTTCGAGTGCAGGAATAACACTGGAAAGCGCACTGGATGTACGGCCGATCTGAAAATAGGCCCCATCTGTGCTGAGGGTCCTGAGGCTGGATTCTTCCAGCTTTGAGTGGATTATTTGCCCTTCAAGGTCTCGTCTGTACCCAGTACGTTGGCCGCTTGCACCATATACGGGAATTGGAGCTCCCTCCACCTCACCAACGCCGGCTGCAAAAATCGTGATTCCTTCGTCGCGTGCCGCGGTCAGAATATCTTCCAGTTCAGCAACATGATTTTCACCGTCAGATACAATCAGCAGAGCTTTTGATCTTGTAGCCTCAGTATCAATACTAGGTAAAGGAGCATCAAAGGCCTGGATAGCCATCCGAAGTGCCTCACTAAAGTCTGTGCCAGGTGTAGGCAACAGGTCCGGATTAGCAACATCCAGGAATAGTCGCACAGCACTGTAGTCGGTGGTTAGCGGACACTGGATGAATGCGTCACCCGCAAAGATTACCAGCCCCACTCTATCTCCACGCAGCTCTCCCAGAAGTTTCTTGATTTCGTTGCGTGCTCGTCCCAAGCGGTTTGGTGCAACATCCTCTGCCAGCATTGACGCTGATACATCCAATGCAATCACCAGATCAATACCTTCTCGCTTTACTTCACGCAGTTGGGTACCCACTTGGGGGCCAACGAGCGAAATAGCCAGCAATCCAACCGCTGCTGCGATGATTGAGGCCTTGTAGCGTCGTCGACGACCGCTTACGCTTTGGGAGAGCCTGCGTACGAGTGGAATGTCACCAAAGCGCACCTGTAGTGTCCGTCGCCGCCAGGACGCGTACAAACTGAGCGCGATAACCAGGGGGACCGCCCAGAGAGTCCAATAGTATGACTCATTAAGCCAAGCCATTAGGGAAAGCGACGGAGCAGGGTTGTTTTCAACAGAACCTCAATCAGGATCAGAAGCAGCCCAGGCCATAGATAACGTGCGTACCGTTCCTCATAGTCTGTATATATACGTGTTTCAATTTGGCTTTTCTCCAGATCGCCGATCTGTTCATAGATTTCGCGGAGTGCCCGCTCATCGGTAGCTCGAAAATATTGTCCTCCGGTCCCCTGTGCAATTGAACGCAACATGTCCTCATCAATTTCCACCGGGACCATTTGACGTTGTCTCCCACCAAAAGGGCGGTCAAAGACGAACGGTGCCTCTCCATAGGTGCCGACCCCGATCGCATAGACACGTACGCCGAGGGTTGCAGCAACCTCGGAAGCGGTTACTGGATCAATTTCGCCTCGGTTATTTTGTCCATCCGTAAGCAGAATGATAACTTTGCTCTCCGCAGAGGTATCCTTAAGTCTATTGACAGCGGTGGCCAGTGCAGTACCAATCGCAGTGCCATCCTGGATGCTACCGACCTCGACTTCCTCCAGCATACTTTGCAGGAACGCATAATCCAGCGTGAGCGGAGCCTGTGTGTACGCTTTTGCCGCAAACACAATAAGCCCAACCCGATCTGACATGCGCCCTGCGATAAACTCAGAAGCTACTTCACGAGCTGCCTCGAATCGATTTGGTCGAAAGTCTTCGGCTCGCATGCTTGTAGAGGTATCCAGAACCAGAACGATATCAACACCTTCCGCATAGCGCTCCTGTGTTACTTCGCGCACCTGGGGACGGGCAAGTGCAAGTACGCACAAGGCTAATGCTCCCATGCGCAGTAACGGGGGAAGAACGATGGCATAGACACGCGGACCGCGCGGTGCATCATGTGCGGCCCGCAGATTACTAAAGGTAAGGCCCGGTGTACCTCGCCTGCGGAACCATTGCAAGAGCCCGTAGAGCGGGACCAGAGTCAGCAGAAACAGCCACTGCGGTTGGGCAAACTCCATGACAGTCAGCTCACTTTAACAAAATCTTCTGCGGCCGCACGCTGGTCAAACTTGACTTCAACTCGGTTGACAATCTTTACCGCTTCTTTCAGCACAGATCGCCCCTCATTTACAGCGGGAGTCACATCCGCAAATTTGACTAAGTCTGCAAGAGAAAGGACCTGATCCAGTTGTTCTGGAATACCGGAGGGCACTTGATGCTGCACGCTCGGGCCCACCAGAATCTGGACTAGTTCCCGGGTTGTACATTCAAGGGCTGGCATGTGTAGTCGGTCCTCAATGTAAGTACGAAGTATGTCCGATAAGTCTACGTAAAACGCTTCAACCTGCGCTCTTTTAGCGAGGGGAGCATTTTCAAGTGCGCGTAGGCGCTCCAGTGCAACTTTTGCAGGGTCGGGGGGCGCACGCTCTTCGGGCTCACTGATGTAAAGAGGTTTTGGATTTTTGTGTCGCCAGATCAGGTACCAGATCAATGCACCTGCAATCAGGACGCCAATTCCCAAAAGGACATATGGCCAATTTGGACGCCCAAATCCAACCGGTGGTGCCAACCCCCGGATATCCGCGGCGTCCTGTGGAACTACGGATATCACAACCAACTCTTGGGCCGGTGTTGTGGCTGTCACGTCACTATCTGGGAAACGGATGGTGAGTGGCGCCAACCGGGCCGTGTCCAGGGCAAAGGTGGTTGCCTCGTATACGGCGCTGTCCAAACGCACATCAGAGTCCAATAGGCGTGTTCCGGCAGATATGAGTCTGACGGGAGTAATATCACCAAAAGCGGAATCCATGCTTGGGAATGACGGCATCTCATCAAACCCATGAATTGCCACAAGCGTAAGGGCAAAACGACCGCCCACAGTAACGCTGTCCTCAGAAAGATAGGCTTCCACACGTTGGGCCTGAAGCGTGCCGACCTCAGCAAAAAGGGTTGCTACTGTAGCAAGTGTAGCACACAAATACAATCTCCTCATCAGGCAATCTGTGCACGCGCACGGAAGAACTTTGCCAATGGGTCAACGAAGTCTTCGCCACATTGGATTTCGACGTGGTCAACCCGGGCACGCCGGAAAAGTACTTTAAGTTGAGTGTTTCTGTCCAGAGAAGAATGGCGAAACGCTTTCCGTACCACACGACTTCCCGTATCCAGCAGTTGTGCCCGATGGGTTTCTGGATCGAACAGAGTGACCAGTCCAAGGGAGGGGAGAGATTTTTCGCGGGGGTCCTGCAGCTGCACAGCAACGGTGTCATGTCGGCGAGAGACCATGCGCAGCGGTTTTTCAAAGCCTTCGTCCAGAAAGTCACTAACCAGTAGAACGATTGATCTCCGTCTAATTACGCGGAGGATATGATCCAATGCCGCCTGGATAGACGTGCCCGACGAGCAGGGCTCGTGCGCAAACAGGTCGCGTATCAGGCGTAGTACATGCCGTCGTCCACTTTTTGGGGGCACAAAGAGTTCAACCTGATCAGAGAATAACAAAAGGCCAACCTTATCGTTGTTCTTAATGGCACTGAATCCCAAGATTGCGCAGATTTCCGCGGCGATCTCCCGTTTGAATTTGTCACGGCTGCCAAAATCACTGGAGCCCGAGATATCCACAACAAGCAGCAGCGTCTGTTCTCGCTCTTCCTCAAAAATCTTGACGAACGTGTCTCCTGTGCGTGCAGTCACATTCCAGTCAATCGTTCTAATATCGTCCCCAAACTGATAGGGGCGTACTTCCGAGAATTCGATGCCACGACCCTTAAAGGCTGAGTGGTATTCTCCACCAAAAACGTTGTTAACTAAGCCTTTAGTACGAATTTCGATTCGCCGAATTTTGGCGAAGAGTTCACGTGGGATCATCGGAGGCCAAAATACACAGGGCGGATAAAAACGATTCTAGAGGAAAAATGTTGAATCGTGAGGTGGGATGGTGGAAGCTCCGGGAATCCTACTGGGATCTATGACGTTTCACCCGCCGGATTGTAGTAACCAATATTTTTTCTTTGCGGAAATGAAAACACGTTTAATCCTTTGCGTCTCGCTCTGTCTGCTGGCTTTCTCGGTACCCACTGAGGAACCTTCGTCTTGGTCAATTGACGCAGTACACTCTAACATTGGGTTCAAGGTACGTCACTTGGGGATCTCCAACGTTCGGGGTGAATTTGTTGATTATGATGCAGAAATCCTGATGGACGGTACTGACTTGAGTACCCTGATGGTCAGCGCTACGATTGAAGCGGGCAGTATTGACACCGGCAATGAGCGTCGGGATGGCCACTTGCGCTCGGATGATTTTTTCGGAGCTGAAGAGTTTCCGAATATAACCTTCACCAGTACAGAAGTAACCAACATTGAAGGCAACAACTTTCATTTAGTTGGAGATCTCACGATCAGAGATGTTACCCAGTCGGTTGCGTTGGAAAGTGAGTTTCTGGGAACGACCAAGATGGGGGATTCTGAGCGCGCCGGGTTTGAGGCACGCACGGTGATTAATCGTAAGGAATTCAATCTATCTTGGGATCAATTGACCGAGGCCGGAGGATTTATTGTTGGACACAATGTGGAGATCATTCTAGAACTGGAAGTCATAAAGGACTAATCCAAGAATTGATGCGTGTAGGCGTCATTGTTTTTCCGGGCTCAAACTGTGACCACGACGCTTACCACGTTGCACGGCATGTTTTTGGTCTCGAAACCACGTTTATCTGGCATAAGGAACGGGAATTACCTCCAGTTGACCTCGTTATTGTGCCAGGCGGTTTTTCCTATGGGGATTACTTGCGGGCTGGAGCGGTTGCCCGATTTTCTTTAATTATGGACAGCGTCGTCCGCTTTGCAGAGCACGGCGGCCTTGTCTTGGGCATCTGCAATGGCTTTCAGGTTCTGTGTGAATGTGGGCTCTTGCCCGGTGCATTGCTTCGTAATGCGTCCGTTCGATTTGCCTGTACGTGGGTCCATCTACGAATAGATAACACAGACGTACCCTATACACGTAATGCTGAGTTGGGCCAGGTTTTACGTATTCCTATCGCTCATGGTGAGGGTAACTACTACGCGGAGGCATCCGAGTTGGTAGAGTTGGAGCGAAATGGACAGGTTGTGTTCCGGTATACGACACCGGCCGGTGAGGTCACACCGGATTCCAACCCCAATGGATCCGCCAACAACATTGCGGGCATAGTGAACAGGGCTGGAAACGTGCTCGGCATGATGCCTCACCCTGAGCGAGCGGCAGAAGAGGCTCTTGGCAGTCGGGACGGCGCGATGCTTTTCCGAAGCCTGCTACAAATCTAATTCATGGGGCTATTTGGACCAGATTCACCCGTGACGATATTGCTCCTCGTTGCTATTGTCATGGTAAGCGGTTTTGCGCTCTTTGCCGACCCGACGTTGATTGATCGTCTGGGATTTAGACCGACCCGAGTGTCAAAGGAGCCATACCGCTATATCACCGGTGGTTTTGTGCATGTTTCGCTCACGCATCTGGCCTTCAATGCGATTACACTGTACTTCTTCGGGCCAGCACTGGAGACTCGTATGGGGAGCGCGGATTATCTGATATTGTATATGGGGTCGCTCTTGAGTGCACATGCCTTGACACATTTCCAGCATCGGGGCAATAGCGGGTATAGTGCGGTTGGGGCGAGTGGGGCCATAAGTGGGGTACTCTTTTGCTACGTATTGTTTGCTCCGTATGATCTGATTTATATTTTTGCAGCGCTGCCCGTCCCGGCGGTGCTTTTCGCATTCCTGTTTGTAGCTGGAAGCATTTATGCGATGAAAAGTGGGAGATCATTTGGGATTGCTCACGAGGCCCATCTGGGGGGCGCAATAGGTGGGTTGCTTCTGGCAGTTGCATTGGAACCGGGCATACTCCCCCGTTTTTTTGACCAGCTTTTCTAAGCGATGTATGATTGAGTTGGCGATAGATGCCAGTTGATCAGACATGTAGTTGGCGGTAGGCTGGACATATAGTCAATGTTCAAACTTGGTCATAACTCTCCTTGTCATATATATCGGTTATGAGATCCATTGGTACTGTTGGTGTTATTGTCCTGGCGATAACAGGCTGCACCTCGGCTGTTGAGGAAGAACCTTTCTCGACGTGCGATTTTGACCGTAAGGTCACCGAGCATCAGATTATTGGCTTTTATCCCGGCT
Source organism: Rhodothermaceae bacterium (assembly GCA_009841335.1). Taxonomy (GTDB): domain Bacteria; phylum Bacteroidota; class Rhodothermia; order Rhodothermales; family Bin80; genus Bin80. Next base: position 39,174 of record VXLY01000079.1, on the reverse strand, counting down.
ACAAGCACGATGTATTACCCATATCCCAAATAAGGTGGGATATGCTTACGCGTGTGATCTATGCGTTTGCGATACCGGAAACTGACGGATCGATTAATGTTGCAGATCTTTCCCGATTAGACTCATTGGTTCAGGCAGCCCACGCAAATGGAGTTGAGGTCTATGTTTCGGTTGGCGGAGGTGCAGGTTCGTCAAATTATCCTGTTCTTGCCGCGAATGAAGGTGCTCGCGGAAATTTTGTTCGTACCGTCAGGCAGTACTTGGCTGAAAACTGCCTTGATGGGGTTGATATTGACTGGGAAGAATGGAATAAAGATGATGCCAATATTCCGATAGCCTCCGAAAAGGTTGCCTTTATGTCATTGATGAAAGAACTCCGAAGCGAGCTGGACAGCTGGGGAATATCACTTGATGTCTATCCCGGAGACTGGTTCGGCAGGCATTATGATGAAGTGTATCACCTGGTTGATTACGTGCACGTGATGGGATACGACTTTTCTGGACCATGGTCTGCTCCTGGCCCCCATTCTTCCTTTGATCAAGCCATCGGGACGGGGTCAGATGCTTCTGCAACCGGTTTGGCCTACTGGGTCAACTACCGTAAATGGCCCTCGGGTAAGATAATCCTTGGCCTGCCGTTTTATGGAAGAGATTTTGATGTTAATGGAGGCAGAGGTGTTGCATACCGAGATATTGCTGCGCGGTATCCGAATGCTCCTGGAATGGACCGAGTCGAAAACATCTACTATAACGGTAGGCAGACTATTGCCGACAAGACGCAGTATATAGTGGAGAATGGTTTTCCTGGTGTAATGATTTGGGAGATCGCACACGATACACATGATCCGGTGACGAGTCTGCTACAGGTCATCAATGATACAGTAAGCCAGTAAGTGTCTTGCATGAGTAAAAGCAGGGAACCGTATAAGCCGACGACAAAAGAGTTCTGTATACCTGCACCTATGATATGACTTGCTGCATTCCCTGCTAAAACTCAGATATAATCCCCTTCCAAAAAACTTGACCCGCATGAGGCTATTTGTTTCCAGGCGCGAGCGCTGGCTTTGGGCTTGTGCTGTGTTAGTCGTATCGGTAGTCTACCTGACGCTTGGTGTGGTGAGGGATCTGCTTCAGCCACTGGAAGCCAGCGGCTGGGGGCCGTGGCTGTTTCTGTCAGGTTGTTTTCTGGTTCTGGTTTTCGTTCTGACACAAGGTATGAGCACAATGCCGAGATGGTCGGAGATCGTCGCTGGAACGGCGATTGCGGCGGTCTATGGTTTCATACTCATGAGCATTGCAAAGCCGGAGGAACGGATGCATCTGATCATATATGGTATCGTTGCCCTGCTAATTTATGCAGCGCTGCTGGAGAGATCCGCATCTGGTAGGAAAGTATTCGCGAGCCCATTAGTCGTCATCGTGGTTACAACTGTTCTTGGTTTGATTGATGAGTGCCTCCAACTGGCGCTGCCGGATCGCGTATTTGATGTCCGGGATATATTGTACGATGCGCTGGCAGCTGCCATGGCGGTGACGGCCAATGCTTCACTGCGCTGGGCAAGAGGACTGTTCCGGTAGACCTTTTGTGCTATACTCCTTCGCCGACGTAGGGTAGCGGCAGACAAGGCCCGGATAACGGCGATCCTGAACAACGATGTTATGACTTTGAGGCCGCTTTTTCGACGAGCGATGTTTCAAGGATGGCATATTCTTTATCCACGTCCGCGTTGATGGAGCTTAGCAGGTTCTTGAGTACATGGTTGTTATCGAGAACCCAACTAGTCTCGCAGCTTTGGTAGCCGTAGCCCGGACCCCGTTCCATGGTCTCAAGAACAGGAAGTACATCAAGGGCGCGGCCATGATATTCTTTGCGAACTCCCATGAGGGGCATACGAACACTATGTATGCCAGCGAATTTTGTTAGAATCAGCAGCTTAATTAAGCCGAACGGCAACAAGCGACCGTTTGGGAGTCGTTGAAGTGCCGGATTGATGTCGGGCAGACAAACCGTGAAGCCTACCGGATTGCTATCAAGCTCGACAAAAAAGCAAATCCTTGGATCTACGATAGCTTTCATTGCCTTTGCCAAGTGTACAAACTCGTTGTCTGTAATAGGGACAAACCCCCAATTGTCAGACCAGGCGTCATTGTATATCTCTCTTATCGTGGCCACCTCCTCGTCGAAGCGGGACATATCAAGCGTACGCACTGACACACCAGGATTACGGCGATAAATGATAGCAGCCCCACGTCGCATGCGGTCAATTGCCACGTGCTTGCGGTGAATGTAGTATGCCCATGTGGTCATGACACTAACAAGTCCCCAGCGCTCCAGGTAGTCCTTGTAGTATGGAGGGTTGTAGGCCATCATTATTGCGGGTACCCGGTCGAATCCGTCAACCAGGAGGCCAGCCGGATCATTCAAGGTTGGGTTAACCGGACCGCGCATAGTATTCAATCCCTGCTCTTGAAGCCAGGCGGCAGCCCGATCCAGAAGTGCAGCAGCAGTTTCGAAGTGCTCTTCGGTTTCGAAGAACCCAAAAAAACCGGTCTCATCGTTGTGAGTTTTCAGATGCATGCCATTGACAATGCCAGCGATTCGCCCCACGACTTTTTCGTTCGCATCGAATGCAAGGAATAGCTGCATCCGTCCATGCTCAAAGAATGGGTTCTTGCGCGGGTTCAGGACCTCAAACTGATCCATGCGAAGCGGGGGTACCCAGAATGGGCTGCTCCGGTATAAGTCGTACGGGAATTGAACAAAGCGTCGTAGGTCCCGCCGCGATTTGACCGGGCGAACCGTACATGAGTGCATACCTGACATACTGCTATATCACAGGGCTGGCCAACACTCCGTGCTTGCGGCCTACGCGGCAGAATGCATCAAGGATGAAGTCCAAATCCTCATCAGTGTGCGTCGCCATGTATGATGTACGCATGATTGTAAGGCCGCGAGGGACAGCACCGCGCCACGGTACGATCGGATTCACAAAGATGCCTGCCTCCAGTAGGTCAGTCCAGAATTGGAATGCGGTCATCATCTCGTTGCCAACTACGACGGGGATGATAGGAGCTTCACTGGTCCAGACATCAAAGCCGGCGTTCCGAAAGCCCTCCCGCATATAGTTCGAAATCTGCCACAGGCGTTCAAGTCGCCAAGTTTCTTCCTGGAGAATTTCCAGACACTTGAGCACGGTTGCTACGGTGCTGGGTGGCATAGACGCACTGAAGATGTGCGCGGGTGCCATGTGTCGGATATACTCAATTACATCAAGATCTCCAGTTGCAAAACCACCCAGCGAAGAGAAGCTCTTTGAAAATGTTCCTGTGGTCAGAGGTACTTCTTTATTCAATCCAAAATAGGCCGCGGAGCCCCGTCCACCTGGGCCAATCACACCAACGGCATGGGCATCGTCCAGCATCAGAGCGGCGTCAAACTCGTTGGCAAGTTTGACTAGTTCGGGTATTGGAGCAATTCGCCCACTCATGGAGAACACACCATCGGTGACGATGAGTTTGTCAGATTCCGGCCTTTCAGCGTCGGCTTTCTCGAGAAGGCGACGCAAATGTGCCATATTAAAATGCTGGTAACGCCATGTGTCGGCTGCACTCACCTGGGTGCCGGCCACAATGCAGGCATGGTTCTCTTTATCCGAGAAGATCAGATCGTTTTTGGACGTGATCCCCTGAATCACGCCCATATTCGTCATGTAACCCGTTGAAAACAGAACACACGCCTCTTTTTGCATAAAAGCGGCCAGCCGTGCTTCAAGCTCAAGATGAATATCAAGCGTACCATTCAAAAATCGACTGCCCGTGCAGCCAGTCCCATATCGGGCAATTGCATCATTGGCAGCCTCCTTAACACGTGGATCACTGGTTAATCCCAGATAGTTATTTGATCCGGCCATGATGAGCTCCCGGCCGTCAATGAATGCCCTCGTCCCCTCACTGCGCGAAATTGCACGGAAATAGGGATAGAGGTTGGCCCTCTTTGCCTCATTGATCAAGGCCCCGGGTGCCATGAAGGCCCGTGTTTTCCCAAAAATAGCGGGCTCTGCTGGCAGTACTTCGTCCGGGTTAATCATATGGAGAGGAAAGAAGCTTAGTCAAGGAATAGATAATATACCTTAGCGTATGGCAATAGCGTCTAGGTTTGAACGTCAAGTGGGGGCTGTCTGTGATTCAGGACGAAGGTGGGCCCAGGAAGTTGCAGATAGATGCAGTTCTTTTTCAATCAGGTCAATTGCCTCACTATTCCCCCGAACATTCGATGAACGGTTCATGTTCGCCTTGGAATCAATGTACGCATGAAATTGCGCTAAATCATCTACGGATATATTTCGACCAATTACAGCTTTTCCCAAGGCTTCTCGCTCAAGAAAGATAGCGTTAAGTGTTTGTTCAAAGATACCACGATTAGGTACGACCATCAGTGGTTTCCCCAGGTAAAGAGATTCACTAAGTAACGTGAATCCGGCTGTACATAAAACGCCTCTGCAATCGGCCAGATCTTCCAGAAATTCTTCAACGCACGCAGGCTTAAAGGTTATGTTCGGGTAGTTGGAGGTGTTTCCGGGTTTGGGAAAGTTATAAACGATGTAACGGCGACCGTCTGTACGCAAGTGCTCCAGCAGTGCTTGACTTCCCTCCGGCTGGTTGTAGTAGACCAGGACATGCTCTCCTTCAGTTGGTTCAATCTGGACGATCTCGGAGCGAATGATAGGAGGAACAATGGTCGTTATTTCCGGACGTTTCACTTCGGGATAGAAGAAAGACGATAACAGGAGTCTGTTGGGTGTGCGTGGTGCGACGATATTAATCACTATACGTGCAAGATTGGCGTGATATTTGTGTCGGGTGGGGAGTGCATAGCAGGTCTCCGTGACAATTTGTTGATGATTGAGAGAGATCACCGGGAGATCCAGAAGATTGGCTGCTCGCCAGGAAAATGCCTCGAAATCCGTGATGACCATATCAGCCTTCCATTCGCTGATTTGATCGGCCAGTTTGCGTACAATTTGATCGAGGTTACGGATTGATGGCCAATTCGCCAAGATGGTCGCCCGCGCCTGGATCGTATTGTTCCGTAGGACCGTTTGCAGTTGTCGCACAGGGATTACATTTTCTCCCTGGGCCTGCAAGATCTTCTGTGCTGCTCCGCCCCCGCAAAATCGCACACGATGTCCGCGTCCACGCAGTCCCTCGGCTACGGCCATGCCCCGGGACGTATGACCACGTCCCTGTCCACTAAGTGCGTATATAATGCGTGCCATACCACACAACAATGGTCAAAATTACCAAGTGATCGCAAGCCCGAGCCGTTCTGGCCCTCCCACTACTCTTATAGTCAGCGATTCGTCTACGTCAAACTCTGCTAAATGTGCACTTACGTATGCATCTAGGATCGTGAGTCCGTACCATGCGATTGTGCCGAAGTACAATAGGTCTCTATTGCGTCGCAGGTTATCCCGGTTAGCACGGAACTGAGGTTCTAATCTGGCGCGACGTGCTGCGATCTCTTCTGGCATCAAGCTTGACTCGGGGTTCAGTCCTAGGTCGCTAATAAGCTCGGCATAGTCACTTGCATAGTGAGGGAATATAGGAATTCCGTCCTGATCGGTGCGTGCGGTATAAAGGTAGGCATGTCGGTAAAGCCGGTATCTTCTGTTAACCAAAAGAGCAGAACCGACGAGGGCGGCAATACCTACGTAAACAATGGGCACCTTATAGTACTCGCGGTTATATAGCTGTCCCCATCCGGGCACTATTGCACGCCGTAGGGCTTTGTTCGGGCTTGGATGGACAAATGCTGAATCCGTCATCAGAGGATCCAACTGACCTTGAACAGATGATGGGATTACCAGCAGAAGGCACAGGCCAACGAGTGTGGAGGCTCTCAGTGTGGGATGAACCATTCTACTGGACAGCGCCGGTGAGTAATTCGAGCACGCGCGAAAAATCTTCTTTCGAGTAGTAGTGGATTTCGATTTGGCCTCGATCCTGTGTTGATTCCTTTACGCGCACTTTTGTCCCCAAGAATTTGCGCAGCTCGTTTTCGATATCAACTATATGGGGATTGCGGAGGATAGCTGTTGTTTTTGGTTTACGAGTCTGTTTTTGTTGGAGTTTTACACGTCTTTCTACTTCACGCACGCTGAGGTCCTGGCGCTGTATCTCTCTAAAAAGTTTTTGCTGGGTTTTCTCGTTTCGAAGGGCTAGTAAAGCGCGAGCGTGGCCGGGTGTGAGGGCGTTCTCCCGAAGTCCGATTTGGATATTGGGCGGTAGGTGCAGGAGGCGTAAGAAATTTGCAATAGTTGAGCGTTTTTTACCGACCCTGCGGGCGACGTCTTCCTGTGTCAGCTCGTATTCGTCAATGAGTCGTTGATAGCCGAGGGCAACATCAATCGGGTTGAGCTCTTCCCGTTGAATATTTTCAACCAGGGCCATTTCGAGCATTTGCTCGCCTTTTGCCGGTCGGATATAGGCCGGAATTTTCTCTATTCCTGCCAGTTTGGCAGCGCACAGGCGTCGCTCGCCGCTGATTAGCTCAAATTCACCATCGTTTATGGCACGGACGGTGATTGGCTGAATTACTCCCAGTTGCCTGATGGACTGAGCTAGTGAATCAAGTGATTCAGGCTTAAAATCCTGTCGGGGCTGGTACGGATTAGGCTTGATCGCACTCAGGGGTAATGCGAATGTGCCACTAACCAATGTATGAGCATCCTCTTTGGAACGGAGGAGTCCTTCATGGTCAAGCAGGGCACCTAATCCGCGTCCAAGCGCAGTCTTTTTTTCTGACATGTGCACACTGGAGGAGGATATTTACAGTAACTCCCCGCAATGTACCATTTGCTGGATCAGCTGTTCGATGTGGAAGTAAAGCGCGGAGTACCAGTACTGGAAAAAGTGGAAAGCTGGAGGATTTCCCTCGCGAGGGCACGATAGTTACGGGCCCCGGTGCTGGTCGCATCATGCATTACTACGGGCTTCCCGAAGCTTGGAGCTTCTGCGATCGTAACGTTCCGGTGTATGATGGTCCTAAACACCCGATCACCAAAGTAACGTTTCACTTCGTCGCGTACACTGCGGGAAAGCCGCAGGCGTTGATCATATAGTGTTAGGAGCACACCTGCAATTTGTAGGTCAGGGTTGAGACCATTGCGAATTATTTTGATGGTATTGAGCAGTAACCCAAGTCCTTCAAGGGCAAAATATTCCACTTGTACGGGAATAATAACACTGTCGGCAGCAGTGAGCGAGTTGACGGTCAGGAGTCCAAGAGAAGGGGGACAGTCAATGATCACATAGTCATATTTCTTTGTGATCTCGCTCAGTGCATGCTTTAGAAGGCGTTCACGTCTTGTAACACTAATAAGCTCAACTTCTGCCCCTACGAGGTTAATGTTGGCGGGCAGCAGGTCCAGATTTGGCACTTCCGTACTGGTGACTACTTCATCTGGTGTTGCCGTTCCAATGATGACCTCATACACCGAAGGCCCCGTGCTTTTGACATCGTGTCCAAGCCCTGAAGTTCCGTTACCCTGTGGATCCATGTCTACAAGCAGCGTCATACGCTCCTCCACAGCCAAGGAAGCTGCGAGGTTGATTGCAGTTGTAGTCTTTCCAACGCCGCCCTTTTGGTTGGCAATCGCTATTATCTGACCCATGCCTAGAGTTCACTCACGTACGGTTTGGGGGCGCACAAAGTTTATTTGTTATGGGAGATGGAAGCAGCCGCAAATCAGAACAGGGAGTAAATAAACGGTGCCAACGCCGATCCCTGAGTTAAAACGATGAGAAGGCTCAACAGCAGGAGGAGTCCCACAATGGGCATCAGCCAATATTTCTTGCGTACCCGCAAGAATCGCATAAACTCAGCAATAATGTGAATCTTGCTTTTCATACCGAACGAGCGAACGCGTGAGCAGATACAGACCCCCGCGCGTTCTACGCGATAACCGAACTAAATGTCCAATCTGTGCAGGTAGGGTCAGGGCGACCAAAGGTCAATGCGTTTTTGTTGCGAGGGGTGTGCAACACGAGTATTGCGTTTGCGTACATGCTAGAAAGTGCTCCGGCAGTATATGATTTCCGCTTTGATTCATTTTTTCATCGAAATCTGGGAGGGGTTGAACATCGCTCTGCGCTCCCTCGTCTCAAATCGTCTGCGCAGCGGGTTAACGATGCTCGGTATTATCATCGGGATTGTGACTGTGACTGCGATGTTTACGATCATCAATGGTCTGGAAGGGGCGATGAATCGTTCCTTAGCCTTGCTAGGCACTAACGCAATCTATGTTGAGAAGACGGGCTGGTTTGTTGAGGGAGATGAAAGGCGACGGCAATGGTCTCGACCAGACCTTCGTTCAGACTTGGCAGAACATATTCGCGAGCGCTCTCAGTATGCAGTCGCAGTAGCTCCGCTGGTTGATACGAGTCGCCCAATTCGTTATCGCGATCGCGCCATGTATGGCGTACACATCCAAGGATCAACTCCCGAAATAGCAAGGGTAGATAATGTAGACCTTGTGGAAGGGCGCTGGTATAATGACTTGGATAACCTGGTTGGCCGCAACGTGGTGGTAATTGGTGATGCTGTGCGTGAGTCTCTTTTTCCAAACGAACAGGCGCTGGGCAAAACGATCCGTTTGGGTGGTAAGCGATTCGAGGTGATCGGGGTGTTGGAAAAGCAGGGCAAGTTTTTTGGCATGTTCTCGTTCGACGAGCAGGCACAGATTCCGCTCACAACTTTTGAGCGTCATTTTGGGCGCTTCAGGAGCGTAACGATTAAGGTTAATGCCGGGTCCGGGGATGCCGTCCCCTTACTTGAAGAGGAGTTGACGGGCATCATGCGTGCTGCCAGGGGACTTGATGCGTTGGAAGAGAACAATTTTGAAATCAATAAGACGGAGGCATTCCGTGAGCAATTGGCAACGATAAAGGCGGTAGTCTACGCGATTGGCATCTTCCTTACGGGACTTGCTCTGGTGGTTGGTGGTATTGGGGTTATGAATATTATGTTTGTAACGGTGAAGGAGCGCACCAAAGAGATTGGTATTCGAAAGGCGGTAGGGGCTAGTAGACGTGCCGTGCTGGCACAGTTTCTCATCGAGTCAGTTTTGGTTTGTATTGCTGCCGGAGCTTGCGGGGTGGCGTTATCTCTAGGGATCACGGCCATTATCAATCAAATTATACCGGCGGTTCTGGCCACAGGCACGGTTCTTTTAGCGTTTGGAATTTGTGTGCTGGTAGGAGTATCCTTTGGTGTAGTACCTGCCTGGAACGCGGCCCGCCTGAACCCAATTGACGCATTACGTTACGGCTAATATGTTTAACCTGGAATTTGTGCGACTTGCTTGGGGGATCCTACGCAGCCATAAGCTGCGCTCCATGCTTACACTATTGGGCATTGTAATTGGTGTATTTGCCATTATTGTAGCTGTAACTGCGGTTCAGGTCATAGAGACCAAGGTGGTTTCTACCGTCGAATCTTTCGGTGCAACTACGTTCACCATCTACAAGTCTGGTGGATTTAACCGTTCCGGTTCGCGATATCGCGCACGACCAAACATTACTTACGAACAAGTGCGCCAGTACGCGGAGCGTGCACAGTTGCCGTCTGCGGTGAGTCCAACCCTTGTAGCTGGAGATTCAGATGAAGCCCGGTATGGAGACCAGAAAACAGATCCCGTAGTGATACACTTAGGTGTTAATGAGCATTGGGTTGGCACGAACGGATTTGATGTTGCTCGTGGGCGCAATGTAACTGCATTGGATGTGCGGTTAGGACGAAATGTAGTGGTTATCGGACATGAACTTGATGATACGCTGTTCCCAAACATTAATTCGATCGGAAAAGAAATCATCGTTGATGGTAGGCGCTACCAAGTGATCGGTGTACTAGCCAAAAAAGGCGCAGTATTTGGGAACAGCATGGATCGTCTAGCACTGGCTCCCATTACCCGTATTATTCAAAGCTACAGCGCCGCATGGCGGGACATAGAGATTAAAGTGCAGACCCCGTCAATGGAGACAATAGATGAAGCGATAGAGGAAGCCATAGGTATTTTTCGGGTAATCCGCAATGTGCAGCCTGGCGAGGAAAATAATTTTGAGATAGAAAGTACAGAATCCTTTGTTGGGGGAATCACCAATTTTACAAACCAGGTCAAGGCGGGAGGAGCAGCCGTTGGCCTGATCACGCTCCTTTCCGCTGGTATAGGAGTCATGAATATTATGCTTGTTTCAGTGGCTGAGCGTACTCGCGAGATTGGTGTAAGAAAGGCTGTGGGTGCGCGAAGACGGGATGTGTTGAGTCAATTCTTGTACGAGGCGATCTTTCTATGTCAAATTGGTGGAATTATGGGTATCCTCGTCGGGGTTTTGGGCGGCAACATTCTCGGGTGGGTGTTTGATGCCTCGTTCGTCTTCCCTTGGACTTGGGCGATCGGTGCTGTAATTGGCGTCACCTTGATTGCGTTGGTTTTTGGAGTGTATCCGGCTTATAAGGCAGCAGGCCTGGATCCGATAGAATCGTTAAGGCACGAGTAATGAGCCAGAACCTCGCCAAAAAACAGGCAGGCGAGAATGCGGCACAATACGTCGAGTCCGGTATGACAGTCGGCCTTGGCACGGGTTCCACTACAGCGTTCGCAATAGCGGCTCTTGGGCGCAGAATTCGGGAAGAAGGTTTGTTGATCAAGGGAATACCAACTTCCAGTTCGGCTGAGCTTGAAGCACGTGCGCAGGGAGTACCAATTTGTACTTTTGATGATATTGAGGGAAGGCTGGATATTGCGGTTGACGGGGCCGACGAAGTCAGTCCTGTGCTTGACCTAATCAAGGGTAGGGGGGCTGCACATACACGCGAGAAGCTTGTTGCCAGTCAGGCGGACAGGTTTATCGTACTGGTTGATACTTCTAAACTGGTAAAGCAACTGGGCACAAAGATGCCGGTGCCCATTGAGGTGATTCCCATGGCCGCACCGGTTGTGTTGCGGACACTTCAAGCTATGGGTGCGGCAGCAGCGTTGCGGTTGGGGCTCCGGAAGGACGGCCCGATAGTTTCTGATCAGGGTTTTTGGATAATTGATGCACAGTTTGGTCCGATCGGTGACCCAGCTGCACTCAGTCGCACATTGCTGGATATGCCAGGTGTGCTGGATCACGGTCTGTTTGTTGGACTGGCCACCGAAGTTATTGTCGGGACTGACTCCGGTGTAGAAGTTCTGGTCCGTAAACCGTAACGGTTCAGGTTTGAGGCTGATCGGTTTTGGTCGTATTTGATCGTGTCTGATGAACAATCAGATCAGCGTAAATACGAAGGTCAGGGAGGTTACTACATTGACAGGAACACCGTCCAACCGGCCCGGTGCAAAGCGTGCGAGTTGAATGGCCCGCAGCGCCTCTTCGTCACAGCCTGCCCCGAGGCTTTGCGTAACGGTGGGGCGGCGGACAGCTCCATTCACGTCAACAATGAAGGCCACTGTGACACGTCCCTCGAGATTAGCTCGACGCGCACGGTCGGGGTACTGAATTTCCTTAACAAGAGATTCCATGCTTCCGAGTAAGATGGGGACCTGGTCCAGGAAGTCATACAGATCTGGTGCATTGTTCTGCCCACGGAAGGAGACAGGCATAGTCATCTCGACACTGATTGGCTGTAATCCAATGCGACCGGGTTCAAAGCGTACGTGCTCAAGTGCTCTAACGGCTTTTTGCGTTATGACATCATCCGTGTGATGCACTGCGATGGGATTCACAATCTGTCCTGTTTCGTCTACCAGGAAGGACACGAAAACTTTTTTGTTGTCGGCTCCATTGTAAGCAGCATGCTGCAGGGGGCCAGCCGGAGAGTTTACCAACGTGGGGAGATCAATGATACCTATATGGTCAGCGTAGGAAGTGTTATTTAGGGCAGTTTGAGAACTTGTGCATGCGGCAGCATTGAGGCTGATCAAAACACAGACTAGTGCGACGATTTTTGCCATAGCATACTCCGTTTAGGCCCACACTTGATGGGCAAGTTACAAGTTCAACACCATCAGTAATGTTATTGTAACGTTTTTGTAACATTTTTGTTATACTTTGGCAAAATAACCGAAATTCAAGTAATAAATTCCAGAATTATTTCTGGTAAAGCTGGCATCGTTCACATTACTGAGTCTGCTCCACTGCCTTACTTTCGTGTTTCATCAATCGTCAAATGAGTCTGACTTGCCGGTCTGAAGTCGTTTCTCCTCACAGATATATGAATGGAAGTTCACTGATTGCATGAGTACTCAGGCGCTCAGCTTCAATGAAGTGTGAAGTGTCGCTGACGAAAAACGTAAGTGGCGTTGGACAAAAGACACTAGTAAGTCGGGATTGGAATTCGCTAGAAGGGCGCGCGTACATGCGCTGGCTGGATCCTGGACGATGAGTGTTGGCTGGAGGGGTCCCATTTTCCACGTGGTCATACCATCGAATCCTTCAAGCGGAGCGTGTTTAAAGGCCCAATCGGTATATCGATATGGGAAGGGCAAACACAATCGTGGACGCTCCATTCAGGTTTGCTGTCAGGGCATCTCAAAGACAAATGAGGTGACCGCAAGCTTACTCTTCGATGTCACGACCAGTCGATGAATCTCGCCTTTCGCGGACGGACTGGGATGCGTCTCTGTAACAAATTGCGGCCTCAGATAGGGGTAGTCATCGGCATCAATATCCTCACCCGCCCTTAATCAAAGTCAGCGGTCCTCATCGTCAGCAGAATCCGAGCCCACGTCCGCTATGATCGTCGTTTTCGGTAGCCCGTGCCAGTTTGATAGCATAAATGCCAGCGAGGTCCAACCGAGGCCTGAGACGCCTTATCGCGTCTCAAAACCGTAAATTACGCCCAAGCAAAGCATACAACTCCCGCAAGTCAAGTTTGAGTAGCAGAACGGGTTGGCACTCAAACACTTTCCCCTGACCGAAAACTTGGTCACTCTACAGAACAAGGGCCCCGGCATTTCGGTGAAACTGTGGGGCATCTTTTTGAAGGTCAGCGTAAATCAGCGCAACTTAAATACGATCGGGAGGGATGTCTTCGTCGGTACGGCGCGACCGCTTTGGTGTCCAGGAATAAATTTCGCCTCCTCCATGATGACTCTGGTAGCCTCTTCGTCGAGTCCGGCACCAGCTCCACGAACGACCTCGGCGTCACGGACATCGCCATTTTCATCAACGATGAACTGCACAACGACACGGCCTTCAACGTGGGCCTTTTGGGCGATCTCAGGGTACTTCACCTTGGCTTGGAGCGCACCAATGCCACCAATCAACTCTGGCATTTGCTCGACGATTTCATAAACATCCTGCTTCTCTGATGATTGTGATTGATCGGAGAGGGACTCTAACTCGTTGTCCAATTTAAATACGATCGGAATAGAGACTCTTACTGCTACAGGTTTACCGTCTTGGCGTCCGGGAGTAAATTCCGCGTGTTCATAGATGACTCTGATAGCCTCTTCGTCGAGTCCGGCACCAGCTCCACGAAGGATCTCGGCATCACGGCCATTTCCATTTTCATCCACGACTAACTGCACAATGACACGGCCTTCAACATGGGCCTTTCGGGCGATTTCCGGGTACTTAACCTTGGCTTGGAGTCCACGAACGCCGCCAATCAGCCTCGGATTTTCTTCGACGATTTCATAAACATCCTGGTTCTCTGGGGACTTTGATTGATCGGATAGGGACTCAAACTCATTGCGCAATTTAAATACGATTGGAATGGATAGTCTCACCGCCACGGGTTTACCGTCTTGGCGTCCAGGAATAAATTTCGCCTCCTCCATGATGACTCTGGAAGCTTCTTCGTCAAGTCCGGCACCGACTCTACGAAGGATCTTAGCGTCACGGACACTGCCGTTTTTATCCACGATGAACTGCACAATGACGCGGCCTTCAACGTTGGCCTTTCGGGCGATCTCCGGGTATGTCACCTTTGCTTGGAGTCCACTAAGGCCGCCAATCAGCTCTGGCATTTCTTCGACGATTTCATAGACTTCCGAGTCGTTTCCTGATTCCGAATCCCACCTCGAAATCAGTAGAATGGATGAAACAAGGAGGAGTGCGACTATCAGACCTATTTGTACAGAGAATGGGCGGTTGCTTGGTAGGTCGTCTATGGAGGATTCTCGTGATGCCATGTTAGGTTGGGTCCGGGTTAGTGAAGAGGGTTTACAGCAAATGCCGCAGACTGGTAATACCTGATACTGTGTAGTTAAGGAATCGGTTTGTGATGCTCACATTCAGTTGACGAGTACAGCATATTCGGCTCCCGCCAACCACAGTCAAACAATTATCGTGCCAGGGATTATTTCCTGCTGAACTGCAGTCGTTTCACAGATGTTGACTGCACCATTATCTCCCTACTGACCATCTTTGTTCCTGCCAAACCCCAAACAAGGAACCATGTTCTGGAAAACGCACCTGCAAACGGTTCCAATCATCCGCGATCTGCTCTGACCCAGTAAAAATACATTCTGTATTTTGGCCTCGGCATCATATTCCCTTTATGACTGCGTAAAATGAAAAGCTTACACTTAGTTTTTTGCACTCTCCGGCACCGGCACTGCGGAGTAATTTCTCTGAGAAATTAAAACCGTTCGTGGCCATCTTTCCTGATACGGCCAAGGTATGGGTTGAATGTTATCGATTTGGCGCAGCGTCCAGGGAACTCATACTGAATAACCGACGCAATTACAAAAAGGTTACCAAAATTGGATTAGAAAAAGGATATTACGTCCCACCCTACATAGGACATGCCATTTAACTTTCTAGAGTAATTTTTAGTGGCTTGATGTTGGTGGAGCCATTTTCCAGGAGTTTAGCCTACAAGTATTCATGATTTACCCATGAAGAAGTATTCAGAAAATCGGAACAGCCAGTCCCTGAAAAAGGTCGCCATTGTAGGTGCAGGTATTTCAGGTTTAGGAGCGGCATGGGCATTGAGCAAGCAGCCTGACCAATTCGATTTTCGGGTGTTTGAAGCGCAAGATCAGATCGGGGGCAATGCAATTACAGCAGATATGCCGCAAGATGACGGGACATCAATCCCATTTGACATCTCAGTTACCGCATGCATCCCCTCTGTATACCACCACATTCTCCTTTTTATGGAGCAACACGGGATTGAATTACTTGATACCAAATTCAGCTACAGTGTGGGGTATCATGGCGAAGTGTACGCTCACGACTTCGATTCCGAAATCAGTAGGCGGCTGGAACCGGAAATCAAGAAGTTCCAGAAGATCCTGAAACGCTTGCAATGGATCGGAAAACTAAACCGTACCAGATCCAAATTTCTCAATGCTCTCAATCCGTTCAACTACATCAGTATAAGGGTTATCCTCAATCTAGGCGGATTTTCAGGTGATTTCAGATACAAGGTTCTGAAACCCATGTTCGTGAATTTTTTGATGGCGACGAACGTATTCGATATGCCCGCGTCAATGTTTTGCCGGTATCTGGAGTTCTTCAATATTGAGCGTGCAACTCCAATGCAGACGTGGGATCAGGGAACGCGACGTATCTACGAGAACATGGCCGAATCATTCATGGACAAGATATATTTGAACCGGCCCGTGCGAAAGGTATATCGTGAACCATCCGGTCTTATCGTAGAAGACCAGGCTGGAAATACGGAAAAGTTTGATGATGTAATCTTTGCCTGCAATGCAAATCAAACCCTGATGATCTTGGATCAACCGAGTTTCCTAGAACGCTACATTCTTTCCTCAATCCGATATGAAAGTGAGCTACATAACCATACAGTGATTCACTCTGACGCTTCTATTCTCCCGGATAACGATTCAAAGCCGCTGACGACCCGGAGCAACTATATAGAGCAGTATGGTGCGAGGCCTGACAACTATGAAATCACCTACATTATGCACAATCAGCAGCCATGGGCCAGTCACTCGGACAAGCCCTGTCTGGTGACGTACAATGCGACCAGCAAAATCGACGAAGACAAGATTGTTAAAAAATGGTGGTTTCAGCACATCGTTCACGATGTGAAACATCTGGCTTTCCTGGTACCTCTGTTTGGCTTTATTCAGGGCAGAAAGCGTACGTGGCATTGTGGGGCCCATACTCTGATCAACAGCCAGGAAACCTGTTTTGTGACGGGACTAGCTGCAGCAAGACAAATCGGTGCCGAGTATCCGTTTCAAGATGCCGCAGCACGCAAATGGTTCAACTTTTACGGGCGGATGCTCTACGGTTGGCGGTTCAAGAAGGCAAGCTCCGACACTTCACAGCACCCCAGCACGGTTACATGAGTTTCAAGAGTTCTAATCAATCAGCGGACTAGCGTGGTGCCATGTACAGTTCTCGAAACGCTTGAACAACGCCACAAGCGCTGGGAGCTGTTGGTATTTACGGTACCTCGCACCTTTTTTCGGCTGCGACTGACGTTATTGTGTGTGAGCGGCTGCTGCTGTTAATTCTGGATTCATCCGCGTAAGATGTTGCATTCTCTCTCACAGAACTAGTAGCAAACGCACCTGCTAATTTCTGTCCGCGTTCTAGGCTGGCCAGGCAATCACCGCACCATTAATCCCCCTCGCTCTCACCACGGGAAGTTTACCTACTGTCTCCGCTGGCATTCAGTTTCTATTTGCGTGTTTGTTGAAGCACAACAGGCTTGGACCGCAAATCGGTTCCTTCTTAGCCATGTTTCCATTTCCGATCCAGTTCCCGTACCACGTCCCAGAGTAGGCTCGCATATGTGGATCAAGGCACGCTGGACTTGCCCCCCACCGAACGGTCTCAACATCATAAGGGGCCCTCACTCCTACGTTGGAGCGAAGACCCCCTGCATCCTAAGGCCAAGTTATCGACCTCCGGCAAAGCTTACTAAATGGACCTGGAATGAATGCCAAGACACGCGACACTCAACACTCAACCCTTATGTCATAAGGTCACGAAATCAACGCAACTTGAATACGATTGGGAGGGACGTCCTCACCGGTACGGCACGCCCGCGCTGACGCCCGGGAATAAACTCAGCCTCTTCCATGATGAGTCTAATAGCCTCCTGATCGCATCCACCACCAATGCCACGAAGGATCGTGGGCTCACGCACATTGCCATTCTCGTCTACGATAAACTGAACAATAACGCGGCCTTCAACATTGGCCTTACGAGCGATCTCTGGATACTTCGCTTTGGCTTGGAGTCCGGCGATACCACCAATCAGTACCGGGTCATCTTCAACAATTTCGAAGAATTCTGGCTCTTCCTCGATCACTTCCTCGTCTGGCGGTGGTGGCGGAGGAGGTATGTTGATCGGAGCATCCAAGTCTAGAA
Source organism: Rhodothermaceae bacterium (assembly GCA_009841335.1). GTDB lineage: Bacteria > Bacteroidota > Rhodothermia > Rhodothermales > Bin80 > Bin80. The sequence continues at coordinate 21,828 of VXLY01000079.1, read as the reverse complement.
AGGAATCAAGATCCAAGTCATCATCATCAAGGACCTCATCGTTTGGAACCTCTACGGGCACCGGTGGACGTGGTGGTGGAGGTGGTTTTTGGATTTGCTCAGTCTGCAAAATCTCTTCCATCTGGACGACCTCCTGCTCAATCTGCTCAATCTCCATAGCATCTCCGCTATCCAGATTTGCATTGAATGCCAGAATCAGCAGAAGGAGTGAAGCGATCATGCCAACCTGTACGAAGAAACCATATGTCCTTTTCAGATCGGCCTTGGGGGATTTACGCAATGCCATGAGTATTTGTTTTTGGGTTACCGGATGCAGAATTTAAGACAAAAATCGAAAACATGTACCACATGATTCTCGTCAGTGAAGGAATCAGGCGCCATTATGTTTCCCTCAGTAACGAATTCAGCGCGTCAGAGATTCCATCAATCATATCTCCAGCAATCATCGTGCCGGGGTGGTTTCTTTCAGCGTATTGATCTGCAGTCTTTCCGCCAATGTGTGTAGCACAAACTGCTGCGATTGATGAACTGCAGCCTTGGGCAAGCAAGCCGCCACATAAGCCCGACAAAACATCCCCCGTTCCGGCTGTAGCGAGTGCAGGATTTCCGGTACTGCATACGACAGCCCGCTCTGTGGTAAGTCCGATAATGCTGGGGGATCCTTTGAGTATCAGCGTACAGTTCCAGTTTGATGCCCATTCGCGCGCCAAATGAAGTCGGTTACGGCTGAGGTCCTTGCTTTTGATCATACGTTTGAATTCCCCGGTGTGAGGTGTGAGGATCCAGTTTCGGGGCTCATCATGAGTATTTAGGAGTTCGGTAGCAGTGACCAATGCATCTGCGTCCACTACAACAGGAACAGAGCATTCCCGCAACACGGTGCGAATGAACTGCTGTGTATTGGGATTTCGGCCTAAGCCAGGGCCAATAACCAATGCATTCGCCTTGGCAAGCCACGGCTGAAGCGTATGCATTGCAGCCTCGGTTTTAATTCCACCGTCAGAGCTTTCACTCAAACCGATGGCCGGGATTTCGGTCATTGCCCCTGCCAGGATAGGCTGAATGCTTTTTGGTACAGCACAGGCGACATAACCTGCTCCGATGCGCGCGGCAGCGCGTGAAGACAACATGGGAGCTCCAGATAAACCCGGAGATCCACCAATCACGAGGACCATCCCGGCACTGTACTTGTGTGCCTGCGGATCTCGTCTCGGAATAGCGGAGGAGATCGCCTCATCTGTAGAAATCCAGTCCACTGGGCGCACTGCATCATGGGTCAGTAATGACGGAGGAACACCGATGTGGACTACACTTACGTGGCCGGTGTATGCCGGTCCCTCTCCCAAGAAAAATCCCGGCTTGTGCGAATTAAATGTCAACGTTAAGTCCGCATGTACTGCCGTACCATGCGGCAACCCCAGATCGGCATCCAGTCCAGATGGAATATCCAAGGCAATCACGGGAGCATTTGTTGCATTCAGTCGCTCAACCAGTTCAGCAGCCATGCCTTTCAATGGACGGTTGATCCCTATTCCGAAGAGGGCGTCGATGTACAGGTCTGCTGTGCGAGGTCCTTCGTGAGTAGCAGGATTAAGATGTAGTCGGTCCGAACTATCGGAAGACTGCAACTTTTCGAGCAACACCCAGTGATTTTTTGCCTCGGGACTGGCGGGAGGCTTCGAAGAAAAGACAGATACATGCGCTCCCCGGTTATACAGTATGCGTGCAACAACATAACCATCCCCCCCGTTGTTGCCACTGCCGCAGTACACAACTACCTTGCGTCCGGGCATTGGGCCGTAACTTTGCTCAATGATCAGCGCTGCACCCCGTCCTGCATTTTCCATTAATGTGAACGGAGGTATTCCAAATTCTTCAATGGTCAGATGATCAAGTACTTTCTGGCCTTCTGCGCGCACGAGCGGAAGAAATCCTGCAAGCAGCGGGTCGGCATCAAGAACGGACTGGTTACCTGTGTGTAATTCCATTTGAAAGATCTACTGATCAGAGAATGATACAGAACCCACAGACAAGGTGCCGATACGGAGTGTATATCCCAATACGGTATCCCAGCGCGGGCGGATCGTGACAGGTTCTGGCATCCAGGTAATGGGTTCGGCGGGCATGTAGGGATGGATCATGCCACCATCCCAGTAACCATTTTGATTACGATCGATGAAAGCACGCAATTGATACGTGTTTTGCGGAAGATCAACGAACGTGAATGCGCCAGTTGAATTTGGATGAGTAGTCGAAATCACCAGACCATTTGAATCCGTAAGTATAACTACGACACTGTCTCCAGGTGGAGTTACAATACCACTAAAGCTTCCGAGTTCGCGAGGTCCCAGCCGTTTGAAGTATCGAACCCGGGCGCTGTCTGGATCCAACACGCCGATGCGATACACCTGTGTTGGGTCATCCAGAGAAAGCAATTTATAACTTGTTCCATTGGAAGAGGCGCTTTCGAAGCTCACAGGTGTTCCGGTTGAATCCTGAACAGTCACCAGACTGTCCAGAATCGGTAGGGTAAGCGGCCGATTAAAGACAATCGTTGGTGTTTCCCAAGGCGCCAATTCATACTGATCTTCTGTACTGGTTGGCAGAAACCGTTCGAAACGAGGTTCAATTCGCTGCATGCGTGTACTTCCCGCAAAATAGATGGTCTCTATCAATGCGGTATTGTCGCTAGAATCCTGCACCGAAGCGTCCGGAAGAAGCGAATAGGAGCGTTCTAGCAGCGCGTCAGTCATCAGGTATACCACGCGCGTATCCGTTTCCAGTTGATAACTGGAATGCACGGCGACGGGTGTATTATCAACTGAATCTGCGATCGCCCAAGATTCTCCCGACAGATCAGACAGGACGACCTTTTCGCTAAACCGGACCTCAACTAGTCTGTTTGAAGTGGCACGAATTCGTTCTATGACAGGTCCTAGCGTGTCCACTTTTGTGTACACCCAGTCCAAAAATTGTTCAATTGTATCAGGAGTGGCTTTAATCAATGGGTTCGGCGGAACGGCAAACTGTTCGCCATCATCCGCTCTGAGGTTGCGGTTGGCGTCCCGTAGTCCCAAGATGAAAAAATCAGACTCGCGTACATTTCTGAGTCCAAACTGCCCGTCAGAATCAGTTTGTGTTTGGTATGCTGGTATGCCATTTACTTCTTCACCGGGGTTGAAGACAAGAACTGGTAGACCGGCGACGGGTTTGCCTTGTATGGGATCAATCACGCGGCCATACAATTTTCCCTGGTCAATCACGGGTCCGGTGGCAAAAGCAAAGGATAGCGGGCGGGAGAGTCGAACTCCCTGCCAGTCTCTAAACTCATCGTTGAGTGTAGCCACGTAAGTCGTAGAGTCTCGCAGTGGTTCGGGAAATTGTATAGTAACTGACCTCTTACGCCACCTCATACGCAAGCGGCCTTGAGGTGCTGGGGTGATGGATAGTGCACGTACAAAGGAGGCCTGGTTCACGTACTCCGAAAAAGTCAATTTTAGCTGGGTTGTCGGAGGGACATTAACTGATTCGTGTGCGGGTTCCACAGATACGAGTTGGGGTGGAGTCTCATCGCGTGGACCTCCCGTGGGAGGACGAGGCTCTGCGCAGCCACAGACCAGAACCATTCCTGCGAGTACTATACTACGGGTCAACACGTTTGCTTCTCAGATTGAAAAACAGAAATGCAGCCAATCCTGTCGCTGCGGCCAATATGACGGGTTCCACGTATCGGCGAATCCAGCTTTCCGGGGGGAGCTCTGCTTGAGTTTCCGGGTAGGCAGGCGACTCAAGCTGTTCAACAATGCCCTTTGGAATCCTGTCCGAGAAGGCTCGTTGGCAGGAGTCATGCACAAGGAACTCTCCATCCTTTCCCAGGAATGAGTAACGCAGATCTAGTTCTGCCGAACGCGAGAGCGTTCTGCGGCCCGCTCGCGTGTAGGTAATGGTGGCCCTGGAAATTTCCCAGGAAAGTGAATAGTAAGGCTTTGATGTTCGAAGAGAGTCGGTGGAATAGAGTTCAGTACCTTGCTGCTGCCAATGTTGAATCAGTGCACTCGTCAGGTAGGGGAGGTTTGAGGGAGGAACCAGAGCAAGGGAGTCTGCCGCGTGGGGGACATCTCCCAAACACTCAAGGCCCAAATTCTCGAATAGCTGTGCGTTTGTAGTCAACTCCTGTGCTGACGACACAAGTACAGGAAAACAGCTCCAGCAACCGGCAACCAGCAATCCGACGACTTTTTTCATCAATCAATGTTTACGCAGTTCAGAAACTATATGTCGGGCCTCGGGGAGTATTAATTTTTCCATTGCCAACACAACGGCTTTAGGCGAGCCCGGAAGAGCAAATACGACCAAGCTACCGTAAATCCCGGCAATCGCTCGGGAGAGCATGGCCTTACTGCCGACCTGTTGCCAGGAAAGCATGCGAAAGAGTTCGCCGAAGCCCGGCATCGTTCTGTCCAGAAGTGCACTGACCGCCTCGTAAGTTTGGTCTCTGCGGCTGATGCCCGTTCCACCACTTAGGCACAACACATCTGCTGACTCGGATTGTGCACGAATGACCTCCTTTATTATTGTCGGTTCATCCGGTATGATTGATTGTGAGGTTATCTCGTGACCATTTTCTGTGATCAGGTTCGCCATATGGAGGCCACTTGTGTCTGTGGTTTTCTTTCGTGTGTCGCTGACTGTAATCAGTGCGAACCGCAATATGGTGGGTGCATTGGATTCGTGACAACTCATTGATCCACAGCAGAATGTTCACCGAACCATCTAGGAGGGTCGTATCCGTGTTTTGCCCACGGATTGCATCGCATTAAGCGCCAGATGCCCAAGACTACCCCTTTAAGTATACCATACTGGTTAATGGCCTGAATGGCATAATTTGAGCATGAAGGTGTGTAGCGGCATGCATTGGGCAGATGCGGAGCTATCAACAACTGATAAGCCCGTATCGGCAATATGAATAACTTTCGCAGCATGCACTGGTATTAACAGTGATGTAGGGATTGCCTGTCCTACATCTCTTTTACATAAAGGTCCCCATTAACAATGAAGATCCAAAAAATGGACAAACTTATAACCGCAAAGATGGCTGACGCGGTATTTACTAAAGATGGTCTAATAACAACCGTTGTTCAGGATGTAAGCACACATGAGGTATTGATGGTAGCTTACATGAATCGGGCTACATTGGTGCAGACGATAGAAACTGGTACCATGACGTATTGGAGTCGATCTCGGAAGTGCGTCTGGATCAAAGGTCAAACAAGCGGTCAGTTCCAAAGAGTAAGATCCATAAGATTAGATTGCGATGGAGACGCGCTGCTGTTTGAAGTGAAACAGGAAGGTAGTGGGGCATGTCATACTGGGGCTAGAACATGTTTCCACCGGAAGCTGGAAGCATGAATCATACCGATTGTTGGATATCCCAGGAGGATTAGATAAAGTAACAGCACCAGATGTCGGCTTTTGCATGATATACTTGCGCATACAGAACACGGTAGTTTGGTTGTTTACGTTGCGATAAGACAGGCAAATTATTACTATTATTTTCCTACAACTTTCCAGCGGGGTTCGGCCGATGAGTATGTGGAAGCATATCGTGTTTTTTCTACTCACGGTCATAGTGTTTGGCTGCATGATAGCCGATCAGCCGCTCGAACCTGACTGGATAGTTGATCAGGCGGATGTGTTGGAAGCGGAAGATGAGTATGAACTGATGAATATGGTATCGGCTTTTTACGACAGTTCATCGGTTGCACTCGTGGGAGTAACTGTGGAATCCTTGCAGCAGCAGTCAATAGAGGCGTACACAGAGGCAATATATACGTCTTGGGAACTGGGTGCACCAGAAACCAATAATGGAATTATGGTTCTCCTTGCCCCGGTGGAGCGATTAGTTCATATTACTGTAGGTAACGGTATAGCATGGGAGCTGTCAGCCCAGGTACTGGATTCGATCAAGGTAGAGATGGCGAATTTTTTTGGTACGGGAGAGTATCGGGCAGGCCTTGAGTCGGGGTTCAGGTCGCTGATGACTCGGGCAGGTGCGCTGACCTGGAGCATTGACTACACAAGTATCTCCGATGTGCAAGCAGATTCGTCGCGCAGTATAGGGCGTATCCTGATGACGGACTGTGTCATTACGGGCTTTGAAGAGGACCTAGTGGTAGCCACGGACAACGAAGGCAACGAAATTCGACTAATTGTGTCCATGGATGTACCAATGCTGTCCGTGGAAGATGTAATTGGTTTTACTGGGCGTATTACGCAGACCACACCGCTACAAGCACACGTGTTGAATCTGAGTATAGATTTTCCCTTCTGAAAACTTGGAACGCGTAGCAGGAGAAATACAACAGTTCAATTGATTTCCGTGTGGATTGACTTATCGGGTTTGTCAGGAATTAGTATTAGTGGATTGGGTTTCGAGCATAATGTGGTTAAGCTTGAAGCCAGAGGCCTGATGGAGGCTCACATACAGAGAACCAAGTTCTGACGAAAGTAAAGTAATGAAGGATATGAATTGTGCAAGTTTTTCACTATATTCTGAGCTTAGCCTCGCGGGCTGATAGCAGCCCGCGATTAACCGTAAACCACAAGTACAACTTAATAATGGCAACAACAGAACAGCGTTTTCAATCTCTCTTGGAGCAGCACCTTGGTATTAGTGACCCAAATGCAATAAACTCCAGCGCCTCGGATCTCGGGATTAACTCGGTAGATGCCGTTTCTTTCCTGAAGGAAGTTTGTAAGGAGTTTAATGTTAACATTACACCTGAGGACGCCGTAAACCTCGGCAGCATGCGAGCAGTAGTCGATCATATCGAAGCCGGTGGCTAGTCTCGCTTCTTGAGTAGGTCTTATTGTCTAGGTTTTCCCTTGGTGATTCACCAAAGGACGCGGGGGTGTTGTATTCTGGCAATGGTCAGGGATGTCAGATTACCTAACAGGGTGTCTGGTCACTCATGTGCTGCTCGTATTATGTACAAGGAGCCTGGGAGGTGTGCGCTAGGAATCGCTCATTTAGATTCCTGAATTACTTTATCAAAGAGTGTTGAAGCCATCGCAGGAACAAATGGCGGTTGAAGGCGGGAATTGGGTAGTACCCCATCCGGACTCTGCCCATGAGGTACGCATGCGTGACGATTCCTTGGTCGTTATCCGCCGCCACGGGAATCCAGCAGGTCCTCGACTTGTTTTGAGCCATGGAAATGGTTTCGCGGTAGATCTGTACTATCCCTTTTGGTCGCTCTTTCTCGAGGACTTTGACGTTATAGTATATGATCTCAGAAATCACGGCTGGAATCCTGTTGGGGATGTGAAATACCACAATCTTCCGACATTTGCGCAGGATCTTGAGTTGATTCTGGATGCGGTTGACCTTCATTTTGGCAGTAAACCGCGAGTAGGGATTTACCACTCTTTGACAGCTCTTGTAGCTGTACAACCTCACATTAGACCGAATCTGTTTTCAGGTCTTATTCTCTTTGATCCTCCCATTTGCAAGGGCGGTAGAGGTTATGCTGAATTTGAGGCAGCAGCAATTCGTAATGCCGGGTTGACCCGGATGCGTGCCAATAAGTTTCCAACCAAGGCGCATCTCGCAGAGATTATCCCTTACCTGCCGAGTTTTCAGTGGGTTCTTCCTGGGGTTTTTGAACTCTTGGCAGAAACCACATTACGCGAATCTGCAGATCAAGACGGATATGAACTGTGCTGTCCGCCCGAGTATGAGGCGCGGATACTGGAATTCGCGGGGAGCTTTGCAGTGCTCGCAGACTTTGATCACATCCGTTGTCCAGTAAAGGTTCTCGGAGCTGACCCCACATTACCGTATTCCTATCTACCGACGTTTGACCTAAGCTATATTGTTAAGGTGGACTACGATTTCTTACCTGAATCGACACATCTTCTTCAGCTCGAAAAGCCTGCCCAATGTGCGAAAGTCGTAGTTGAGTTTCTCAGAAAGTACAACCTCATGAAGCCTTGATTGAGGTGGAATAGATTTGTATATCTGAGTGTAAGCTGCAACACAAGGACGGCATAATTCTCATTGAATTGCCACTGCAGATAGTCCAGGTGATAACGATCTACAACATGTCCGACGCAGCTGTCGTTTTTGCACAGTATGGCCGGAATCATGTTCTTCAGCGGTTAAGCGACCTTGGGGCGCTCTTGGTCAAGAGCGATTCTCCAACCGACTAAATACGACCCTATGCGAGCATGCGTGAAATTGAAGATTCGGTCTAAAAACGGGTATTTTGTCAGTAGGCTATTTGGGCCATCGCCCCACGAAATCCATTATTGTCCTCCCAATATCGTGCGAGCAAAACCCTTGCCTTCAACTGCTGAAAATGCATTTGAAGAGATCTGCTGATCTCTGATCTTGGGACATCCCCCCGTAAATTTGAGCACTGTACAGTCTCATAGCGGTGGTTGCGTTATCTTGCATTTAATCCAACACCAATAGCGTCTAGAGGTGGACAGAATGACTGTTCGCGTGAAAGCAACTTCCTCGGCTACTGCGTAGTAGATTAATTTGGTCGTCCAGCAAACTGATTGGATGATTTTCAATGTTGATTAACTGAGTTTCTGGAGAGATGAATCAGGACAAAGCTCCCCTTGCAATTGTAGGAATGGCATGCAAGTTTCCAGGTGCCGCAAGTATCCAGGATTATTGGCGTTTGCTTGTTTCCGGCCAAAATTCTGTGATGGATATCCCGAAAGGGGCGGGAAATAGGCGCATTGACGTGATGTTTGCAGACATCCCAAATCTGCCTGATGCATGTCGCTTCTGCTCATACCTCGATGATATTGAGCAGTTTGATCCGCAATTCTTTCGGATTTCACCTGTTGAGGCCAACTGGCTAGATCCACAGCAACGCATGATGGTGGAAACCAGCTGGCGGGCCCTTGAAGACGCGGGAATAGATCCACTTGGCCTAAAGGGTAGCCTCACAGGGGTATATACGGGGATCAGTAATTATGAGTACAGGATGCGGATTGTGGAATCCAATCATAAGCCTGTGGATGCGGCTTCCAGTCTCTACGCGATGTCTGGAACCAGTATGAGCGGTCCAAATGGGCGCGTATCTTTTTTTCTGGGTCTTCGGGGTCCATCAAAAGCGATAGATGCTGCATGTGCCTCGTCTCTGGTTGCAGTGAACGACGCGGTATCTGATCTGCAGCGGGGAAAGACTGATATGGCCATTGTTGGTGGAGTACAGAGTATTTTAAGTGGTCATGTATTTAAGATTCGTGCTGATGCGGGAATACTCTCCCCGGACGGACAATGTAAAGTGTTTGATGCATCGGCGAATGGCTATGTACGGGGCGAAGGATGCGGGGTTGTTGTATTGAAGCGTCTGCAGGAAGCCGAGGCAGATGGCGATAAAATCTGGGCAGTGATTAAGGGTTCGGCGGTAAATCATGGAGGAGACAGTGTGGGCATGACCGTTCCGCACATTCCTGCTCTTGAGCAGGTGATGGGCCAGGCACTCAGGGATGCGGGGGTCACCGCGGCGGAAGTGGATTATGTGGAAGCGCACGGCACAGGGACATCCGTAGGCGATCCCATTGAGCTCGAAGCAATGTCAACTGTTTATGGTCAGGGGCGAGCGCCGGATCGGCCGCTGCTCGTGGGATCAGTGAAGACCAATATTGGTCATCTTGAATCCGCTGCCGGGATTGCTGGCTTGATCAAAGCTGTACTTGTTCTGCAGCGTGGAGTCATTCCAAAGCATTTACATTTTCATAACCCCACGCCGGCCGTTGACTGGGATAAGATGAACCTGCGCGTGACTTCGGAGATGATGGATCTTCCGGCGGCCAATGGGAGACCACGTATTGCGGGCATCAACTCTTTTGGAATATCTGGCACCAATTCCCACATCATATTGGAGGAATACCTTGCCAAGAATGGAACGTCAAATGACCGGAATCGGGTAATAAATGTACCCCAGACTGTGTCAGCGTCAGGGGAGCGTGAATCCCCATTGTCCGATGGAGAGGTTACTCCGCAGCGACAGGTACGACTACTTCCCCTATCTGGCAAATCTCCGGCCGCCTTGCAGTCAATCGCGGGGAATTATATGCAGTGGCTGGATGAGCGCGGGCAAGAAGTTACACTGAATGGCTCCGCAGCAGCGCCATTATTCGCAGACATGGCGTGGACGGCGGCGATGGGGCGAAGTCATTTTGAGTATCGCTCCGGCGTAGTTTTTCAGGATGAGGTATCCCTGAGACAGAAGCTCACAGCGCTTGCTGATTCGGCTGAAAACATCCGTCCTCAAGCCGCAACCAAAATAGCGTTCGCTTATACCGGACAGGGAAGTCAGTGGACCGGTATGGGGCGCGCGATCTATGAATGCGAACCGGTTGCACGGGCGGTGTTTGATCGATGCGAAGCAGTATTCCAGGCCGAGCGAAAGCTCTCGCTGTTGGACGCTATTTTTGGACGTACCGATTGTGATTTAAGCAATACGGCGTGGGAGCAGCCAGCTCTTTACGCGTTGGAGTGTGCACTTACTGCCCTTTGGGCAAGTATAGGAATTCAGCCCTCTGTGGTGATTGGACACAGTGTTGGGGAGTTGGCGGCTGCGCAGGCGGCGGGAGTATTCAGCTTAGAAGACGGGATGCGGTTTGCGATCACACGAGGTGCTCTGTTTGCAGAGACAGACCCTGGTGCCATGGCTGCTGTTTTTGCCCCCCCAGCGCAGGTAGCCTCCGCGGTTGAGGAGATAAACGCATCAACACCGGGTATTGGGTTGAGCGTTTCGGCGAATAACGGTACGCACCAGGTTGTTAGTGGCCCGATCCCCCGGATCCAGTCGATCATCGAACATTTTGAATCCGAGGGTATCCGAGTCAAACGTCTGAATACGTCCAAGGCGTTTCACAGTGCGATGATGGAGCCGGTCTTGGATACATTGGAAGCGTCTCTGAGTGAGATTGCGATCCAGGCTCCTTCGCTGAAAGTAGTGAGCAATTTAACAGGGGAAGTGGTGGGGTCCGGTCAGACTCTTGATGGTGCTTATTGGCGGCGGCATGGTCGCGAAGCGGTCGCGTTTGCATTGGGTGTTCAAACACTTTCGGAGCTCGGGGTTGATCTAATAATTGAAGTTGGTCCGCGTCCGATTCTGACCAATATGGTGGCGCTGGCTTGGCCTGAGTCTCAGACGCCGCCGTTCATGATTTCAAGCCTCCAGGTGCCCTCCGGTGATATGCCGGAGGATGCGGCGACGAGTGATTTTCAACAGGCCGTTGCTCAGGCGTACCAGGCGGGTCTGACCATTCAATTTGAGGGACTCTTTGCGGGCGAGGTTCGGCGGCGTATTCAGTTGCCGGGCTATCCGTTCCTGCGTGATCACTACTGGATCAAAGAGTCAAAGAGGCGCGGTTTCAGCGCAGGCGATCATCCCCTGTTGGGTTCACGACGTGATTTTGCGAGTGGTGAGGTGGTGTACGAAACGGAGGTCTTCCGATCAAGTCCAAATTGGCTGCAAGATCACCAGGTGTTCGGCCGGGTCATTGCCCCTGGTGCACTCTATGGTGCCATGGCAGCCTCGGCATGTCTCACTGAAGGGAGCGGATTGGTGATCGTGGAAGATATGCAGTTGCATAACGCACTAGTGTTTCCAGAGCAAAAATCCAGTGATAGTGAGGACGATGATGGGCGGGAAATGCAGATTCTTATTGCTCCTGCGGAGGCCGAAAAGCCCCAACGCATACAGATATTCAGTCGGGGAGAGGGAGAGGATTGGGTGATGCATGTGGAGGGCAGCTTGTCTTCGGCTACCGCGATGCCGGAAGAAAGTGGCCAGGTTAATCTGGAAGATCTGAGGGCCGGGATGTCTACTGGAAGTGCTTCATCTTACTACCAGGCTAGAGCCGACACGGGAATTGACCTAAGATCCTCCTTCCGCACACTCAAGAGATTTTGGTACAAACCCGGAGAAGCAGTAGGGGAAGTGTCTTTCCCTGACACAATTGAAAGTAATGAGTTGGACATTCACCCTCTGATTCTGGATGGGTGTTTCCAGGTTGTAGCTGCCGCACGTAACCCGGGCGGAGTTGAAGGGGAGACGACTTATCTACCATTTGGCTGGGATCGCCTCTGGTTATCAGGACGACTGCCGAACAATGTGGTTTGTCATGTCAGAATGAAGGAGGTCTCAAAGGGGGCAAAAGAAAAATCAGGTTCCACCGCGGAGATAATGAGCGCCGAACTGCGCATTTATGACACGGATGGTACTCTGATTGGTGGATTGAGCGGGTATATTGTGAAGCGTGCGACCCGGGGAGCGTTGCTTTCCGCGGTAGAAGATATTGATGATCTTCTGTACGAAATTCTCTGGCGTGAAAGTCCTTTAGTTCCGGCAGTACTGTCGGCAGATTTTCTTCCATCCCCGGGAACGGTTGCGGCGAGTTCTGGGCTTCTGTCAGCGTATTTGAGCGAAGAAGGGGTTCAACCCGAAGAGAGGAATGCTCTCCTAGATGATCTGGAGCGGTGGTCTCGCTCGCGTGCGCTCGCAACTTTGGAGGAACTGGGGTGGAAGCGTAAGCAAGGGGACATTATAGAATCGGAGGTTCTACGGAAACGATTGGGGGTCATTTCAGATCACGAGCGCGTCTTTCGTCGAATGCTTGAGATGCTGGCCAAGTCCGGAATTGTGGAGGAGCTAGATGGCTCCTTTGTTGTCAGGATTGCATCTGGAGATGCATTGCCCGACGAAATGCCGGTGGATCTGGAAGAGTTTGCAGATGGGATGGCTGAGCGGTTTCCTCACGGTACAACCGAGGTCGGGCTCTTTCGGCGTTGTGGAACTGCCTTGGGCGAAGTGCTTCGTGCTCAGAAGGATCCACTGACACTGCTTTTCAGTAGCGGAGATCCGACTCCAGGAGATCTGTACCTCAAAGCGCCGGTGGCTCGAGCGGCAAACCGTATTCTAAAAGAAACGGTATCTGCGCTTGTAAGCGAATTGCCAGCCGAGCGCCACCTGAGGATCATTGAGGTTGGTGCGGGCACAGGCTCTGCCACTGCCGCCATCCTTCCCGAACTCCCAGAGGGGCGTTTTGATTATATGTATACCGATATTTCGGCGGGCTTCTTTGCGGAGGCGGAAGCACGATTTGGGGGTAAACCAATGGAATACCGCCCGCTAAATATTGAAAATGATCCTGTAGCGCAGGGCTTTGAGATGCACAGCTACGATTTGCTGATTGCCTCCAATGTGATACATGCCACTCGATATCTTCATGAGACGCTTGAGTACTGTCGGGATCTTCTCGCACCGTCTGGTCAATTGGTAGCGCTTGAGAACCTGAGTGGGCAGGGCTGGATGGATCTGACGTTCGGGCAACTGGACGGCTGGTGGCGGTTTGCCGATGACTACCGTCCTCACCATGCTTTGGCCAGTCCGGCAGTATGGCGGCGTGCACTTAGCGATGCAGGTTTTGGTGAGGTGGAGATCCTGGGAATTGAGGAAACTGATGCAATCAGAAGACACGACAAGGGGGTGATCGTAGCCCAAGGTCCCACCGAAATACAGGAGCGTACCGGTGTTTGGGTACTGGTGGCCGATCACAATGGGACCGCCCAATGTCTTGCAGAAGACTTGGTCAGCAATAACCAGACAGTTGTACTCGTGGAAGCTGGTGTAGCAGACTCCAAGAATCTCGCCCTTGAATCAGAGGAACCTGGAATGATCCAGGTCGCCATCGACATTAGTTGCCGGGAATCGTGGGAAGAGTTGCTGCGAAGCGTTTCCAAAGATTTGCCGCTGAAGGGAGTTGTGCATCTTGGCGCACTTGATGGCGCAGGTCCAAATGCTTCAACCGATGAGATGGCGCAGGATACCAGGCGAATCGTGGAGAGTGCGCTGGTACTGGTACAGGCAGTAATAGACACCAACGTCTTACCGGACAAAGGCATCTGGTTTATTACTCGGGGTGCCCAAGTGCTGGAAAGGGAGTTCACAGGCCAGATAGCTGGTGCGGCATTATGGGGATTCGGTAAGGGTGTATCCCGGGAATTGACGCATCTGCAGACAAGAATGATTGACTTGGATCCAGCCGAAACTGCAGCAAAACCCGATCTGGTGACGGAGCTGCTCAACCCTGACCATGAAAATCATATTGCCTATCGTAACGGACGACGAAACGTAGCACGTCTGGCCAGAGAGAATGCTGGCTTGGAACGTCTCAGTTTTCCGAATGACGCTCCTTGGGTGCTTGCCCCAGATCCAGATGGCGTAATTGAAAACATCCACGTCAAGACGCTGTCTCATCGGGGATTGGAGCCGAAAGAGGTTCGTGTCGCAGTCAAGGCCGCCGGTCTTAATTTCTGGGACGTATTTCGTTCTCTCGCATTCATTCAAGAGGGAAATCTCGGCAGGGAGGTATGTGGAGATGTACTGGAGATAGGCTCTGAGGTGACAACTGTTTCGGTTGGTGATCACGTAGTTGGGCTGGGGTTTGGTGCATTCGCAGCGGAGATGGTGACACATGGAGAACTTGTAGCGCGTGCACCAGAGGGGTTCTCTGTATCGGAAATGGCTACGGTGCCGAGTGCTTTTGTTTCAGCTGCGCTGTCATACGAGTTTTCGGGCTTGGAGGCTGGTGATCGGGTGCTGATTCATGCCGGAGCGGGTGGTGTGGGTTTGGCAGCCATTCAGTTGGCTCAGGCCGTAGGGGCCGAAGTTTTTGCAACGGCAAGTGCCCCAAAGCAGAAATACCTGCGTTCGTTAGGGGTGGAGCATGTATTCAATAGTCGTGATACACTTTTCGGAGCAGAAATCCTTGAGGCTACAGATGGTGAGGGAATTGATGTAGTACTGAATAGTCTTACGAGCGAGGGTTTCATTGATGCGAGTCTGTCATGCCTTGTTCAGGGAGGTCGATTTGTAGAATTAGCAAGACGGGATATTCTGAGTGAAGAGGAGATGGCGGCCGTACGCCCAGATGTGAAATACGCCATTCTTGAACTAGACGTACTCAAAAAAACGGACCCCGAGTGGGTTGGCCGGGTTCTTAGGAACTTACTGAAACAATTTAGCGAAGGGAGTCTAACGCCCATTCGTCATAGCAGATGGCCGCTGGCCGAAGCAAGTGCTGCTCTGCAGTTCATGCGGTCCGCCCGCCACCTTGGCAAGATTGTAGTCACGACATCAGCCCTGGTTAGGGGGCAGTTAAGAGGGGATCGAACATATTTGGTTACTGGCGGTCTGGGAGGAATTGGGCTTGCTGTCGCAAATTGGTTGGCGGATCATGGAGCAGGCGCCATCGTGCTGAACGGGCGGCGCCCACCGGAAGGGGAGGCACAGGAGGTAGTTGATTCATTGCAAGCGCGTGGCGTTACCGTGCGAGTAGCTCTTGCAGATGTGACGGATCTCGACGCGGTGGACAAAATGCTTGCGGATATACGGGAGGAATTGCCGCCCCTTGCCGGAGTAATCCATAGTGTAGGTGTATTATCAGATGGTGCACTAGGAAATCAGACGTGGGATAGGTTTGAGCAGGTATTATGGCCCAAAGTAGTAGGTGCATGGCATTTGCATCGTGCTACTGCAGATTGTGATCTGGATTTGTTTGTTCTTTTTTCAAGTCGCGTAGGGGTCATGGGGAATCCGGGACAGGCAAATCACGCGACTGCGAATGCATTCTTGGATCAGCTTGCTGCGCATCGGCGTGCGATTGGACTTCCAGGTCAGGCAATTGCCTGGGGGGCCTGGTCGGAAATTGGCGAAGCTGCGGAACGAAAGGAGAGTATTGAGGAACGGAGGGCTGCACTTGGTGGCCGCTGGTTCACTCCACAGCAGGGTATCAAGGCGCTTGATAAACTGGTACGTGCAGATGTAACGCATTCTGTGGTCATGGCGATGGACTGGGAAGTTTTTCAGAAGGCTAGTGAGGATCGGCCTGCTATACTGGGTGATTTGCTTCAAGACACATCTGAGGAAGAAGCCGATACGACAGTCTTCCTGGAAGATCCCATATCCCAGTTGCGCAGAATGCCGGCAGCGGAACACAAGGATCTGCTCATATCCTTCCTCCAGCAAGAGTTACAAGCAGTCTTGCGCTTGCCGAGTGCTCCCTCGTCTACTGTGGGATTTTTCGACTTAGGGATGGATTCATTGATGGCCGTTGAACTACGGAATCGGCTTAATCGCGCATTTGCTGACGAGTATGTTGCATCAAATACAGTGGTATTTGACTATCCGGACATCAACATGCTGGCGGAGCACTTGGCCGATGAATTAGGATCACTCGGTCCTGCTCCCGCCCCGCTGCAGCTCGTTACACAACAACAACCAGTTGTGCGGAACGAGGAGGACGGCATTGCAGTGATCGGAATGGCGTGTCGTTTTCCTGGCGCACCGGACATTGAGGCATTTTGGGAATTGCTTGAATCCGGGGGCAATACCGTTTCGGATGGACGCCCTGATTCTGGTCCATGGGAGGGGGTAGCGGGGGATCCTGCTGCTGACGATCCTATCCTGAGACTGGGATCATTTCTGGACGGGTTGGATCAGTTTGATGCAGGATTCTTCAATATCCGTCCGATTGAGGCCCGCGGCATGGATCCGAGGCAACGTATGCTCCTGGAGACCAGTTGGCAGGCCCTTGAAGATGCTGCAATGGATCCCGATTCCCTCAGGCACAGCCGAACGGGAACGTATATTGGCATGGCAGCCAGTGAATACCGTGATTTAATTTCGGGAAGCGATCAGGAGTACAACTATCTCGGCACTGCAGGAAGTGTCGCTATCGGACGTGTCGCTTTTCTGTTGGGGCTGATGGGACCAGCTGTGGCGGTGGATATGACCTGCGCATCTTCTTTGGCTGCAATTCATCAGGCAGCTTCCGATCTCAAATCTGGAGATGTGGATCTTGCTCTGACGGGAGGTGTCCATGTGGTTCTTTCTCCTGCGATCAATAGGTTTATGGCGGAGTACGGCATGCTATCGTCAAGCGGAAATTGCCGGACATTTGATGCAAGTGCAGATGGTTTCGTTCGGGGAGAGGGCTGCGGCGTTGTAATTCTTAAGCGACTAAGTGATGCCGTGTCCGATGGGGATCGAATATGGGGTGTGATCCGTGGTTCTGCATTGAATCAAAATGGTCCGAGTGCATCGCTTACGGTACCGAGCGGTCAGGCACAGAAGCAGGTGCTGGAAGATGCGCTTCGTCGGGCTGGTATTCCGCCTTCTGAGGTTGACTTTCTGGAAGCACATGGAACTGGTTCCCAATTGGGAGATCCGATTGAAGTGAACTCAGTTGCTTCCGTATATGGTAGGGATCGTGAAGCAGATCGCCCGCTTTTGCTTGGAACGGCAAAGACCAATATTGGGCATCTTGAGTCAGCGGCGGGAGTTGCGGGTCTCATTAAAGTGTTGTTAGCAATGGAGCGGAGAGTGATCCCGAAGCATTTGCATTTTGAGGAGCCGAACCCGCATGTGGAGTGGGATCAATTGCCGGTTAAAGTCACATCGGAGAAAATAGACTGGCCAAGCCGAGCTGACCGGCCACCGCGGGCGGGAGTCAGTGCTTTTGCAATTTCAGGGGCGAACGCCCACGTTGTGGTTGAGGGTTACAGTGTACCGGGCGATTCGGGACTTTGTGTTCCTATAGGTTCGCCAGAATATATTGCTGTTCCCGATCTGAAGATGGGAGTAAACCTACCAGATCCTGTAGATGAAGATCAGCGGCGCATGAGGGTTCTGCCCCTATCTGCGAAATCAAACGAGGCACTACAAGCGTTGGCGGGAGGATACCTTTCCTGGTTGGATGAGCATTTCAAAAAGCCGCCCGAAAAGAACTCGGACGCATTGCTATCAGATATGGCCTGGACGGCAGCAGTGGGAAGGAGTCACTTATCTCATCGTGCCGGCATTACTTATGATGATGAACAGTCACTGCGGAATGGACTGATGAGCGTCGCTAGCACGAATGGAAGATTACCAGTGCCTGAAATAGCTCCAAAGGTAGCATTCGTCTTCAATGCGGAGGAGACCCTAGGACTTGAAATGGGAGAAGAATTGTATCGTAGCGAGCCAGTCGTGCGTGCAGTCCTGGATCGGTGTGATGAGCTACTTCAAGGAGAATTCGGAGGCTCCCTACTGGATGTGATGTTTGGTCGTTCAAATAATCTTTCGGACTCGGAGGTATGGCGGTCCCCAGCCGTTTTTGCCCTCCAATGCGCCCAGGTTGCGCTATGGGAGAGTGTCGGGGTTTCTCCAGATGTGGTCGTTGGGATTAGTACGGGGGAGCTAGCAGCTGCGTATGCAGCCGGTGTTTTGAAGCTTGAGGATGGACTGGTCCTTGCGGCGCGGTGTACTGAACTGATGGATGGATATCTCGAAAACGGGAATGCTCAAGCCATCCTGGAAGAGGTATCCTTCGCACCACCGTCCACCCAGATGGTGAGTGGTTCGACTGGCCTACAGGTAAGCCCCGAGTTATCTATGGATGCAGCGTATTGGACTAGGCAGACGCGTTCACCCGCGGCACTTGGCAAATGTGTTGCGACGATTGCGAAAATGGGAGTAACTGCTGTAGTGGAAGTTGGTCCTGACATGCTCTTGAAGTCAAAGATTCTTTCAGACTGGCCAAAGGTCGCACAGCAGACTACGAATGGTGTACAGGTGCCGATTGTATTGGCAAGCTTCAAAAGACCACGAAATGGTTCGACTGACGGATCTATGGGGAGTAGTTTTTCCCAATCCGTTGCAAGGTTGTATGAGGCAGGTCTCAAACTGAATTTTTCAGGACTGTTTGCCGGAGAAAAGAGGAGTCGAATCTCGCTGCCCAGTTATCCATTCCAACGCGAACATTACTGGTTCAAGACTTAAGCTTCTCCGGTATCTTAGTAGCCTGTTGATAATGTGACCCATTTCGGGATCGAATCCCCAAAATTAATCATGCCCGCGGGGGCTCTCCAGGTATCAGTTTGAGGATCAAGTATGGCCAAGTGCGCCCCAAGAGGTTCTTTGGTTGGGGAATCAGGCTAGTTCTGGACTTCAAGATCTCTGATGGGAAATTCAGTAAAATTTTTTCTCCTGCCAATGATGGAGTAGGCCGCTGTGAGGCAAAGGGGAAACCTCATCATTCAATAAGTTGTTCGTTGCCGGTCACAGGTATGTTTTACGTGAGTGTTTATCGTGCGGTCCTCAATAATGGGGAATGCCTTGTGGGTTCAGTCAATTTAAACTGCAAAGTATTAGGGCCAAGTCAGACCTAGTATGATGGACCACCACGGCCGACTTGCGAATGATCCGTGATTAATCTTAGTGGCATAAAACAATTCACCATGAATCGACGCGCATTTACCCAACTTACCATCCAGGCCGCAGGCGCGGGCCTGTTTTCAGGAAACATTCTCATCAAACCGACTGAACCGGACGAGATCATTGGTCACGGTGACTACCGTTACCGTGTGCATAGGAATTGGGGGCAACAGGATCCAGGCCTCGTGCCCGTAAATAACTGCCACGAGATGGTCCAGGACAGCGCGGGGCGTCTGATCATGATTGGAGATGAAACACGTAATAATGTATTGATCTATGACAGGTCGGGCACGGTACTTGATACCTGGGGCAATGCTTATCCTTATGGGCATGGCCTGACGCTATGGAACGCTGGCGGAGAGGAATTTCTGTTGATTTGTGATAACGGTTTCGATGGAAACCCGCAGGTTGTCAAGACCACGCTGGATGGTCAGGTAGTCCTCAGGCTTCCCCATCCACATGAAGTCGGAGCATATGCGGAGTCTGACGCCTATCATCCAACAGAAACCGCTGTCGGACCGAATGGGGACATTTACGTAGCCGATGGTTATGGTTCACAATGGGTTCTCCAGTTTAATGCCGTGGGCGAGTACATTCGAAAGTTCGGGGGTAGGGGGGACGAGGATCATCAGTTCCAAACAGTACACGGTGTGTGCGTAGATCTGCGTGATCCAGGTAATCCATCGCTGATATGCACGAGTCGGGCCCACAATGCCTTTAAGCGGTTTTCTCTCAATGGAGATTACCTCTCGACGATCTTTCTCCCTGGTGCGTATGTGTGCCGTGCGGTGATTCACGGAGAGATGCTGTATTCAGGCGTGTGCTGGTCAAGGCTCCGGTACCTAAATCAGACGCCTGATTCTGGATTTGTAACGATTCTGGACAAGAACGATCGCGTGGTTTCGAATCCTGGTGGAACCCCGCCCGTCTATGAAAATGGGGTTCTCCAGCTCATGTTGCAGGATGAGCCCATTTTCAACCACTGCCACGATGTTTGCGTGGACACAGACGAAAACCTGTATGTCTGCCAGTGGAACGCAGGCAAGACTTATCCTATCAAGCTGGAGCGGATTTAGCAGCCTTTGATGAATCGTACGTGCAGGCTGCGCGGGTTGTTGGCTTCAAAATGTGTCACCGTTCCCGTGGTTTTATCCGCCTCCATGCGGATGACAGGTACATACCAGGTGTCACCCACAAAGACATGGTCAACCGCCTTTGTAAAAGTTAGTTTTTTACCGCGAGGATCACTTGCGACCAGTACAGTATCATGAGCATTAACTGAGTAGGATACGCCAAGCTCTTCGCTTGTGTAGCATCCTTCATACATAGACAGGTTCGTATCCTCTGATTGGTAACGGCGTTCGGCGTTTAATCCCTGTGTGGATGCGTTTGTGACTGAACCCGAAGAATCGCGTGTGAATGTGATAGTCAGATTGAGTGCTGGAATGCGGAGGGAGTCTACACCAATTGGCTGAACAGGTACTGGTGGAGTGGGTGGCCAGTGAGCTGAAAGTGATTCCCCTCTGGCAATTAACTGCAGAACGGCTGCTTCCCCGAAGTCATAAACTCCCGTGTAGTCGCTTAGTGGAGGCACATCGTCCGCAGTGACGGTAGGTGGATTTGGCGGGGACATGAATGCATCCAGGTAGTGCTCTGCAATGCGCTGTGCCATGGTTGGGGCGTTCATAATGGCTGAATTGCTAAGCACAATGGCGGTGAACTCATGATCGGGTATTCGCAGGATTACGGTACGAAAACCAGCCCATCCGCCCGAATGCGAGATTGTTGTCAATCCCCTGTAAGTCCCTCTGACAAGCCCGAAGCCATAGGAAATCTCAGATCCATCGTTTAGCTGTCCCTGCGAACTCATCATGGCATGTACCGCTGGGGATCCTATTTTCTGGTCTTCAAGGTTTTGTACCCATTTCAGGAGGTCCTCAGTCGTCGTGTGCAAAGAACTTGATCCGAGGGCCATGAGGCCGTTACCAATTCGTCGAGGTTTACCGAATTGCGAAGTGTAGCTGATTACGCGCCCGGGTATGATCTCTTCGTGATCGTCCTGAAAATGCGTCCGTGTCATATCAAGCGGTGCAAATATTCTTTCCTCCGTGAAGGTTCGGAAGGATTGCCCGCTCAAACGCTCAATCAGCAATGCGAGGACAGTGTAACCTGAATTGGAGTAACTGTATTGCGTTCCAGGGACAAAATTTAACGTGCGCTGGTTCTTGATAAAAGTGGTGATTTCGTTCATAGAGATCACATCCTCCATGTTGCGTCCAGCCATCGCAAGCATTCCTGGCCAGTCTCGAAGCCCGCTGGTATGATAAAGGAGATGCCGAAGGGTGATTGTATGTCCAAAATCCGGCAACTCCGGCATATGCGTTCGGACATCATCATCAAGTGCGATCCTTCCCTCATCAACGAGAAGGGCAATAGCAAATGCACAGAATTGCTTCGATACCGATGCAACATCGAAAACGCTCCTGACTTCGACAGGTACGGGTTGACTCGGGGGTCGCGAGGGGGTATTTTTGGC
>VXLY01000093.1 GCA_009841335.1 Rhodothermaceae bacterium | reverse complement strand
GAGCGTGCGCGCGTGCTCGGGGGCTATCTTTGACTTGGCCAAACGGTCAAAACGTGTTGAGGAGCTAAACAGGAAACGCCTAGTCCCTGGCTACTGGGATGATGCGGAGACAGCACAAGCCACTGAGCGCGCGATCGCGTCAGAAAAAACCTGGCTCGATGCATACGACACTGTGTCTGAGCACGCGGAGGATATTTCGACGTTGTTAGAGCTTGCGGAAGAGGAAGGAGAGGATCTTGAGCAGGATATAGAGGCAAGCTTCCAGGCCCTGCTTGATTCCGTTGAATCCCTCGAGCTGCGGAGCATGCTGGCGGGAGCAGACGATCGGCGTAATGCAATCCTTACGATCAATCCGGGAGCGGGAGGAACGGAGAGCCAGGACTGGGCCGAAATGCTGCTGCGCATGTACACACGATATGCCGAACGGCAGGGCTTCGAGGTGCTATTGCTTGGATATCAGGAGGGTGACGTGGCGGGCATCAAAAGCGCCTCGCTGGGGATTCAGGGGGATTTTGCGTATGGATACCTGAAGGCTGAATCCGGGGTTCATAGGCTTGTGCGTATCTCTCCGTTTGATTCAAATGCACGTCGTCACACATCGTTTGCGAGTGTATTTGTCTATCCAGAGATTGATGACACCATTGAGATCGATTTACGCGCTGCTGATATAGAGCTCCAAACTTTTCGCTCTGGAGGCAAAGGGGGGCAGAACGTAAATAAACTGGAGACCGGAGTACGGTTGATTTGGACGGGGGTCCTTTCAGATGGGGAACGGGTCCGGGTAGCAGCAGAATGTACTGAGGAGCGCAGCCAGCGCCAGAACAGAGATCGCGCTATGACCATGCTCAAGAGCCGCGTTTATCGACTGGAACAGGCAATCCAGGAGGAGGAGAAGAACAAGCGTTCTGCGGAGAAGAAACGGATTGATTTTGGCAGTCAGATTCGCTCCTACGTGTTCCAGCCGTACACAATGGTGAATGATCATCGAACTGAACTCAAGATGACCAATGTGCAGGCAGTGATGGATGGGGACCTGGATGCGTTCATTAAGGCTTACCTGCTGCAGTAATCATGGCAAATCAACATCAGTATGATTACCTCGTCTTGGGCAGTGGCATAGCTGGATTATGGTTTTCCCTGGGTGTCGCCGACCATGGCCGCGTAGCAATCATTACCAAAAAAGAGACTGCCGAGTCAAATACAAACTATGCACAGGGCGGTATTGCAAGCGTCTGGGACAAGGAGGATTCGCTTGAGAGTCATATAAATGACACGCTCATTGCCGGTGCAGGCCTCTGCGACGAGGACATTGTAAGATGCGTGATTACCGAGGGTCCCCGTGAAATCCAGTCATTGATTGATCTGGGGGCCTCATTTACAAAGGCAGGAGGGCAGTTGCATCTGGGGCGCGAGGGCGGACACGCATTTCCTCGGATCATTCATGCGAAAGATGCAACCGGGAGGGAAGTTGAGCGGGTGCTCCTGGCAGCAATCGTTGCACATCCTAATATTACCGTTTTTGACTTTCACTACGCGGTCGACCTGATTACGGAGCATCATTTAGGACAGCATGTCACCCGGCTGCGCCCGGATATTAATTGTTTTGGGGCTTATGTATTGGACGAAAAGGATGAGACTGTTCACACCTTTCTGTCTCGGGTAACATTGCTGGCTACGGGTGGGTCATGCGAGGTATATCAACATACGACGAACCCATCCATTGCTACAGGGGACGGAGTTGCTATGGCATATCGTGCCAAGGCTCGTGTAGCCAATATGGAGTTCGTACAGTTTCATCCTACTGCGCTTTATCGGGGGCGAGAGCATAGGGGGCGGGCATTTCTGATATCTGAAGCCGTTCGGGGGCATGGTGGCGTTCTTTTAAATCAGAGCGGAGAGGCCTTTATGAAAAGTTATGATTCACGGGCTGAGTTGGCCCCTAGGGATATTGTTGCCCGTGCGATTGACGATCAGCTCAAGAATCGCGGAGAGAATTATGTTCTTCTGGACATTTCTCACATCCAAGCTAAAGAGATTGAAGAGTATTTTCCCCATATCGTAGGAACATGCCGAAAATTTGGCGTAGATCCGACAAATGAACCCATTCCGGTTGTCCCGGCGGCACATTATCAGTGTGGCGGAGTCCAGACCGATGAACTGGCAAGGACCAGTATCTCTGGATTGCTGGCCATAGGAGAGGTAGCTTGTACTGGATTACATGGAGCGAACAGATTGGCGAGCAACTCGCTATTAGAGGCCCTAGTATTCAGTCGGAGAGCCGTAAACATCGCCATACAGATTGCGGGAACGCGTGCACTAAATGAGAAGGTGCCCGATTGGGACGCCTCGGGCACAGAGCGCCAGGGGGAGTGGGTGCTGATATCGCATAATCGTGATGAGCTTCAGCGGACGATGTGGAATTACGTTGGCATTGTTCGGTCAGATTTGCGACTTGCCCGGGCATTGCGCCGAACAAGATTGCTCTACGAAGAGGTAGAAGAATTCTATCATCGGACGCGGATTTCCAGCCGGCTTTGCGAACTGCGCAATCTGATTGCAGTTGCCTACTTGGTGATCCGTAGTGCACAAATGCGGCGCGAAAGCCGCGGGTTACACTATACATTGGACTATCCAAAGCAGGTAAGCACTGAACGGCGCCCAAGTTTGGTTTAGAATTAACTGAGAATGGAACACTAGGCACGTAAGACAGTAACTATCCGCGCTACGGTCGTGCGTCCGGGTGCTGGACCCTTGTGCAGTTTCCGGTGATGATCGTTTGGCGGCAGATGGGAGCTCGGTTGCGGGCGCCCTTTTTTGTTGTATTGACGTTGTGAGCTGCGCCCGTCACGCCCGTCGAGACTGGGCGTTTTTGACATATGGGAATTATGAATATTGTTGCACTTGAAGAGCGTGTTTGCACGCTCGTAGATAATATGCTGAAAGGAGGTCCGGTCTTTCTGGTTGAATTTTCTGTGCGCGGCACGCAAGGCTCTCATGTGATTGACATTTTTGTAGAAAGTGACGATGCGTTCGGCGTCAACCAACTTGCTGAATTGAACCTGGAGATAGGCTTTATCCTGGATGCAGAGGATATTATGCCGGGACGTTACACGCTTAATGTATCCACGCCGGGGGTAAAGCGTCCATTACGCCTCCCTCGGCAGTACCGAAAACATCTCGGGCGTAAGCTGCGCGTTCACTATCGAAAAGAGAACGATGCCTTTACAGAAACCTGTGGCGAGCTCGTAGCGGTGGAGGAGTCATACATTCAGATTCAGAATGGAACCAAGTCCGCAGAAATTCCGCACAGTGATATCCAGTGGGCCAAGGTACAATTGCCTTGGTAGACATAATCTTAGGTAACTGAAATGCATAGTGGAGACCTTGTTTCGTCATTCGCCGAGATTGCTCGCGAGAAGGATATAGATCGGGACACACTCCAATTGATCGTGGAAGACGTGATCAGATCGATGATCCGGATTCGATTTGGTTCAGACGAAGCCTTTGAAATTATTCTGAATCCAGATTACGGGGATGTTCAGGTTCTGCATATCCGAGAGGTTGTTGAAGACTATGACCTGTCCGATCCGGTTACACAGATAGAGCTCAGAGACGCGCTCAAGATTGAAGATGACTTTGAAGTGGATGATGAGGTTGCAGAAGAAATATCTATTTCAGAATTCGGTCGGCGCGCAGTACAGGCGGCCCGTTATACTTTTCGCAATCGGATCAGGGATATAGAGAAACAGAATATTTTTGCGGAATATTCTGACCTTGTAGGTGAGTTGGTTGTCGGTGAGATCTATCAAGTACGACGCAGAGAAGTTCTCGTCCTGCATAACAGAGTCGAATTAATTATGCCCCGCGAGGAACAGATCCCGCGTGATCGCTATCGCAAAGGAGACATGCTGAGGGCAGTTGTCAAAGAGGTGCGCCGGGATGCAGGCAGCAATCCGCAGGTGATCATTAGCCGCGCTTCGCCTCAGCTCATGGAGCGCTTATTTGAGCTTGAAGTGCCGGAGATTGACGAAGGAATTGTCGAGATTAAGGCGGTCGTGCGTGAGCCGGGAGACCGGGCCAAAGTGGCCGTTGTCAGCTACGATGAGCGCATAGATCCTGTCGGTGCCTGCGTCGGACTCAAGGGCAATCGCATACATACAGTTGTTCGTGAACTTAGCAATGAGAATATTGATGTTATGGAATGGACTGATGACCCATTCACCTTGATCAAGCGAACGCTTTCTCCATCAAATCCGATCGAAGTCAAGATCAACGACACACTGGATCCACCAACGGCAAAAGTAGTCGTTAAGGCAGACGAGGTCAGTCAGGCCATTGGTAAAGGTGCGATCAATGTTCGCCTCGCATCGCGTATGACAGGTATTGAGTTGGATATTTTCCGGGAGATTCCAGCGGATGAAGAGGATGTGGAAATCGAAGAATTTTCCGATGAATTTGACGACGAGATCATCCAGCGATTACGAAGCATCGGATGTGATTCCGCAAAGGCAGTGCTCCAGCTTTCAGTCGAGGAGCTTATTCGTAGGAGCCAACTGGAAGTTGAAGTAGCTACGCGTGTAATGGAAGTCATTAAATCAGAGTTCGATGACGAGGAGGGAGAGGAGCTGGAAGAAGAATTTGAGTTTTAACCGTATTGTGTTTGTGTAGAAACCGATTCAGACCGCGCACATGGCGACTACCGCCACCAAAAAACCGAAGAAGTTCAGAAAGGTCCGACTACACAAAGTAGTCAAGGAGCTTAACCTGACTACCGACACTATCGTCAATTACTTGACCGAGCATGGGTATGAAAGTGCGCTAAAGGGAAATGGGCTCAATGCGGCTATCACTGATCAGGATGCCTACCTGGATCTTCTTGACAATTTTGCTGAAGACCGTGAAATACGTGCTCGTGTGGAGGAGCTGCGCGCTATACGTGAGGCAGAGTTGGCTGCATCAAGTGGGGACTCAGCACCCAGCAGTGCGCAACAAACAGTTCCAACGGTGGCCCAGCCGATACAAGATGAGCTTGAGTCGACCGTTGAGGACACTCCTTCAGATGGCCTTGAACCGGCCTCAGTGGAGGAAGCGGTAGAATCTGAAACTTCTGAGGAGGAAGTACAGGAAGAACCGGTTGCTCTAGAGGATGTGCCAGAAACTCTTGTAGTCGAAAAACAGGAGGTTGAGGAAACTGCATTGGATGTTGTAGAGAAAGAATCAGCTACACGGGCAGAGACTGTAGATGCGCAAGAAGAACTTATCGCTCTAGAAGAGTCTGAGGTACACGAGGAGGCAGGTGAACCCACCGTGGTCGAAGAGCCGGATGTGCCCTCTGACGTCCAGGAAGCTGCGGTTGATGTGCAGCCCGAGGAAGAAATCAGGCCTGAGGTTAGTGAAGAAGAATCCTCCGTGGTAACTGAGACGACTGACACTACGGAGGCTGCCCCGGAAGTAATAGACGCTGAACAGACCGAGTCTCTCGAAGATGCAGAGGAGGTTATTGTGGCTGATAGGTATAAGTTGCAAGGCACGAAGATCCTTGGCAAAATAGATCTCGAGAAGGTCAAAGAGACCAAACCTCCCCGTGCCAAACGAAAGAAACGCAAACGTAAGAAGTCTGTCGCAGCTGCACCCAGTACTACAGAAGCAGCCCAAAAAACGACAGAAAAACCGGCAGCAACTAAGCCTAAAAAGCGCAAGCGTAAACGTAAGAG
The DNA here is from genome assembly GCA_009841335.1 of Rhodothermaceae bacterium. Classification (GTDB taxonomy): domain Bacteria; phylum Bacteroidota; class Rhodothermia; order Rhodothermales; family Bin80; genus Bin80. Next base: position 22,193 of record VXLY01000093.1, on the reverse strand, counting down.
CAAGGTAGATTCAGCAGAGGTTGGGCAGTCAGTTCAAGAGACACTCCGTTCGTTAGAGCAGGGCACAGCACGGGTGCGTCAACGGAGGCGGAGAGCTCGTCGTCAGGAACGAGCGGAAAAACGCCTTAATGTGCAGATCGAACAGGAGCAGAGGGAGCACGAGATTCGCGTCACCGAATTTGTGTCAACCGGCGAACTTGCAGATCTGATGGGGGTCCCCGTTACGGAGGTTATTAGCATGCTGTTGAGCTCTGGTATGATGGTTTCCATTAATCAGAGATTGGATGCCGATACCATCGCCTATGTGGCCGATGAATTTGACTGCAAGGTGGAATTCATTACCGAATTTGGAGATGATGACGTTGAGGACGAGGCGGATGAACCGGAAGATTTGAGTCCTAGAGCTCCCGTAGTAACCGTTATGGGGCACGTAGACCACGGGAAAACATCATTGCTTGATTACATCCGTAATGCAAGTGTAGTGGCCGGCGAGTCGGGAGGTATCACGCAGCATATCGGTGCATACAAGGTCAGACTCGACGATGATCGTATGGTGACCTTCTTGGACACTCCAGGCCACGAAGCATTTACCGCTATGCGTGCTCGTGGTGCAAAAGTTACCGATGTAGTCATATTGGTTGTAGCAGCTAATGATTCCGTCATGCCTCAGACCATTGAGGCGATCAATCATGCTAAGGCCGCCGGTGTCGCCCTGATCGTTGCGATTAACAAGATCGACCTGGAGCAGTCCGACGTGCAGCGGGTTATGAAAGAACTGGCGGACTACGGGGTCTTGGTTGAGCAATATGGTGGAAAGATACAGTGTGCATTTGTCTCAGCAAAAACAGGTGAAGGCATTGAGGATCTCCTGGAAAAGGTACTTCTGGAAGCAGATATCCTGGAGCTGAAAGGCAATGTCACACGTACTGCTCAAGGTATTGTAATTGAGAGCAGACTGGATCGTGGGCGCGGCAATATTGCTACCGTCCTCGTTCAGAATGGTACACTCAGGATAGGAGATCCGTTTGTAGCAGGCATTTACGGTGGGCGGGTTCGCGCCATGTTTGATGAGCGCGACAACCGTATTGATGCTGCGGGTCCAAGTGAACCGGCCTTGGTTTTGGGATTGCCTGGTCAACCAATGGTCGGCGATCGATTGGCGGGAGTGGAGAATGAGTCGGAAGCACGTGACATTTCACAGAGACGTCAACAAATTTGGCGCGAACAGAAAATGCGCCAGTTCAAGCACGTGAGGCTTGAAGACATCGGACGCAGGATGGCGCTGGGAGATTTTAGTGAGCTTAATCTCATAATTAAAGCCGATGTTGGAGGCTCTGTTGAGGCTATCAGTGACTCACTCCACAAGTTGTCAACCGATGAAGTGGCCGTCAGCATCATACATGCGGGAGTAGGTGCAATTACCGAAAGCGATGTTATGTTGGCCTCGGCATCTGATGCGGTAATCATCGGATTCCAGGTGCGTCCGACATCAGGAGCACGTATAGCAGCGGAACGCGAAGAGATTGATATCCATACCTATTCCATCATCTACGATGCCATTGAAGACATTCGGGATGCATTGGAGGGCTTGTTGACGCCGGAGGAATCTGAAAAGATCACCGGTGTAGCGGAAGTTCGTGACATCTTCAAGGTTCCCAAAGCCGGGACCGTGGCAGGATGCTATATTTCCGAAGGGCGTATCAGTCGCAATGACACCGTACATCTTCTAAGAGAAGGCGTGGTTATATACGAAGGACGGCTCGCGTCGCTTCGTCGTTTCAAGGATGATGTCCGCGAGGTGCTTTCTGGATATGAGTGCGGGATAGGCGTTGAGAACTACAACGATATCAAAGTCGGTGACCAGATTGAGGCCTTCGAAATGGTCCAAACCAAGCGTACGCTTGACTTGTAGCCGATACTATGAGCGTGCGAACACAGCGCGTTGCCAAACTGATGCATCGCGAGATTGCGGGCATCCTCGCGCACGAATTCCCCGATAAATCCATGGTGACGGTGATAGGGGCCCGTGTGACACGCGATTTGTCGATTGCGTATGTGGACGTTAGCATTCTGGTTGACTCAACGGAGGAGCGTCAAGATATATTTGACACTTTGGTGGAGCATACAGCCGCCATTCGAAAACTTCTTGCACAACGTATCCGGCACCAGATGCGTGCCGTTCCCAGTATTCGGTTTTCCCTGGACAGTTCACAGGAAGCGGGTCGCAAAATAGACCTACTGCTTGATCGGATCAAGGAGCAGAAAAACAACAATTAGTCCTGCTCTAGGCTTGGCTCATGTGAGCATGTTCGATTGGTGGACGGAAGATATGTGCGCGTGGACACATGAAAGTAACCTTTCGTCTGATGTTCGGGGCCTCGTACTCACCTTGGATCAACGGACGTGTATACTGCTCTGAATCCAGCTTATCCCAGTGCCGGTTACAGATTTGTTGGGTTCAAGCATAGGCATACCCAGCGGATTTCCGTATGTCCATTATGCAACACTTTGTTGAAGACGATCAAGTATATTTGAAGGGCAAAACGGCAGTTTAGGGCTATTTTTTTCACAAAATCCAGGATTATTAACCAAAATTATGAGAGTAAACCGCTTCACTCTAACTCATAAAAATGGTCTCGCAAGAGGATCGTACAGCTGGGGGCATAATTCCCAAGTGAAATCGTTCATGTTGAGAGGTGCCTTATTGTGGTCCGTACCTGTGGTCGCCGTGCTTTGTTTGTCAGGGTGCGCATCGGAACGGGCTGATCTATCTGGGACCATAATACTATCTCCCTTGGCCTCACATGGTGCTCCGATCAGCGCCTCCAATCATGTGGCAATCTTATCTGAAGAGATTGTGTGCGTAATTAACTCCTATGAGTCCCATATTCATTGCGTAGACAGGAGTAATGGCAATGTCGCCATATTCGGGGGTGAGGGCAGGGGGCCAGGAGAGTTCGCATCTCTCTCCGGAATTGGGCGTAGTCGTGATGGTCATGTGGTGGCTATGGATATTGGGGAAGATCGTCTGACGTTCTTCAGGCCAAACGGCACGCTTGTGTCGGAGACGCGTTTGCCGCAAAGTTTCTCTCCAACCGAACTTCATGGTGACCGATTGTACGGGTTTGAATTTGTAATGCCGGATTTCGAAAAAGAATTCGAGCCCAGCTATGTTCCCATGGAAGTCGATATACTTTCTGGAGAGATTCTGTGGAAGCGAACGGGTCTAGCCGATGTTGTGGATCGTGAATGTTTTAATCCAGCAATAGGCGCCTCAACGCCAGGAGGAGGACTCATATTACAGGTCTGCGAATATGAATTGGCATTCTTTGTTGACAAGGATGCATTGACCGCAACCGTGCTCGCTTCTCCTAGCTACGTCGAATCTCTACCCAATGAACGTGATCTTGCCGCTTTCATGGATTTTATCATTCCCGTCCGCACTCTCGCAGGACCCGTTCCTGAATCGGAGATGGACGCCATTGCAGCAGGATTTCTAGAAAAACCCAAGGAATGGCTTCTCAAGCCGGTTCCATTCGGCTTTGATGATCGGAACCGTCTCTGGGTAGCTACTACCCTTGACCGTGACGCCTTCTCCTACTTTGACGTCTGGAGTGACACTACATATGTTGGTGCAGTGCGCGTCCGTGACCGGCTCCTGGGTTTTGATATTTTCGAATCAACTCTTGTGACTCTCGTGGAGCGCGCTCTCGATCAGGACGGTATTGGCGAGCGGGCAATTGACTGGTACGATCTCGGCGAAATTGATTGGAGTCGCTAATTCATTGAGCCGGTTGAGAGTATCTGTGGCCGCTCGGAGGGGCAGTGCGAATCCTTGTGTCGTGCCAGGAGATTTGGGAAAAGTCTTGGAATGGCCAATCGCAATGCGCGTTATTCAGCGCTTAGCATAAATCGGGCAATTTGCGTCACTATTTTCCCGGACGCTCGCAGATTCTCGTTTACGCCGGTACCGTAACACATCTTGTTTCTCCGCGTTAACGCTGTTGTTCTGTGCCCGGGTACCCACTTTGGCTGGCGTTGGGTGTGCATAAGGATGCAAACAATTTAAGAAGAACAAATTGACGGGATTTTGGGACAGCTTCACGGATCAGAGACTGTACTGGACGTGCCAATATATACCGATGGAATGGTATTGGGGGATATTCCGGGTTCAGCATTTCTTATGGACAAACCTGAAGGTTGGACATCTTACGATGTAATACGGCGCCTCAAACGATACTTTCCGAAGTCTGTGAAAATTGGACATGCAGGCACACTTGATCCATTGGCAACCGGACTGTTGATACTGTTATTTGGCAAAGCGACCAAGGCACAGCAAACTTTTTTGGCCCTTCCAAAGGTTTATCGTGGTACAATGCGCCTTGGAGAGACTACTCCTTCAATGGACGTGGAAACCGAGGTTACTGAGCGCAAAGATACTAGTGCGGTCACCCCTCAGCAAATAGCTTCGGCCTGCGCTGCCTATACTGGAACGATGAAACAGATTCCACCCATGTATTCTGCTGTCAAGGTTGGCGGAGAACGGCTTTACAAGAAAGCTAGACGGGGAGAATCGGTTCAGCGTAAACCAAATATGGTTACGGTATCTGCTTTTGACGTGATTGATGTAGATGGACCCAATGTGCAATTCCGTGTACGATGTGGCAAAGGTACTTATATCCGGGTACTAGCACACGATGTCGGACAAAGTTTGGGAGTAGGGGCGCATCTCACGAGGTTGCGACGCACCGCTATCGGAGCGTATCGTGTACAAGAGGCGTGGGACATGCAGCAGCTGATTTCGGTATTGGAGAATCAATGATATTTGAACGAGGTCTGGATGGGTTAACCTGTCGCCCCGAAAGCGTTCTGACGGTAGGTACGTTTGACGGCGTGCACCTTGGCCACCGAGCAATCCTCTCGGATATTGTTCAGCGGGCCAAAAACTCAAACGGATTGAGTACTCTGGTTACATTTGATCCACATCCGCGCGAAGTTCTGCTACACCGGCTGCTCCCAAGGTTGACCACTGTGGAAGAACGCGCTGATGTGTTGGCGGGCCTGGGACTCGGACGGATGATTGTCTTGCCGTTTACTGAGAGATTTTCGGAAATGAGTGCAGAGGATTTTGTGACGGAGTTGCTAGTTAAACGAATAGGTTTACAGTCCATTGTTGTAGGGCACGACCATAGATTCGGGAAGGGCCGCAAAGGTGATATTGAGTTGCTCGTCTCAATGGGAGAACAATATGGATTTGATGTGAATGTAATCGGACCCCAGACAGTGGACGGTGTAGTTGTATCCTCCAGAAAAGTGCGTCATGTCTTGAGGGATGAAGGAGATGTTTCACTCGCTGCACAACTTCTGGGTCGTCCTTATTGTCTAACGGGAACAGTTATTCGCGGAGATTCCCGTGGTCGGGAGCTCGGCTATGCAACAGCGAACCTTGCCCTGCTGAATCCACAGAAAATCGTTCCAGCCCACGGGATCTATGCCGTTAGCATTCTGATGTCTGATGCCCGTAAAGGAGGCATGATGAGTATTGGCACACGTCCCGCAGTCAAGGATAGTACTGGAGTACACCATGAAGTGCATCTATTTGACTTCAATGACAAAATCTATGGCGAGAATTTGACCGTACACTTTTTGCAGCGCATACGTGAGGAACGCTATTTCCCATCAATGGCGATGTTACAGGCAGCAATGCGGGAGGATGAAATTGTATGCAGAGAGGTTTTGGAACAGACACATTGGCATACCGTACCACTGGGCTGATTTGCTTCGGCTGACCAAAAAATTAATCACGGCTTGGTCTTGCGTGATGGTCACTTTGCGGGAGCGATATCGAACCCGAGACCAACTTGTCACTGTGAACTAAATGATAACAAAGGAGCAAACACAACATTTGGCCGAGAAATTCGGCGAAAATTCCCAAGATACAGGTAGAGCTGAGGTACAGATTGCAATCTATTCTCACCGGATTAACCACCTGACACAACATTTGAGGAACCACAAAAAAGATCACGCAACTCGACGCGGCCTGTTAAAACTGGTCGGGAAGCGTCGCAGGATGCTCAATTATCTGATAGAAAAAGACATTGAACGCTATCGGAATATCACCAAAGCGTTGGGCCTGCGTAAGTAAGGCAGTGAAGTCCCCGAACCAAATACATGAATCGTTCGGGCACGCTTTTTATAACGAAATTAAATGATCCCTAAAGCAATAACGGCGCAGGTAGAGTGCGCACCCGGAAAAGTAATATCAATCGAGACCGGGCGATTGGCTAAACAAGCAGGTGGTGCCGTAGTGGTACGTATGGGCGATACCATGGTAATGGCAACCACAGTTGTATCTGATTCCGTACGCCCTGGTCAAGGCTTTTTTCCACTCATGGTGGATTACCGTGAAAAGTTCTCCTCTGGTGGAAAAATTCCTGGTGGATTCATCAAGCGCGAAGGGCGGCTTAATGATAAGGAGATCCTTACCTCCAGACTTGTTGATCGAGCAATTCGACCACTATTTCCTGATGGCTATCTCAACGAGGTGCAGGTCATCGGTTCGGTGATATCTGCAGATGACGAACATGATGGCGATATGCTGTTTGGTCTCGGGGCTTCTGCAGCACTATTGCTGTCTGGCGCCCCTTTCGATGGTCCAATAGCAGAGGTTCGTATTGGACGTGTTGAAGGAGGCTTTATCGTTAATCCTACCCTGGAAGAGTTGGAATCCAGTGACTTTAATCTTGTAGTAGCAGGCAAGCTGGACTCCATCGTCATGGTAGAGGGTGAGATGAATGAAGTCTCAGAAGAAGATATGGTTGAGGCCCTGGGCGTTGCACATGAAGCAATTATCAAGGTTTGCCAGGTACAGCTGGACCTGCGTGCCGCATTTGAAGAGGAGCACGGGACAGTTGAGCCGCAGTCTTATGAGACAAATACCCCCGATTCGGCTATCATAGACCGTGCACGGGAGGCCATACAGGAAAAACTTGAGGCTCACGTTCGGGCCCCGTACGAGAAAAAAAGCTTTTACGGTGGACTTAATTCCCTGGAGGAGGAAGCTGTGGAAGCTGTTGTTTCCGGGAGTGAAGACCCGAAGGAGCTTGCACCTGAGGCCCTTGCTGCTGCAAGGATTGTGTCTCGTGAAGTTATGCGTGAAATGGTCCTGGCAGAGCACGCACGGATCGACGGTCGTGATCCACAGTCCGTACGCCCAATCTGGTGCGAGGTCGGCTATCTGCCGCGTGTACATGGGTCGTCAATCTTCACGAGAGGCGAAACTCAGGTGATGGCATCAGTCACCCTGGGGACCACACGCGACCAACAGGCCGTTGATCAGGTCTTTGATCAGGAGGATAAGCATTTCTTTCTCCATTACGAATTTCCGCCGTTTTCGACCGGAGAAGTCAAATTCCTCCGCGGTGCAAGCAGACGTGAAGTAGGGCATGGCTATCTGGCTGAGCGTGCGTTACGTCAGATGATTCCAGATGTAGAAGAATTCCCATATACGATTCGAGTTAATGCTGACGTCTTGGAATCAAATGGGTCTTCCTCCATGGCAAGTGTATGTTCCGGCAGTCTTGCACTCATGGACGCAGGAGTGCCGGTTCGCAAGGCGGTCGCAGGTGTCGCAATGGGTATGATAGCCGACGAAACCCGTCATGTCGTACTTACTGACATTCTTGGTACTGAGGATCATCTGGGAGATATGGATTTCAAGGTGACCGGTACGCGTGATGGTATTACTGCGTGTCAGATGGATATCAAGATCGGAGGGCTCTCTAGCGATCTCATGCTACAGGCCCTTGAACAGGCCCGCGAAGCCAGATTGCATATTCTCGACCTGATGGATGCAACACTGGCAAATACTCGCGAAAGTATGTCGCCCCATGCCCCCAAACTCACACAAATCACGATCGACACCGACTCAATTGGTGCGGTTATTGGACCTGGGGGGAAAATCGTTCGGAGTATTCAGGCAGACACAGGGGTGGTAATCGAAATCGAGGAAAAGGATAATCTCGGCTATGTGACCATCGCAGGGAAGAATGAAAGTTCGGTAAATGAGGCCGTAGCAATTATCCGCTCACTGGTTGTTTCGCCTGAGATTGGAGAGGAATATGAGGGCATCGTACGCAGTGTACTTGATGTCGGTGCCGTTGTGGAAATACTTCCAGGTAAGGATGGATTGGTGCACAAGAGTCAGCTTTCCTGGGAGTGGGTCGAACATCCGCGTGATGTAGTCCAGGTTGGGGACAAAATGAAGGTGCGTCTCATGCAGATTAATGACCGCGGACGTCTGCAGCTCAGCCACAAGGTCACATTACCGCGTCCGAAAAATGTTGAGTTTCGGGATAATTCGCGTCAACAGAGTTCCCCAAGGGGGAACCGTCGCCCCAGAGGTCCCAAGCCTCGAGGGCGCCGTCGCCACTAGATCTGGACGTTAAGTAGAGTGATCACGAAGACGACGCTAGAGAATGGAGTCCGCGTCCTTAGCGAGGCGGTCTCCTCCGTGCGCTCGATAGCAATCGGAGTCTGGATTGATTCCGGCAGCCGTAACGACCCGGAGCATCAGGCCGGCATCAGTCATTTTGTCGAACACACCGTCTTCAAGGGGACTGCCAAGCGCAGAATGCATCAAATTGCCAGTCGGATGGAGTCGGTTGGTGGCTATATGAATGCATTCACGTCCAAAGAACATACGTGCTACTTCGCCCGGGCGCTGGACAGTTATCTGGCTCGGGGTGTGGATTCAACATGTGATCTGGTGGTCTCTCCAGTGTTCCCCGAGCGAGAGATTGAAAAAGAAAAAGGAGTCGTGCTTGAAGAAATAAAGATGTATGAGGATACTCCCGATGAGTACATAGCTGACCGTTTTGAATCGGTAATTTATCCTGCCCAATCCATCGGGCGGCCAATTATTGGTTATCCCAGAACGATTTCCCGATTGCGACGCGAAGATCTGTGTGAATATGTGGACAAAGAATACACACCGGATCAAATCGTCGTAGCCGCAGCAGGAAATCTGAGCCATAAATCACTGCTCAAGAGTGTAGAAACGGCTTTTCAGGGCCTGCGGCCCACGGGATTAAAGGGCCCGGAAAAGCCCGATATTTCACCGTATAAGCCCACAGAACTATCCGTGACACGCCCCATACAGCAGGGACATTTGATACTGGGACGGCGTAGAATCACGATTCACTCCAAACAAAGGGCCGTATTGGAAATAATAAATACTATCCTTGGCGGGGGCAGCTCGAGTCGGCTGAACCAGCGTATCAGAGAGCGTTATGGGTTCTGTTATAGCGTCTATTCGTTTCTCAATATGTACTCTGACTGTGGTGACTTCGGCGTCTATGTAGGCTTGGACGCAACCAGAATTGAGCGGAGCATCAGGCTAATGTTTCGCGAGTTTGACCGTTTGGCTCAGACACCTGTGAGTAACCAGGCACTTAATAGGGCAAAAGGACAGGCCCGTGGTGGAATTGCACTTGGATTAGAGAGCATGTCTAATCGTATGGCACGTCTGGGGAAACAGGAACTCTATTTTGGAAAGATTACTTCTATGGATGAAATCATCGCAGAACTGGAGGCAGTCACTACGGACGAGATTCAATCATTTGCGGCTGAGTTTCTTCGTCCTGAAAAATTCTCTAGGGTAATGCTCGTCCCCTCTGCGTAAATTGGCCGAAACTAAACAAGTTAAACCACTGCACTAACCATGCGCTACCTGATCCTTCTGATTGCACTTTTTTGTCTGCCCGCTTGCGGTGGCGAACGGCCAGTCCAAAGCGATCAACCAAATATTTTGTGGATTGTCGGGGAGAATTTTGCACTTGATCTTGGGATTTATGGCGCGGAAAATGTTCATACTCCCAACTTGGATTCGCTTGCACGCGCGGGACTGCTTTTTACAAATGTCTTCGCCACTTCTCCCGTTTGCGCACCTAGCCGGTCAGCATTCATGACGGGAATGTATCAGACTTCCACCGATACCCATAATATGCGTTCGCATCGGGATGATGATTATCGTCTGCCAGATGGAGTTCGTCCACTAACCCATAGACTAGAGGATGCCGGCTACCACACTGCCAACATAACGCATATTGGTGATCGGGTAGTGGGAACCGGGAAACTTGACCTTAATTTTGTCAATGAAGGACCGATCTATCAGGGTAGCGACTGGGCATCGTTGAAGGATAATCAGCCGTTCTTTGCGCAGATCAATACTCCTGAGGCTGAATATGACATCTATGACCGCAAATCGGCTGAAAAGGAACGCGTACTGTGGGTTGGAGAAGATTGGCATCCGCAATTTGCCACTCCTGAAAATGTGACCCCTCCGCCGTACTATCCAGATCATCAGATAACACGCGAAGAGTGGGCCCGATATCTGAATTCGGTGAGTGGTATGGATGTTCGCGTTGGCTGGATTCTGGAGCAGTTGCGCCGTGATGGCCTAGCGGAAAACACCATCGTTGTATTCTTCTCTGACAACGGAAGACTGGAAGCTCGTGGTATTCACTGGGCTTGGGACATGGGCCTGCATGTACCCATGATTATACACTACCCCGATGGCGTCCAGGCACCTCCGCAATACGATCGCGGGGGCGTTAATGATGACGTTATCAGCCTGTTGGACCTCACCGCGACAACACTCCAGATGGCCGGCATTGATCCTATACCGGATATGCAGAGCCGGGTATTTCTGGGGGAGGATACTGATCCACCGCGCACGTATGCGTTCAGCGCAAGAGATCGAATTGATGAAACCGTATTGCGCATTCGTTCTGTACGCGGCCAACGGTTTCATTATTTAAGAAATTTTGACGCAAAAGATGGGTTTCCGACACTAAATCGTTATAAAGAAAAGTGCTTCCTAGTGAAGCCTTTGATGCGTAGTATGCATGAGCGGGGGGAGCTTGCTGGCGCAGCTGCGATGCTGATGTCCCCACTCCCTGAGGAGGAACTCTACGATACAGATGCCGACCCTCATGAAATCAATAATCTGGCAGGTGACCCTGCTTATGAGGCGCAGTTGACAGAAATGCGGCAAGCACTGGAGGCCTGGATCATCGAAACCAACGATCTGGGACGATTCATGGAGCCAGACTCTGTGGTAGCCCCGTTTATTGACGAAATGGATGCATGGTTCGGAACCCCGAGTTGGGCCGAGTCCGAATAACTTTTATCCATTGGTTAACTGAGGTAGACAACATTTCAGACTAGAGCAGATATGACTGGATCCTGTCAATTGTATGCTAACAATCAAGGTTGCAACTGCCGGTTCAAGAAAACTGCAACAGGCGCAATGAATGAGGTATTGTTCCGGCGGTACTGTACCTTAGGTGCAGATGGAACGGACTGACGGTTTACCCCATTTCATTTCTTGCGTCCTCTTCCTTGATAACATGCTCGTACAGGATCGTAACTGAAAATTGTACATGAACGCATTACTACGCCAATTATCAATTTCATGACAGACGGATTGGTTTCCATACATTCTCCGCGTGTCGTTCTTGTGTTCATTACCACAATAGCAATACTATGACAGGACCGAAAATGAATAGAATTTGTTGGTAAGCCATGTATGGATACGAGCCTTGCTCGCTGACCGAAATCGAATACACAGAATTTCATAAAATCGTCGTTTCTATGCAGCAGGCAATCGTAGACTATATCTACATATCCCAGATCCCCACCACTCTAGATAACATACTATTTCCGAAGCTCGTTTCCAGCAAAGCATGTGTTCGTGAAGTCTTGAAACTGGTCGGGGTAGTGGCATGACAGTGGCACGGGGAAGACCCGTTTACTCAACAGGGGCTCCGCCCTGCACTGGGCTTGGCCTTACGTGGTCAAGCGAGGAATTAAACGCGGCGTTAGAGGGTCCAGTGTCCGCCGTGCTATTCGACGACGAGGGTAGGACAGATATCGAAGAGATGATGCGCGAAGTTGTCGAGACCGAGTTTGAGCAAGAAGCGTTACTCAGCGTCCTTGCTCGGCCAGGGCGTATAGAAGGCTGGCGGGTCGGAGAGGCAATTGCCGAAACTTGGTTAACCGATCATCATAACTGCTACTTTCCGTGGCCTGACGGACGTGACGAGCGAAAGAGTGGCTCCAGTCTTCCGGGAGCTGACCTCGTCGGCCTGCATGCTGATGCTCACGGCGATCGTCTGGCTTTCGGCGAGGTAAAAACATCGTCGAATGCTAAGCAACCACCGAGATTGATGTATGGTCGGACGGGCCTGAAGAAGCAGCTTGAAAACCTTCGCAACAGCATCTCCATTCGAGATGATCTCTTCAAATACCTTGGCCATCGCGCCAAGGGAGCCTGTTGGGAAAAGCGCTTTCAGCAAGCGGGGAAACGCTATCTGAACAACACGTCTGATGTACAATTGTTCGGCTTCCTCGTTAGGGATGTCTCGCCGCACGAAAACGATGTGAGAGTGCGGGTAAAGCGGCTCGGCCAAGGTTGCCCCGATGGTATGAAGATTGAGCTATTGGCATTGTATCTACCGGCCGGCCGCCTTGAAGGAATCGGAGCGGCCACTGTTGAGTTTAGATCTGGAAACTTATCATGAGTTTATTCCAAGAAGCATTGGATGCACTCCAAAATCATTGGGCCGTAAATGCGATTAGTAGCGGTGAGTTGGAGCATGCTAAAAAGCTCGTGAACCAACGTCTGGCCCGACAGGCTGTAGGCGAACAGATCGTTTTTTCGTTCTCCTGGAGTAAAGATGACGATTTCTTACTGGGTCGAGTTGCACTCGCTTATGAGATGGCTGCCATAGAAGGGCTGGAGGAACTGAGTCGGCCTTTCGGGGGGAATGCGGAACTGCGCGATCAAGCGATCGCCGCATCGTTCCACACGTTTGATATTCGCCGCTTGCTACCGGTTCCATCTGAGCCGCATGACCGCATATTTTTTGTGCTTCAGCTTTCCACAAGCGCCTACTGTGGAGAGCGTTGGCCCGACCTTCGTCGCTGGTATAAGGAGAATAATGATGTCCTCGATCCTCCGAATGTTGCTGGAGAACCGTGGGACCACCGTCTGCTGTATCGGCTTTTTGAGTGCTGGATCCAGTTGTTTCGCAAGGATGGCTGGAACGATCTTAACCGAATCAGAGAGATTATCGCCGAACTACGCCAAGAGCAAAAACTCTTTGAGAAAGATAGCCTCCAGAATGACTCGCCCGAGGAAGACCGGGCAATCGCTCTTAGGCTTGCGGCACTCTATCACTGGGCAAAGGGTACGGAAATCCTTGCTGAGTACATGCTGCAAGGGGAACCACACAGCCCGTTTGGCTCGCTTGACAAGCACTTTGACAGCGCTATTAGAGCAGCAACGGCCTCGGGTGACGCACAGCATGAATTGATTCTCCGCTGGATGCATGCCGCGGCGCGAATAATGGTCACTAATTCGCTATGGTGGGCAACGCGCGCTGTCAATTCACGGACCTCACATTTTGTTCGCGCTCTCACCAAGCGACAACATCGTGCAATGTTTGAACTTTTGCCTCCCCAACGTGCGGCCCTCTTAGATCAGGGACTTCTTGACCAAGCCAAGACCGCGATCGTGATTGATTTACCGACTTCAGGGGGGAAAACACTGCTTGCCCAGTTTCGCATCCTGCAAGCGCTGAACCAGTTTGATGCCGACGACGGTTGGGTCGCATATGTGGCGCCGACGCGCGCGCTCTGTGCGCAGCTAACTCGCGGGCTTAGAACGGACTTCGAGCCTCTTGGCCTAAGAGTTGAGCAACTGACATCGGCGATTGAAGTAGATGCCTTTGAGGAAGAGTTACTGGGGGAATCACAAGAGCCCTTCCAGATTCTTATTTCCACGCCCGAGAAACTATCTCTCGTAATCCGCAACAAAAAAGTCGAAAAACGCCCACTGGCCCTCGTGGTCATGGATGAGGCCCACAACATTGAGAGCAAGGACCGGGGACTGCGTATCGAGCTGTTGCTCTCCACGGTCAAGATGGATTGTCCTTTGGCAAACTTTTTACTTCTCATGCCCTTTGTTGAGGAGGCTGAATCAGTTGCACGGTGGTTGGCACAGGATGCCAGTGCGGGGCAGTCCATCAGCCTTGGTACCGTGCCTTGGAAGCCCAACGAACGAATAATCGGCCTCTATAGTGCTGTCTCGAACGACAGTATGCGTGGCGGGTGGCATCTTCAGTTCAAAACCTTAACGACAACTCCAAAGGCTATGAGGCTGAGTGGTACTCATCGTGTTGGCGGAGTAAGACCCATCAATGTTACTAAGAGCAAGGTCATCGCTAAAGGCAAACAAATAGGTCTAAGCCATCAGACGGCAGCGATGGCAACCGTGATGTCTGCTCGTGGTACGAGTATCGCCATCGCAAACAGTATTCCGGTTGTATGGAACATGGCGGCAAACGCAGCTCAGAGTCTACCGCGCTTTGACCCGGTGCCATCGCGTATCCAGGATATTCAGAACTTTTTGCGTACCGAAGTCGGTGCAAACTTTCAGCTTATCGAAACCTTGGAGAGAGGCGTTGGTGTCCATCATGCTGGCCTATCCGACGAAATACGGGTTCTTATGGAATGGCTGGCGGAGAATGGAGACCTGAAGGTATTGTGTGCGACCACTACCATCGCACAGGGCATCAATTTCCCAGTATCCTCCTTGTTTTTACAAACACATAAGTATCAGTATGGGAAGATGTCATCGCGCGATTTCTGGAATCTTGCCGGTCGAGCCGGACGGATTCGTCATGATAGTGTGGGGGTGATCGGCCTTGCGGAAGGCTCGAACCCGAGAGCCCTCCAAGAATTCATAAGTAGCCAAACCGGTGCACTGGTCTCCCGACTGGTGTCCCAATTGAACGAACTTGCAACACAAGGAAATTTGGCGAGACTCTCCGACCTGCTGTGGGAGGATCAATGGGAGGATTTTCGTTGCTATGTAGCCCATCTTTGGGCGGAAAAGAAAGATTTGGACGCCGTGCTTTCGGACTCAGAACAGCTTCTTCGGCAAACTTTTGGATATACGTCTCTGCGAAACGACCCTTCGCAACGGCCGAAGGCCGATGCATTACTTAAGGCGACGCGTGCCTATGCTCGTAAACTCGCCAATATGCCTCGCGGTGTTGCCGAACTTGCGGATTCGACGGGCTTTTCTCCCGAGGGGGTAACGAAGGCAATGAGTCAACTACGCAACCTGGAAAACAAACTCAAACCATCAGATTGGGCTCCAGAGAGCCTTTTCGGCGAAGGTGGCAGGATCGCCGACCTGTACGGTGTAATGTTGAACGTACCGCAACTGGAGCGGCAACTGAGTAGGATCCGTGGCGAAGGCGACAAAAAAATGCGAATTTCAGAAATCACGCGAGACTGGGTGAATGGTAAGGCTATTGATATTATTGCGAAGAAGTATTTCAGACGGGACAACGACGACGAAACTCAAGCAATTACGAATGCCTGTCGCGCAATCTATCGGACCATTTCAAACGGTGGAACTTGGGGTATTGCTGCATTGAGCCGTGTTTCCGATCTCGACTTTGATAGCTTATCTGAAGCTGAGTGCCGCAAGATCAATTTGCTTCCGGCAATGATCTATCACGGTGTCCAGACGGAAGATGCCGTTCTAATGCGTATGAATGCTGCGCCCCGTAGCGTTGCGGGAAAGCTTGGAAAGCTGTATCGTGAAACGGTCGGCGAAGACGATGGCCGGTACTCTGTTGTCAAGGCGCGTGAGTTCCTGAAGAGTCTTGACAAAAACGAATGGCATCTCGCCCGTCCGGAAAGCGCTTCTCTCTCGGGAGACGGATATAAGCGCCTGTGGAAAGTGCTCTCTGGAGAAATGGTCTCATAACAACCTCGATCTCGCGCAAGAGGTGATGTACTCGTGAAAGGCATTCCAAATGTGTAATTCGTCGGCTGAAATGACCCGATGTATGGCCTCGGGCAGGTTAGATTAACGGATGGATGTGATAAAATCTATGCCAAGTCCACTGCACCGGAATGGTCT
This sequence comes from Rhodothermaceae bacterium, assembly GCA_009841335.1. Classification (GTDB taxonomy): domain Bacteria; phylum Bacteroidota; class Rhodothermia; order Rhodothermales; family Bin80; genus Bin80. Next base: position 6,190 of record VXLY01000093.1, on the reverse strand, counting down.
GAAGGAATCAGCTTGACTCCAGTCTATTTTGTCGGAATTGAAATTGGCATCCATGCATTAACAATCCCGGTGGGTTGCATTGCACGGGTCTAATTTCGCGGAAGGCTTTGATTTCGCACTAAGCGAGTCAGCTTAGATTTCTGGTTTACAAGCCTATTTTCCTCTGGAGCGCCGTGAATCTTACTATTGTTGTGTCAGTACTATGCGTTTTAATTATTGTGACTATGGCATAACTGCTGTGAGATATCCTCTGTTGATCTCTAGTACACTGGTACAGGTATTACAACGCAAAATGGCAGTCACCTTAGACAAATTGACCCTCGAACTCGCTCCTTGCTCTAATCGTTTCGTGCACTGCGAATTCAATACAGTAGAGTATCTCTCCGGCCCACCCATTGTGAGGAGTACCGCATGCTATTTATATAGGAGGATTTTGCTTCACTTGGGCTGCGGGAGTACGAGTGAATCAATTTTCCCTCCAGCTTGCGCATGAAGGTGCTCGTTACAGGCGGTGCGGGTTTCATTGGCTCCCATGTCGTAGATGCTTTGATCCGTGAAGGACATACTGTTGAAGTGCTGGATGACCTTTCGAGCGGCCTTCGGAAGAACGTACCGCGTGCCGTAGAGCTACATACGTTGGACGTTCGATCGAAAGAGGCAGCTACTCTCGTAAGAGAGGGTCAGTACACTACACTTATTCATCATGCCGCACAAATGGATGTGCGCCGCAGTGTTGCTGATCCCACATTTGACGTTGAGGTCAATGTATTAGGACTTATCAACCTGATGGAGGCAGCCAAGGACAGTGGACTGGAAAAAGTTGTGTTTGCCTCCACCGGTGGAGCAATCTATGGCGAACCGGAAGCCGGGCCGCAAAAAGAAACGCATACACAGCAACCGGTCTCTCCATATGGGATAAGCAAACTAACTTGCGAAAAGCTGTTGCATTTCTATTATTGCGAATATGGGACATCGTATGTCGCGCTCAGATACGGGAATGTTTATGGTCCTCGTCAGAATGCGCATGGTGAGGCTGGCGTGATCGCAATTTTTACTCAGAAATTATTGGCAGGGCAAAGGGTTACCATTCATGGTGATGGGCTCCAGACACGTGATTACGTGTATGTTGGTGATGTGGCCCGTGCGAATCTCGCTGCGCTTAATTTCACTGGTATCCCATCGGCATTCAATGTTGGGACTGGAATTGAAACCGATGTTGTAACCCTCCATCAGAAGCTGAAGCAAGCCATGGGGCTCGGACAGCCTGCAATACATGGTCCTGGAAAACCTGGGGAGCAGCGCCGAAGCGTATTGGACTGCACCAAGGCTATGCATGAGCTGGCGTGGAAACCGGAAGTGATTCTTGACGATGGTCTTGGGAAAACCGTTGACTGGTTTGCTTCCTCGAAAATGCCAGACTGATGTACAGGGTACAACTACAGGATTTTGAGGGCCCGCTGGATCTTCTTCTGCTCCTGATTAACAGGAATGAAATTGACATATTTGATATCCCTATTGCCCAGATTACGAACGAGTATCTATCCTATGTGGAGCTCATAGAAACTATTGATCTAGATGGTGTAGCAGAGTTCATTTACTTTGCCGCGCTGCTCATCAGCATTAAGGCTCGCATGCTTCTACCGAGCCCAGAGATGGATGAAGAGGGAGAACCGATTGATCCACGCCAAGAGATTGTCGACCGACTGTTGGAGTATGTGCAGTACAAAGATGCAGCGGAGACGCTCGACGAACAGTTCAAGCAGCGCTCATTATTATTTACCAGAGGAGAGGCATCTACGCCTATCCAGTCAATGGTGCCTGAGCATGAGATCCTGGTTAAGAGGACAGTATTTGACCTAATTGATACGCTCAGGGATGTACTCGAAAAGGCGCCAGAGGAACCCTCTATCACGATTGCACCACAAAAACACTCAATTACGGAACAGTGCGAGTACATACGCGATGCTGTGTTTACACAGGGGCAAGTCAATTTCGGTAGCATGGTCATGGGAAAGACGAGATATTTTATAGTTGTAACCTTTTTGGCTGTACTGGAAATGGCATATTCGGGAGAGGTCTTTGTGTCGAGTGCCCCTGCCGGAGATGATTTTGTGATTGCACGTGCAGAAGGTCAATCCTTTGCAGAATGAATCGGAATACATTCGACAGCCCTGTTACCCTGCAAATGGTTCTGGAGGCCTTGGCGTTTGCCACGGATGCGCCTGTTAGTGTAAAGGAGGTTTGTCGCGTATATGCTGAGGTAGTTGGGGAAACGAGTCTCCCGAGCGAGGCTGCCGTTGAAGAAGCACTCGAGGAACTGAATGATTCATACGAAATAGGGGGGCACACAATGCGAATCCAGTATTGGGCTGGCGGGTTGCGCATGACCACCACGGAATCAGTTGCCCCATTCCTTGAGGCTTTTTTTCGGCGTGAGCGAAGGCGTCACCTGACTAAGCCGCTAATGGAAACGCTGGCGATTGTCGCCTACAAGCAACCGGCAACAAAGGCCGAAATTGATGCCGTGCGCGGCGTGGATTCAGGATATGCGCTTCGAAAATTACTTGAACTCAACCTCCTGGCAATCTTTGGGCGTGCAGAAATAATAGGACGCCCAATGCTGTATGCAACGACCGACCGCTTTCTTGAGGAATTCGGTCTGAAGAATTTGGACGAACTGCCGAACTTGCGTCAGGCAGAAGAGTTACTAGGAGATGCAGCATTCAACGAAGAACGAACACGTCTTTTCATGGCCAAGGGCCTCGAAATGGGCGATGGCGACCCTTCCAGCCCTTCATCCGAATCAACGTCTACAACTTAGGCACAGCAGGCAGCTGTGCCTTTTTGCTATAGAGCCAATGGCGCGCCCCCGAACCACCAAGCCTCCAACGGAGAGACTGGAGTCTGGACGACTTAATCGCTATATCGCGCGCGCAGGGGTTTGTTCGCGCAGAAAAGCAGATCATCTGATTGAAAACGGCCAGGTAAAGGTGAATGGACTAAAAGTCTACGAATTCTGGCACAAGGTTGATAAGGGAGATGAGGTTCGCGTGAATGGAAAAATTATCTCTCCCCGAGAGTTCCTGTATGTACTGCTAAATAAGCCAAAGGACACGATCACTACTGCGAAAGATGAGCGTGGGCGCAAAACAGTACTCGATCTGGTAAAAATTGATGGAGGAACTGAGGGATTATTCCCTGTGGGGAGGCTTGATCGCAATACGACTGGTGTATTGTTCTTAACAACGGACGGTGATCTGGGTCATCGACTGATGCATCCCAGTTTTCAGATCCCCAAACAGTACACCGCGCGCACTAAAGACCCGGTTCGACCAGATCAACTTGACCGACTCCGACGTGGAGTCATTCTGGAAGATGGACCAGCCGCTTTTGACCGGGCCGTATATACACAGCCAAATAATCCCTTTGAAATAGGCATTGAGTTGCACGAAGGGCGTAATCGTCAGATTCGGCGAATGTTTGCTGCACTCGATCACAAGATTGTTGCTTTGGAACGCATATCGTACGCTGGGTTAACCGCCCGTCGGTTGCGGCGGGGAAGGTGGCGCCAGCTCAATAAAAAAGAGGTTCGCAAATTACACCGCCTGATAGGACGTCAATAATCAGCTACAAAACAATCCCCAGATGAAAAACTCACTTGGATTGAAACGCATTCTGGCAGATAAAGTCAAGCGTGAGGGGCTAACGTACGATGACGTGTTGCTTGTGCCGGGACGGTCCAGTGTTATGCCCCGCGACGTCAGCATTGAAACACGATTAACCCGGAAAATCAAGCTGAACATCCCGTTGCTTTCGGCTGCCATGGATACGGTGACGGAGGCACGCCTTGCAATCGCAATGGCGCGCGAGGGAGGGGTTGGAGTCTTGCACAAGAACATGTCCGTGGAAGATCAGTCTGCGCAGGCACGGAGAGTAAAGCGATCCGAGAGTGGAATGATTCTCGATCCAATTACGCTTGAAGTAAGCTGCACGGTAGGCGATGCACGTGCGCTCATGGCACGCTATTCAATTGGAGGTATTCCCGTTGTGGATAAAGCACAGCGTTTGGTTGGGATAATCACCAATCGGGATCTGAGATTCCAGGAGAATAATCGGAGCCCGGTCAAGGATGTCATGACTTCTACACCGCTTCACACTGCACCAGTGGGTACAACACTTGAACAAGCCGAGACAATGCTCCAGGAGCATAAAATTGAGAAATTGCCCGTGGTAGATGAGGGAGGTTATCTCAAAGGCCTGATCACCTTCAAGGATATAGAAAAGAAAAGACGCCATCCCTTTGCGTGCAAAGATTCCCATGGGCGTCTGCGTGTGGGGGCCGCGGTTGGGGTTTCAGGGGATTTGCATGAGCGTGTAAGTGCACTTGCGGAATCAGGGGTGGACTTTGTCGTTGTAGATACGGCCCATGGACATTCTGAAGGTGTACTTAAAGCAGTGGAAACCTTGAAATCGAATTACAGCGATCTACAGATTCTTGCGGGGAATGTCGCTACGAAGGAGGGCACGGAGGACTTGATTGCGGCAGGAGCCGACGGTATAAAGACAGGTATTGGTCCAGGCTCAATCTGCACAACCAGGGTGGTTGCAGGCGTAGGTGTACCTCAATTCACGGCAGTGTTAGAGTGTGCAGCAGCCGCGAAACCACATGGTATTCCCATAGTGGCAGATGGAGGCATAAAGCAGACGGGGGACATCCCGAAAGCACTGGCAGCAGGTGCCCACAGCGTGATGATTGGGAGCCTTTTTGCAGCTGTTGATGAAAGCCCCGGCGAGACCATCATCTATGAGGGACGTAAATTCAAATCTTATCGAGGTATGGGCTCGCTGGGAGCAATGAAAGAGGGGAGTAAAGACCGGTATTTTCAGGATGCAGAGGATGACATCAAGAAACTGGTCCCGGAGGGCATTGAGGGCAGGGTCCCGTACAGTGGCCACTTGAACGAGGTCATCTACCAGATGATGGGAGGATTAAGGGCTGCCATGGGATACTGCGGCTGCAAGGATCTGGAGGATTTCAGGGAAAGGGCAGGGTTCGTGAGAATTACATCTAGTGGAATTCGTGAAAGTCATCCGCACAGCGTGCATATCACAAAAGAAGCCCCAAACTACAGCTATCGCCGATAGCCAGCCGGGGAGCGTCTGTCATTCAAGTTCGCAAGGTGTTAGTAGACCGCTCCTGTAGTAACTCAAAGATTGATCGTACGACGTTCACGCGCAGCCTGATCGGCGGCGAGCACGATTTGTAGACTACTGACTGCATCCTGCATGTGATCGGTCAAGTTCAGATCCTCGAGAATGGCTTGGAGGAGGAACTCCTGTTCAAGCGCACACAATTCATCGTGCGATGGCTCATCGGAGGTGTCAATTACTTTATCGGGTTGATTAAAGTGCCCCGTCGCATCGCGGCTACTGGAGTGCACCTTTAGTCCGCCAGTCTGTGTGTGTCCCTCTATATCGTCCGTTTGATCCTTCGCTTCATCAACGATACTCACGGAACCCAATGGTCCAGCCACATCCTTTACAAACGAAGCGGTTTCACTCATCATGGGTCCCCAACCAGCTTCATACCAGCCCACCGAACCATCATCAAAGGTTACTTGCAAGTGACCATAATTGTACATGTCCTCTGCAATTTCCTCAGAGAGCCGTGCTCCAATTGCACTGACAGTCACTGGACGGGCGCGTGTCATCTGACACATCACATCTACATAGTGCACACCACAATCAACGATTGGAGACATTGAGTCCATAAGTGCCCGATGGGTCCGCCATTGTTCTCCACTGCTTTGCTGATTCAGGTTCATGCGCATCACCAGTGGTTTGCCCAGTTCGTGCGCCAGGGAGATGAATTTTTTCCAGGCTGGATGTACACGCAGGATGTAACCTATAACCAGCTTCCGGTCTGCTTTTTGAGCTAGATCAACCAGGGCCTGTGCCTCCTCTGCGGTCGTAGCCAAGGGCTTTTCCACAAACACGTGACAATTCGCTTCCAGGCTGATCCGGACGTACTCAGCGTGTGTGTCTGGATACGTATTAACAGAAACGACATCTGGTGCTGTAACATGCAGGGCATGTTCAAATGAAGAAAATGTGGGGAGTCCGCCCAATTCAGCACTAAGCCGATCACGGGAGCCGGGTGTACGACTTACCAATCCAACGATTTCAAAGG
>VXLY01000096.1 GCA_009841335.1 Rhodothermaceae bacterium | reverse complement strand
CAAGACTGAGGTACGATGGACCTACATCCTGTGATGTGAGCGGCCGATAAACGACCGGTGATAAACTGATCTCATCGGCTCCGATATCGGGGAGGCCGTCTCGTTCCTGCCCATCAATGTCATGGGTTACAAAGTCTATTGCGGTGGCTGCCCCCACTGCCACGCTTGTACTGGACAGCCGCCATACATCTTGATCACGAATAAGCGAGGGATCGGTGATGAGTATACCGTCAACCTGACCAATACCTGATTCGGCCCCAAAGAACACGTTAGACGCATAGGCGATATTGAGTGGTGCATCCTCATATTCAACGATCGGTCCATTGCGAGTTACAACCAGGTTATTCGCAATCTGGAGTCCGTCAGGCGCAAGGGATTGCTCTGAGCTCTTTCCAGCTCCTATGACGAATGTCTCTTCCACATCGACAAATGTGTTGAACGCCACCACGGCATCCTTAACCTGGAAATATCTGTTGAGCGGGGAATTCGGAACACCATTAACAACCGCCAAGGCAGAACGGTAACCCGTGCCCCTCAAGTCCTGAAAATAATTGTTGTAAACCTTGTGTCGCTCGCCAATAATCCGAACGCCGCCTGATCCTGACTTGCCCTCCCCCAAAAAATAGTTTCCGTATACACTGGCCTCATTGCCGTGCCGCAATGTCAGCGTACCTGAAGAGCGCAGGAACGTGTTATGTCGGAAAATATTGTTGCCACTCTTATTCGAGATGATCTCGATTTCTCCATCACATTCCTCGAAGAGATTATGCTCTACGGTCACGTACGCATCCTGCATTGAGCGGCTGCTGGTTCCAATGCGAATGGTCTCTCCACCATTCTTTCCGAGCTCCGGACGATGCCCGAAGTAGTTATTATCAATTCGATGCCACACCGGATTGTCATTGGGCGGATCCCGCAGCCAAACCACGACTGTTGCACCGTCATGGCTTTTTCCGGCAAAATGACAATGATCAACACGATTGTGCGCGCCGTAAATAGAAACCCACTTATACTCCGTCAAATAGCTTGGAGGATTATAGTTGGTTATGGTACAATTTGTAAGTCGGCTGTGGGTAGTCAACCGGGAGGACGAACGCCTGAATTCAATAAGATGCCCACTTGCCAACGCACCCTGGTCAAACCACAAGCCGTCCACTTTAAGGTATGATCCACCGACCCTCAAGCGGGAGCTGCCATTCAGGATCACCTGCCCGGGGGTTTCCGCCCGGAGTGTGATCGAATCCCCTTCAGCTCCTTGGGCATAGAACGAAATCACCACATCGGTCCAGGTACCATTGGCCATTATAATGGTGTCCCCCGGTCCCGAAGAGGCAATGGCACTGGAGAGCTCCTGCGGAGTGCTAGCTACGCGCTCCACCTGCGCATAGGCAGCAAGTGGAGCGAGAAGCACGCATAGTAAAAACTTTGTGCTGGAAAGCCAACACCATATGATCCTGTGCAGCAGACTATCTGGCTACCACGAGCTTACGCCATGTTACCTGGCCATCCACGCTAAGCTTGTAGAAGTAAGTACCGGGTGCCTGCCGATCCATGGAAACAGTTGCCGTGTGGGAACCCGCGGATTCGAAGCCTCCCCTGATTTGCACTACACGTCGGCCGAGCAGGTCAAACACTTCCAGCGTAACATGTCCCTGGCGTTCCATCCGATACGGAATCGTCGTCTGTGACTGGAACGGGTTCGGGTAGTTTTGGCCAAGCACAAAGCCCTGCTCCTCTGGAATCTCCAGAGTCTCAACAGAGGTACGATCGGCTAACCAACGCATATCGCCAATTCCCATGCCATCAGTCCCGGCCATGCGCAACGCATTTGCCATTGGAATAGAGAAGTCCAGATTGTCTGGATCGGCAAATTCGGGATCAATATTGTACATGTCTGTCGCCGTTGAAGTCCCGTTGAGGATGACCGGAGACACCATAAATGTATCCGAATGGGAAATCATCGAATTCCCCTCCAGTTTCACGCTGAATTCTGAGTCTGTCTTGCTGTTAGCAATGATGCTATTGGTGATCATCACATTCTGGAATCCTCTCGGGTAGAATGCACGTCCGTTACCATGGCCGCAGTTGTGGCACGTGATTCTGTCCATGACCACCTCTGGCTCTGGGGTTGCAGGGTCAGCATCACCCGCGTAGATGTAGATGGCCGCTTGGCGCGTATTGGCAAAGGTGCTGTTGGTAACTTCAAAGTACCCGAAATTATAGAGTCCGCTGTTTGAGGACTCGTCTTTGCTTCTAATCCCTTCCTTACCTGCACCGCTAAAAATAGAATTCCTGAATATCAGCGAATCCGCGAAGGTGCCAGGATAATGGCGAAGGAAATTGCCATCGCTGCCCGCCACAACGTCATGCAGATAACTGTTGGTTACCTTGAGCACCATGCTTGAATCTACACTTTCGCCGTCAATGCGAAGTAGATACTTGGCATTGAAATCTGTACCAGCCTGGCCATCAATCTCAATACCGTCCAAGTGCAGAGAATGGTAAATGCGAAACACAGAGCGAGTGTTTTCATCCGGCTCATTATTCATTACTACCGGTCGCTCAGCAAGTCCGTCAGCAGCGCGGACCGTAAGCGGCACGCGGACATTGATTTGATCATCGTTGAGATATTCGCCCCCGGCATCGGTCAACTCAATGATGTCGCCCGCTTCAGCAACATCAACGGCATCCATTAGTGTGTTCTGACCTGCCGCAACCATGTGCACCGTGGGAACGCTCAC
>VXLY01000074.1 GCA_009841335.1 Rhodothermaceae bacterium | reverse complement strand
TTCAAAAATTTCACGATCTTTGAAGGCATAGGAGAGGTGTGTGTGAAACTTTTCTTTTTAAACGAATTCCCATATAAAAGCATTCGACCTGAGCCTACGGTTGAGAATGTTCTCAAGGACGGGCAGCAGCCGTTGTTGTTGGTCCTGAATGAAGCTCAGGCGCTAGGGGATAAGGATGTGCCACCATCTCTGCACAAGGCGGCTGCAATCCATGTACTTGAATTTATCCATAATGGCGAGTTGGGTAGGCCGGTTATCCTTCTTGCGGCTGGACTTGGTGGGACTAAAAAGGGCTTTGACGAGTTGAAAATTTCACGATTTGCAGAGGATTTTTTTGTGGAATTAGGAGCACTGGATAAGGGGTCTGAGCGTGCGGTGATCCAGGATTGGATCACGAAAGAGGGCGGAGCCCATGGAGATCCAACGGCATGGATTGGTGCAGTCGCGCAGGAAACGCATGGTTGGCCCCAGCATATCCAATCTTATGCGAATCATGCTGTAGCACAGTTGAAAGCAGATGATGGCGTCATGACGTCTAGCGGATTAAGTGCCGCCCTGCAGGCAGGACGGGAAGCTCGCAAGATGTATTACAAACAGCGAGCGGACGAGTTTTTTGGAGACGAGATCCAGTGCCTGGTGAGCGCTCTTCCAGAGAATCCGTCGGGATCTCCTGCTTCGCGTATAGACATTATGTCTGCGCTGACAAAGGCATACGACCTTGAAGCGAAAGATCTGTTTGATCGTTTTATCAGGAAGGGGATCTTGGAGAAAAGCGGGGTGGGACTTGTGGTCCCCATTCCCTCAATGCATGCATGGCTGAAGGATGTGTACGTCTAAGAAAGAATCGAAATGCCCCACGGTTCGTCGATGGGGCAGAGCTACCCCTAGCGGAGTTCTGGGTTGGAGCACTGACGTAGAGGCGCCTTTAGAAGATGCCAATATCCAGGTACGTGGATGCCCGATCACCGCAGAAACCAGGTCCTGGTAAGTGCATTAAGCGAAGCCTACAGGTCACATTAACCGAGCGTGGAGCCGTTCGTGGCGGCGAAAATGGACAAAATGGTGATTTTGACGCCCAATACGGGGCAGGGCCGGCGTCTCATTTTGCCCAAACTGCTTTCGATCGCATCCTGGTGCGCTCAAGGCCACGAGAGACGCCTCACAATATGTCCACACGCTGAATCTTGGAACCCCTGCCTCGGAACCTTGTCTAATGGTACTTTACAAGGCATCTGATTGCAATGTCTAAATCTCGTCACTCCACTTCAATCATCCCCCTCACGGCTGCGCGTGATCGAGGCCCCACTCGATATTTTCACGGCCGAAAACGGAGCCAGCGCAATTTCAAGGAACTGTTGCAGCGTGCGACTCAGGCGGGAAATGGAACGACGTTCCTGATTCAGGGAGCCCCTGGTGTCGGGAAGACCGCCTTGGTTCATGAATGCAAAAAGCATGCGTTGGAAGGTGGCTGGGATGTTGCCTCAATCACCCCTCCGGCTCTGTGGGATTCAGACGAACTGCGTTATGCTCTTGGGCGGGGGAGTAGACTGAGCGTGACGGGTGGCTCCGGGAAGGTAGGTGTAGATGCAGTCGTGAAAATCGAGGCGAGTTTGGATTTTTCGGTGAACCCGGAAGCCCGTACGGTGATGCAGGTGCTCAGGGATGGAAAGAAACCCTTAGTCCTCGCCCTGGATGAAGCCCAAGCACTGGGTAAGCCAAATATTCCACCGTCGGATCAGGTGGGTATTGTGAGCAGTGTCCTTAACAGTATCCACAACGGGGATCTGGATAGACCGGTCATTCTTTTGGCCGCGGGCCTGGGAATGACCTTGACAACCTTTGGGGAACTGGGAATTTCTAGGTTTGCAGCGCGCTGTGTTGTTGAACTAGGTCCGCTGAGCAAGGAGGAAGAACGCGCGGTGATCCGGGACTGGATCAAAAAGGAGGGTGGAGCCAAGGGAGATCCGACGACGTGGATTGACGCGATCGCGCTGGAAACGCATGGATGGGCCCAACACATTCAATCTTATGCGGACTGCGCTGCAGATCAGCTTACAGCAAATGATGGCATCATGACGCCTGGCGGGTTAAGTGCCGCTCTAGAAGCGGGACGAGAAGGTCGCAAGGTGTATTACAAGCAACGGGTAGAGGGTTTTCGGGCAGATCAACTTCGCTGTCTGGCAAGGGCCATTGCGGCCGTTCCCCAGGGAGCGCCTGCTGAATACAGGGATATCGTGTCGTCGCTGGCACAGGAATATGGCGAAGATGGGGCGCAAGACCTATTCAGGAAATTGGAAGCGGAAGGGCTGTTGACGGCGAGTGGAATGGGGTATGCCGTTCCCATTCCCTCGATGCACGCTTGGCTGAAGGACGTGTACGTCCGGGAGAGCATCGAAATCCCCCCAGCGCCGACGATGGGGCACAGCTTCCACGAGCGGAAGTCCGGGCGGGAACGTTAAGGTCGAGGCGGCTCTGGAATCCGGTCAAATGTCCCCGGAATCCGGCCGGATTTGGATTCCGATAAATGTTTTTCCATGTTATTGCCCGCCTCCAGGGCTATTGTTATGATCGGGGTTGGCCGGGTACTTTCAACTGTCATCGATCACTCTATCACATACTATCAAACGCAGCAATGCGGTCTTTGACTATCTTGATGATCGTATCTGTTCAACGACAATTAGATATCTAATTGTTGCTATACAGTATCGAAATCACTGATCCTGACTTCGACAGTTTGTAACTCTCTGAAGACCAAAAGAGCCCCATTACCAGG
>VXLY01000061.1 GCA_009841335.1 Rhodothermaceae bacterium | reverse complement strand
ATGGTGTCACGGTGAACGGAGACGTCATGCAGTGGAACGATGCCCGGGTTTCTTTTGAGAAGAGTGCAATGATCGAAGGGGACGTAACCCTGGATTATGGGGATGGTGGCGTTGGGACCGCTTTTGGCACCCCGAATTCGGATCCCGACGATTTTGAGCGCACGGGGAGTTCCGGTGTGGAATTTGCAGGCGCATCCAATACCATTGAGGGAGACCTCGACTTGAATTTTGATGGTGAGTCTGGCAGTACTCAGGTAATCTTTGGCGCAGACAGCGGCGAATCCAATATGTCCACGGTGGAGGGAGACCTGGTCATTGAAGATGGTGGGGGAATCCGTTTAGAGGGAGCTCCAGGAGTTATTACTGATAAAAATGACAATCCCAGAGCGCATAGTCTTTCCATCGAAGGAGATGTGTTTGCCTATACGGATGCAGGAATCACGATGCAGCACCCTGCGACGTCAACCATTGCGTCCGGCTTATGCAGCGCTCCCGGGTTGAGATTTGGAACTAAAGTCATGCTCTCAGGAGATGTCGTGTTCACTGAGGGAGTAACCCTTTCAATTGCCACCGTGGTCATTGCTGATGATGTAGAGGTGGAGGAAGAAGGGACACTCGTAGCCACTACGGTCCATATCACCGAGGACGGAGAGCTAGATTCTGATGGAAACGTCCAGATAAGAGACGCGCTCGTCCTCCAGGGAGATGGTCTGGAAGGCAGCTTGGCAACCGGCTCCACGGTGAACAATATCACGTATGCGACCGTGGACTCGGACGAGATCGGTCTGGGAGCGACAGTAGCTAGGCTGTCCGTGAATGTGGGTGATGAAAGGGAGTTGCGAATTTCAGATGCGGTTACCGTAACCAATCTGGGACTCTGCAGTGGAACGATGGTGCTGATTGATACGGATACGGAGGCGAATACGCTGACGGTCACAGATCTCCTTACGGTGATGGATGGCCATCTGAGCCTGGATTCAAACAGACCGGGAAGTGCTGGCACAGATGTGACGAAACCCAATGCTGCGGCTACGGATGGATATATTCTGAAGTACGTGTCGGCGGGAGAGCGCATGGCTGGCTCTGAGTGGTTCGCTCCTCGTAAGGTTGCGGTGGACCATAAAGATGCGGCCATTATGGTCGGCGAGGCGAAATCCCTCGTTGAGGGAGTCCACGTCTTCAAGGGACAGCTGCATATGACAGGAGACGGCTCGCATCTGACGGTTGGTATGCCAAGCGTGTCCGGCATTAGTCCATTCGTCATGGTTGACAACGGAGAACTGCATTCCAATGGCAATAATGTGCTGGTGCACGGCACCGTGACGCTTGCAACAGGCGCCAAGCAAGTAGGCAAGATCATGACCGGTGGTGGGGAACTCCATGTGCTGGGGCGGAACCCCAAAGGAGTTTACACTAATGGAAGCGCAGTGGCTACCGTAGGTGTAGGAGGAACGATTGATGTAGGGATGGGCGCGCTTCAGTTAGGTCCGGCCTACACAGCAGCCGGGAATGGTTTGGCGGGTGCTGATCGGCCCGACGTCACTCTGACGCTGAATAAGTCAAAAGACGGTGCTGGGAAGGTGACGGGTAAGATTTTCGTACCGAAAGGAAGTAAGGAAACCAGCATTAACGGGGAGGCATTTGACACGGTCGTGCTGGATGCGGCCGGGAACCCCAAGAAAAATGCGCTAGGTGCCGACAACTGGGGCGGAGGACTTTACTTCCACAATTCGAAGGTGACGATTGACAGCCTGGCGGCGATGAATGATGGAGCGATTGAATTTTATGATAACCTTGGTAATGATGATGATTCGTTTGCCATTGAGATCAAAAAAGATGTCGAGCTCAACTCTGCCAGGATCTACGTGAACCAGAAGAATAGCCTCAAATTTGGCGGCGATCTCACGTTCGGTGATACCGGAGGAATGCGCGTCTGGGATAAGGCGAGTGTGACTGTCATGGGCGACTTCATGCAGAATAAGGGGTCGCAACACGCCGGACATCAGGACGGTGTGGGGTTAGCTGGTGAAAATACCTTCACCGCCATGGGCGACTTCATGGTGGCTGATAGTGCCCACCGGTTTGAGACAAACGCCAGTACCTCGTTAGTCCTGAAAGGAGACTTCCACTTCGGGATGGTCCTGACGGGTTCGGACAAGATGCTCAATGCTGATCTTGAGTTCTCTGGAAAAGAGGCTCAGACAGTTGGCGCAATGCCTGACCTAGGGAATGTTGTGGTTAACAATTCCAAGGGGCTCGTGCTTAGCGACAGTGTGAGCCAAGGTGCCAGCGGTATGTTGACCCTGACGAGTGGAGTCATCAGCAGTGACATGTATAGTACATGGACTGTGAAAAACACGGGCATTGAAGAGGATGTCAGGGGACGGAATAATGCTCTGAGGACCTGCGACGATGACGAGAATTGTGCCAGTGTCATCATGGGAGGCTCTCGTCGTGCACATGCGACAGCTGGAGTTTCCCGTCATGTGATGAAGGGGAATTCTGGTGCAGGTGAAATGAGCGGTGGTTACCTGTTCCCTGTTGGAGGTATGAATGGGGATCGGGCTCATTATCGCCCACTGATCCTGCAACTCGAGGATGATCTGTCGGATGCGATGTCTGTCACGGTTACTCCAATGATGGCATCTGATGATCCAGGCGAGATCAATATCTTGGTTCCCGTACAGGGTGGATCGCTGACGCTTAATGCATATGCGGACATGTTCTGGAAAGTGGAGACCAAAGAGGTACCGGACGCGAATCCCCATATTCGTATTGCTGCCGGCGGACTGGCGAACGTATTTGATGACAGCCGCCTGCGGATGGTGCAGTGGGACTGTGATTGGAGTAATGCGAGATTGGCTGGAATGCAGATCATCGGGTCGGACCAAAATTCGTTTGCTGAGAACGGGTACGTGAATGGCGTCCTGAATCTCACGCAGCAGAGCGTGGAGATTGGAACGTGTGCAATCCTGGGGGTTGCGGCGAATGGGATTGAGAATCCGATCCATATGGATCCATTGACGGGTGGACTTGCAAGGATTCAGTTCATTCACAACCTGCCGCTTCCATTCCCGGTTGACCTGTTCCTTGATGGTGTCAAGTTGATGGGAGGTCTTAATTTCCAGAGTGCAACTGGCTATGGCCACTATGCCGCGGGAGATCATGTGATTTCCGTCAATCCAGTTGTTCCGCCAGGTGTTGTTGCCCCTCCCATTGAGATTCCATTGCCATCTCTCGTAAATGAGCAGAACTACGCTGTTATCGCTCATGGTTCGGTGGCGGATCCGAAAGTCAAGATCCTCAGCACCAAGTTGCGCTCTTCGGTGGATAACATGGTAGACGCGATCCTGGTCCATGGATCTGCTGATCTGGGAGAGGTGGACGTACGAATTCTGGATCCTGCCGACAATATGACTCCGATGAAGTTGTTGGCGAACAACTTCAGCTTTGATTCGGCAACCAGATATATCTCAATTGCTGCAGGAGCCCACAATGTGCAGGTGACATCACCGGATAACAGGGAGGAAGTAAATGTTTACTATGTGGATCTGAACGGCTATCAGGGAGAGACGTTGATCTTGAATCTCTCTGGTGGCAAGGATGATCTAGGGTTCATGGGCGTGAGAAACAACGGAGACGTATTTCTCTCGCAGGTAGTTACGGGTGTTGAAGAAGAAGGAGGCCCAGAGATTCCGACAGAATTCGCTCTGCATGGAAACTATCCGAATCCGTTCAATCCATCCACACGGATCGCGTTTGATCTTCCGGAGTCGGCGCAGGTAACCCTGCAGGTGGTAGATATGTTGGGTCGCCAAGTGATGACGCTGCCAGCGCAGCAGATTGAAGCTGGTGCGAACCGGACCTTGGAGTTGAGTGCAACCAACTTGGCATCAGGACACTATCTGTACCGGATAATTGCAACCGGTGTAGAGAGTCAGTATGTGAAGACTGGACGCATGACGCTGGTGAAGTAGGAGTGTTGATCAAGTAGTCGGGTAAAACTGTCCGACTACTAATAGAGCGCCCCGGTGCTGAATAGCGCCGGGGCGCTCCTATGTTGTTACACCTTGTCAACAGATGGGCAAAAGTCTACCATGTGGAGCCGGTTGTGTAGCTACTATTACAAGCAAAAACGCGGAGTAGAAATCGGAGGAGGAAGAATAAGGGGCAACAACATCCGATTCATCGAAACGTTGCCGGACTGATGGTAAGCGAGGAAACTTTCTGACAACTCAGCGGAGGGAGGAAAGCCAAAAGGCATTTGCCCATCTGCTGGAAACTGTTGGACTGCGCCGGATACTTGTTCGAGATCAGGTTGGAATTTTGAAGCGGGAGATCTTGCACGTGCATTTATCCAGAGTTTAATGAAGATTCTGTATTTGATGAAACAGTGCCTGGACGTGTTCAAGGAGTTGATTTCGTTTATGTATTCAGAGGATCGGGCGGGGAACGGATCCAATGATTGCAAGATCGGCGATCCCGTGCGGTTTTCGGTGTTATAGTTCAGGTAGGATGAGGATAGAGACTCCGCCGAACTCGGGATGGATCGGGGCTGTGAGTTGGTTAGATGGAACAAGACGCAACGACTCCATACTGTCAAAGTAGCCCAGTTCGGGGGGATTTGGTCTGCGACGTAAGCCAATTGCGAAGCGTACGGCACCCTTCCCGAAACGGATGCGAGAACAGGGTATTCTCCATTTGCACCGCCCGGAGCACGAAACGGGATATGGCTTGGACAGGTGCTCCATGGATGGCTGAACTACCATGCCGTGCCGTGGAGCTTCCGATCTCTACAAAGATGTTCTGGGTGCCCGAGATGGATCTGACTAGGTCTACTGCCCGATGACCCCAGAAGGAACGTACGATATGGGCACAACTGGATCTACTGACGAAACGCTATTGGCCTAAGCTGAAAACTCGCCATGACTGGCCGGCGAACCGATTTACCATCACGCATGTCGCTGCGACCCTATAGAGGAGTTAGGTGCGTTAATGCGCCTGTCCTGATCTGAGTAGGGCGGCCCGAGGAACCTTGGATCCCTACCGCGATCATTGGACAATTCCCTCTCATGTTGCGTGCGGCAGGAATTCACGCTCTGCGGAGCCATTTTAGGGAGGAGCTAGGCAGGTCGCCTTGCTATAGTTAACGGGTCGCCCTCGGCGCATCTTGAACTGCGTCCAGACATAGGTTTATCCAGGAATTCTGACCATTCACCAGCCCCTAGGTAGTGACAAAATCTCCACAAGAAAGCTACAAGAACTACTTCGCTCGCAGCATAGGGGCAGAAGAGGCGTGCCGCAAAGCGCAGTCATCGGCTGGCTGCTGCGACTCAGCAAGTGGTAGCAACTGACCCCGTGGCAGTCGGTACAGAAGCTTGGCAATGGCACGGGGACGGAAAACCGCTACGACGACCAACGCCTGCGGCTCGGTTCAGGACTAATAGCTACTACACAATTTGTTGCCGTGACGGCGCAGCTCTCCAGACTAGCGTACCAAGGTCATCACCCCTGCCCGAACAGTTACCTCGTGCTCCATTACCGCCATCAGCCTGTACACGTACGTCCCGGAGGCGAGACGTTCGCCACTAAATTCAATTGATTTTTGAGCGCCGGCTCCAAATTGCTGACTTGGAAGTGCCATGACCAACCGTCCCTGCACGTCAAAGACCAGAAGCGTTACTTCTGCAGAAGCCGGAAGATCAAATGTAATCCTGGTCGATGGATTAAACGGGTTCGGGTAATTTCCACGCAAGGAAAAAGCTTCCGGCACTTGTACATCCCGTTCTGTCGCTGTAATGGATAGCGTTGTGGGTTGCAGCACGAACAGCCCTTGCTCCATACTGCTTACCACTACGATGCCACTCTTGAAATAGGGATAAGAGCTCCACGCTCCGTATTCAAACGAAACCCGGTTGGAAGCAGGATCCGTATCGAAATAGGCGACCTCAACTGGATTCGAGACGTCTTCAATGTCGAGGATCCGGAGGCCCGATTCGTAATTGCTTAGGTAAACGTAGTTTTCGCGCACATACAGATTGTGGTCAATGGTCTTTACCGGACTGAAATACTCCATCAAAAGGATAGGGTCGTCCAGATCCTCCAGATCCCAAAACAGCGTCCGCGTGCCTCGAAAAGTAAAACTGTCTCTGAAGTTGGCTTCATCCAACTCGTCGTTTGCGATGAAGTATCGGTGGTCATCCGTAAGCCATCCCTGGTGTGAATAAGCAACGAGCGGATACGTCATAACCGCCACCGATACCGTATTGGACTTGTCGGTAACATCCACGATGTTGATTGCCGTCTCGCTGGGGGCAACGCAGATTTCTCTGCCGTGATACGTTGCGTCTGGACCGCGATAGATGACGCACTGCACGTCATGCACGTATCCAGGGCTGAAAGAGCGGCCTACTTGCGACTCGTGGTGGCAACCCGCA
Source organism: Rhodothermaceae bacterium (assembly GCA_009841335.1). Lineage (GTDB taxonomy): Bacteria > Bacteroidota > Rhodothermia > Rhodothermales > Bin80 > Bin80. Next base: position 22,220 of record VXLY01000061.1, on the reverse strand, counting down.
AACGTCGGATTCAGCGGATCCCGGACGTCTACGATGTGCAGACCGACACCGCACCGGCCTCTGCCGCCTCTGCTACCCGCCAAATACGCATAGCCGGTCTCTTCATGCACAAACACATTATGGGCACTCCCAATTTCCTGATAATTTGCAGTTTCGATGAATGTGGTCGGAAGGCTGGCGCGGTCCACGCCGCGCAGTTGGGTGAGATCAAAGATCTGCATGCCATTCTCATGGCCTTGGGCGTCCGCGACAACGAACATGTGGTTGCGGTACACTTTCATGTCGCGCCAGATTGCCACGGCTTCGGGATCATGCGATGGAAGTGAGCCCAGATAAACAGGATTCAACTGGTCGGTGACGTCAACCAATGCTACGCTGTTCTCCTTCCCTACAAGCGCATACTCCTGATTGGTTTCCGGGTCGGTCCATCCCCAGATATCATTTACCAGAATGCGGGGCTCCGCCCCCATGTCCCTCTTCGACAAATGGGAGAGCAAATCGACACCCTTGCATTCAAACTCACCCGCCTTTCCGCCCGCGCACGCGATCCTTGCTCCGAGGTGGGACGGAAATCTGTCCACGGAGCAGGTCTCTCCGTAAACCTCGGCCACACTGGTCAGCCACGTTTGAAATGCCGCCTCCCGGGGAGCACAAAGATCCTGTCCCTGAAAATTAAGGTGCGCCAGCTGTGACATGTTCGTCATGCTTGAAGGAAGCTTGCCAATCAGCTGATTCTGCTGAATTTCCAATAGCCGCAGATTAGTGAGGCTGCCGATTTCCTCCGGTAATCCACCGGATACCTTACCCCAGTTCACAATTAGCGTGTCCAGCGCCGTGAGGTTGCCAATCTCCGGTGGAATGATTCCCCCCAATTCGTAGTTATCTCCAATGTTGAGCACTTTTAGTTCCTTCAGTGTCCAGATCTCTGCAGGGATGTCGCCCTCGAGATTACTGCTCCAGAGGGACAGATATTTCAGATGGGTGAGCTTGCCGATCTCCGACGGAATCTCACCATTAAGGTAATTGTCTCGCAGGGACAGATACTTGAGGTAGGTGAGCTTGCCAATTTGTGAAGGAAGCTTGCCATTGAGCAAGTTGTCTTCCAATCTGAGTTCTGAAACGCGGCCAGCTTGCATATCCACCGTGACACCGTACCAGCTGTCCAAGGTTTGAGCGTCCGGCATCGTGTCCGTCGCACTGGACCAGTTGTCGTTGTTTAGCCACTGGTATCCATGCGTAGAATCGTAGAGCGCCACCAAGACAAGCCAGTCGTCCTTTAGTGAGTTCTGGGCCTGTGCTTTCCACGATGCAAGAGTAGAAAGCAATATTATGACGGGAATTATGAGTGCCCGGCACCAAACCCCTGCATTTGTGCACCGCGCTGCCATGTTACCGCAGCTCCAATTGCTGATGGGGCGGACGCAGCGTATACTAAACCCGACCGAAGCTACGCCGGCCGTTGGCCAGTACGTGCACCCCCGTTCCGGCACAAGGGCTAGTATTTTCTCCGAGGAATCACAGGGTGCAATTGCGGATTCTATTTCTGGTTGTTGCATCTGAGCACTGAGGCCGCAGGCAGTGCTGATCCTTGTCCATAAGGTATCGTTTTTGGGGTTCTATTACAATTCGTATCTGGACTTTCCTCCCAGCTCGAATTCCAAATCAAAATAACCGAGTGAGCACACCCTATGTATCCCGAACGACGTGTGCCACTGGATAAGAAACAGTAGGCTTTGCGTTTTTTGTCGCTGTAGTAGGCACTAAGCCATATTTTGGGCTTTTGGGGCATAACTTAACTTTTAAGTGTTGATACCTCAGTCTTTTCGTGCATCTGATCCTTCCTCTATGGCCGTGACCAACCAGGTTTTCGAAATCCTCCGACAAGTGGACGAGGCACGGCTAGCTAGGCAGGAGCATTGCAAGCTGCTCCTAAAAGAACTAGCACCGATCTTGCAGAAGGCCAAGAAATCTAATCGCGAACGTCAACAAGCCCCCAGGTTCAACTCTTTCAAGTATCTACGTGATGACGAAATCGGACTGTCACGTGTGATCGCGGACCTGCTTGACCCACATGCTGAACACGGCCAAAGGACAAGCTTTTTGGAAGCAATGTTGGAGGTCGTACCCGATCCGCCTGGATGGCTCACGGGGCTGCACCCAGCGACAGCCCATTCAATCCATGTTAAGCGAGAGCGCTGGATCCCGGAAGGTGGCGGCCGGATGGATATTACTGTAGAGATCTCTTCGGCGACGGGTCACACTTGTATTGCGTTCGAGAACAAGCCGTACGCCCACGATCTGGACCGCCAGATAGAAATGTACCTGGAATACCTCCACAAGCAATACGGTACGCACTTTCTTCTGATCTATCTTCCGCCCGTTCACCGCTGGCCCGCTGAAAACAGTTTTCCGAAGGCCGAACGTAAGAAATGGCGGGAGCAATTCAGAATCATGCCATATATTGGCGAGGACACGTCACTAGAGACGTGGTTTGCCACCTGCCAGGAAAAATGCGACGCCAAGCGGGTTCGCTCGTTCTTGGAGGATGCGCAATTGTTTTGCCAACAGCAATTCGGAAAAACCCCCATGTCTATGAATCCCGATGTACTCTTCGTACACGACCACCTGAATTCCAACCCGAGCCAGCTCCGTGCTGCGCTCGCTATACACGACGCTTGGATCCCAGTGCGGGACATTGTGTGCAAGCGGTTTCTGGAACATTTGCGTGAGGCCGTTAATGATCGGCTACGCGATGTCATGGCTGACGTCGCGCCCGATTGCAGTGTGTGGTGTCACTACGAAGGCGAGAAGCAGTACCAGACTTGGCTCCGGATCAGCAGGGATGTTTGGGCGGAGTACGATGACCTATCAAGCTCCAGGGATAGGCGCACCATGATCGGCCTCGGCACTCAGAGCCAGGGTCCGAACGGATGGATTTGGGGAGTTCGTATGCCAAAGCCCGCTAGCAAGATGGGTGAGAAAGAGAGAAGGCGTCGTGAAGACCTCTCAATCGCGCTGGAACGTCACGGACTTAGGCTTCCCAAGACCAATGATTGGTGGTTGCAGTACGAATGGCCTACACGCTACCAGAACTGGGATATGATCGCGCCTGAGCTTGCTAAAGAGTGTGAAGCAGGCGGTGGGGCGATCACGGAATTCTACGTCAATGGGCTGCTTGATATCGCCCGGTGTGCGATTCCGGCAATCAACGAAGTAGAGATTGTGAACCGGGCCAATATCAGCGAATAACGAGGCGAATGCTCTCGGTCTTCTCCTCGCCTTACTTGCCTTTTGCCCGACACTCGAAGGACGCACTTAACGCAAATGCCAAGCTGATCTCGCCGTCTAATACGGCCTTACCCATTAGCTACAATCGCAAACTGGTGTAGGTGTGTACTGGTTGGTTGATAAGAAAACTGATGCAAACGTCACTAAACCCGCCGGAATTGTCCGAAGTATAGTTAATCTGCTGAGAGACTAAGCTGATATGAGTAATTTTGCTTAGATTCTCCGCAGACGTACAGTGAAAACGCTTCCCAAATCCCAAGTACACTGATGACCGAGGACAAGTTTACAAAACTCTACTACTCAATTGGGGAAGTAGCAAAACTGGTTGGAGTAGAGACGCATGTCTTGCGCTATTGGGAAAATGAATTTCCCCAGCTCAACCCCAGAAAGAATAATGCTGGCCGACGGACATACACGAGAAAGGACCTGGAGGCAGCGTATCGGATTTACGAACTTCTTCGCGTCGATAAATACACATTGGCCGGAGCTAGACAGATCTTGGAGAGCGAAGCAGATGCGGAACCTGTTCAGCGTAGCACAAAACGGCAGGAACTGCTGAACTTGCGCTCATTCTTGGAGAACATCAGGCAGCAATTAGCGTAGTTGCTGGTCCCGGGACGTAGCGCAGCCAGGTAGCGCACTTCAATGGGGTTGAAGGGGTCGCGAGTTCGAATCTCGCCGTCCCGACGGGGTTGGGTAGCATACCGAATAGCTCTACGCTGGCCAGCGTGTGCGCTCAAAATTTTTCATTGCGGGCTTGTCCTGCTGGGATGAAGACGGAACTGTCTGGGATAGATATCTGCCCGGACTTATCCCCTTTATATGGCAAAAATCCAGTCTCTCCCGCGGTAGCGTCATTCAAGAATTCCAGCTGCCAGTTAACGCCATTGCGTGGACATCATTCATTGAATGGTTCAGTCTAGCAGAATACGACCTAATCGTCTTGGATTCTGGGCAAATTTTCTTATTTTGCTGCATCGTTTGAGGCGTATAATACGCTGGATGTATGGTTAACAATCCGAAAGAAATAGACGCGAGCAAACTTGAAGAGGCTAGGTGCCGATACGCACGAGATCTCCTGACCCTTAGAAAGCAGCAAGGGGTGTCGTTAGAAACCGTTTACGTTGAGACGCGCATCCCTAAATCAGTTCTGATAGACTACGAAACCAGCGGCCTGTATTATCACGAGAGCTTTCATGAAGTCTACTTACGTAGTCTGACGAAGGCATATGCCCTAGCTGTGGGATTGGATGTTGACCGGATTTTGTCGGCACTCGAACGAGCAATGGACGGGAGTTACAATGGTGGGCTAATGTCTGCTCACGATCCTGAAGAAGAGGAACCAGCTGAGCCAGAAAACGAGTCGCTGGAGCAGGATTCAGCCAGTATGAGTGAACCCAAAAGCGGAGCATCGTCTCCTAAACAGGAGGGCAGTACGGAGGGTACGTGAGGAACCGACTTCGCCAGAGTGTGGCGTACGCGTTCGGCGATCTCCGGTCTAGCTAGCCCAATACTTCCGCCCAGGATGACAATTTCAGGATCAAGGACACAGACCAATGCAACGATAGCCTGTGCCAGATAGTCAGTAGCTTTATCGATCAACGCTGCTGCCTTAACATCTCCTGCATCAGCTGCCTGAAACACTTCAAGTGCGCTCGTTGTGCTCGCGGCAGTGCCTTGAATGTTGGTCCATTGGGCAGCTAAACCAATGCCGCCCGCCAATTGCTCGAGACATCCATTTGGCTGCCAATCTTGATCAAGATACTCAGGAGAGGGAATAATACTGCCAATCTCACCTGCGCAATAATTTGCCCCATGTAGGATTTTGCCGTCAATGACTATGCCAGCAGCTACGCCCGTACTCAAAGTTACGTAGACAACCGGGGACATTTCGCCGGATACACTCAGTCGAGCCTCCGCTATAGCAGCTGCGTTAACGTCATTCTCTACAGCAACAGGAGCTTGAAACCTTCTTTCAAGTTCGGCGACCAAAGGAACGTTAACCCAGTTATTCAGATTGGCTGCTTCAAGTACTACGCCAGACTGGGTGTTCGTCATACCCGGTGCTACGCAGCCAATCCCACACAACGGCTCATCTACCGCTAGTTTGCCACGAATTATGTCCTCAACTAAATCAAGCACTGCATCAGGTCCCTGCTGCGGGGTCGCGACCGATGCCTTGCGGGTTATTTCATGTGGCTTATCTCTACGTGCGAGCGCACAGCGCGTCCGTGTTCCGCCAATGTCAATTCCAGCAATAAATGCCATTCAAAGACTACATATCTGCTTCCAAGTCGCGAAGCCAGATATTGCGAAAGCGTGTAGGTTCGTTATGATCCTGTAAGAAGAGCGGCAATGCGTCCTCGTGGGCCCGGTATGGGGGACGGGATCGATGCCCGCTGGGTCCAGTCAGGATCACATTGTCCTGAACGAGTACACCGTTGTGAAAAACCGTAATTCTTGCCGGTTTCTTCAGTGTACCATCCTCCTCGAAGTGGGGTCTTCTAAAAACAATATCGTAGGACTGCCATTCCGATGGTGGACGGCTGGCGTTTACAAGCGGGGGATACTGCCCGTACAGCGATGCCGCCTGTCCATCGGGATAGGTCTGATTTTCGAACGAATTAAGCACTTGTACCTCATAGGTGCTCATGAGATACACACCACTGTTGCCACTATCCTGTCCTGTCCCACTATTGGGCGTAGCCCATTCAATATGAAGCTGCACATCGCCGAACGAACGTTCGGTTTGGATAATTCCGGTACCGGGGTTCACCTCCATGTAACCATCGCGTAAATGCCATTTAACTGCATCGCCGTTTGCATGCATCCACTCCTCAAAGTGCGTTCCATCAAATAGCACAATAGCGTCTGAGGGTGGTGGCGCGGATGTCAATTCTCCGGGAGTAACAACAACCGGTTGAGGGCGATCGAGATCGTGAACCTCCCATTCATCAAGGGACGGCACAGAAGGTGTTTGTGCTATGGTCTGAGAGTGAGTAAACAACAAGGCTGCTGCGAGAAATATCAATAGCTTTTGCATCGGGAGTGGAAAGATTATTGTTGGGGGAGCTCCTGCCTTAGAAAGCTAAGCAAATCGCGCAAATCATTGGGTTCAAGAGCCATGTTTAGGCCCGGTGGCATAAACGAACCGGGCATTGCAGTCAATTCCTTAACATCCTGTCGTGGAACGACAACCGTTTCAGTGAGAGATCTCATTGTAATTGCAGAAGAGGTTTCTGAAGCAATAATTCCTTCGATTATTGAACCGTTCGTGCGGGTCAGTCGCCAAGATTCGTAACCACTGGCAATCCTTTGGCTTGGATTCTGAAGTTCGGCCAGCAAGACATGACGTGGCCAATGCTGTACCGTTGCCAAATTCGGTCCAATAGCCCCTGTTCCTACTTCGCCTGCCATATGACACTGTGCACACAGGTTCTCAAACAGTACCTGTCCGCGATCATTGTTACCGGGACCACCAGGAATGGCCAGTTCGCCGGGAGCAGCATCCTCTAATTTGAGGATTGCTCGAGCACGGCTTCGGACGGGTTCTTCCGTATCGCGCATCAAACGGACACGTTGGTACCAAGAGATTTCTTCGGTTAGAATGACACCCTCTTCTAATGCAGTAACTAACAGATTCGCACGATCCTGGGTGGAAAATTGATCCAGTGCGCGATTGCGGGAGCGTGGCCATAGATTAGGCCAGGATTGCAGCAAAAGCTGTGCAGGCCCTGTACCTGATTGGGCTCCTAAGGCTTCCACAGAGGCGAGTTGGACTTCTACGGGATAGGAGGAGTCAAGTAGCGCCGGCAGAATTCCGATATTATTGGGCATAAGCGACAGAATACGCACAGCCCGCACTCGTGCATCCACTGTTTGATTGATATCAGTTGCTATAAGCTGTGCTTGTTCGAGGCTTTCTGGCTCGGGGAGAATCACTGCTTCAAGTAATGCTACAGCAGCATTGCCCAGTTCATCATCAGGCGACAAGGCCAATTCTACCAGGTGCTCGGACAGTTCTCGTGAAATCGCAATTCTATTCTGACGTTGCTGCAAGCCCTCTGCGGCCCCCGCCAGACGTGAACCGAGCGCAGGTCCGTCATTGGTAAGTGCAGGGACCAGTCCATTTGTTCTGGCGAGGATACGAGCTAGGCGCAGGACAAAGCGGTCAATGACATGCTCTGGGGCTGCGAGTTCGTTCAATACCGTCTGCATGAGATCATGAGTAGACACATCAAGTGCCAAGAGCGCGGCTGTTTGAAACCATTCGCTTTCAATATTCTGCGCAAGCAGTCTAAGTTTAGCAGCATCTGAGCCAGGCACGAACCCAAGGGTATTCAGTAGCTGATATCGAACACGAACGTTGGTATCCTCGGTCATGGCTAGTAGGCTCTGCCCAAGTTCAGGGTTTTCGGACAGGACCAGCTCTGTCAGCCGTATAGCATTCTCGCGCACACCAGGGTGGGAATCATCCAGCGCCGATGTAATCTGACTGGTTGTGAGTGCGCCCAAGCCATTCAATGTCCAAAGAGCGTGAAGCCGCCCCAAGGCAGACGTGCTGGACGCGGCCATTTTCGAGAGAGGGGCTACTGCATCCTGACGATTTCGGCTAACCAGAATGCGCTGTGCATTGCGGCGCCACCAGATATTATCAGAGGCCAATCTGTCGACTAGTTCGTCAACGGTAGCATTGGCAAGGCTAAGCTTCCCGTGCCAGTTCAGTTCAGGTGTATCCTCGGGTACAATACGATAGATGCGTCCGCGATCTGTCCCTTGGTGCAGGTCACCGGTGGCCGCCAGGCTATCGTCCATCCACTCCGGGTGCTCAATGATCTCCCTGTAGTAGTCAACAACGTAAATTCCTCCATCGGGGCCAATAGTGAAATTAACTGGACGAAACCAACTGTCCGTAGATGCAATAAATTCGCGCTTCTCTAGTACGCGCTCACTCCTAAAAACCGGTCCATCAGGAACTATTCGGTCAATATGTACAAGGTTGTGAACAGGTTCCGCAACCAGCGTTATGCTGCTATCAAACGGTGCAGGCAACAGACCTCCAAGCTGCCAGGTCAGCGCACACGCAGAAGTAAATACTCCACGGTCAGTTAGTAACTGATGCAAAGGATCGATGGTTATGGGATATACTTCAGCAGCATCCCCATGATCGGATGTTCTGTGAATAGTCGTTTGGATTGGTAGCTCGGGACGTCGTTCCAAGTACTGCGAAGCAAGCGCCTCCACTAAGTGGTGCTGGCTATTGTTCACCAAAAAATGTCTTCCCCAAGCATCAAAGGTGTGCCCGAATTGTGAGCGTCCACCAAGAAGCTCAAGCTCATAAGTATCCGGTCGGAAGCGTGCGTTCCTGTCGGCAGCATTACGTGGCAGGCGGTCTCCCTCAGGGTTGTCGGGAAAGTACACCTGTTCTCCTTGATCACCAAACGGGTCCGCATACTTTTCGGTCCACCAGATCGTACTGTTATTGGCTACATAAATCCAATTGGTCAGTCCATAGATCGGAGAGTTTGCATTGTGCTGCGGGTTTGAGAGTGCAAATCCGGTTAAGACTACGATATGGCTGTCTGCCCGCGAATCCCCATCGTTATCCGGGAGATAAAAAATATCAGGTGGATCGGTTACTAGGACGCCATCCTTCCAGCGCATAATTCCGGTCGGTAGTCTGAGTCCGTCAGCGAAAACTGTTGCAGAATCAGGCCGACCATCCTGGTCTGTATCGTGCAGGATTTTTATTCGCCCTGATCCACCAACGTCCAGGGGATACCCGGGCATTTCGGCGACCCAGATTCGACCATATTCATCAATATCCATGGCTACGGGGTCAGCCACTAGGGGTTCTGCCGCGACGAGGTCTACACGTATGCCATCGGGCACCTTGATGGTTTTCAGCGCTTCCTGAGGTTCAAAGGGGGGGCCGTCCACCGAAACAGTGTCAGACCATAATGGAAGGAAAATCAAGAGCCAAAGGGCACGCATCTGGACGTAACGCCTATCCAGTTAACATAAGGTTCTACCACGATTTGGATGTAATGATTGATTTGGGCTGAACCATAAATAGCATCCCCGCGTGGGGGCGCGTAATTGGTTTTATGTTGCGCATACCTTGAAACTCAGTTCTGCAGGCAAGTTAGTCAGCTGGTCAGGGTGCACCTGTGAGCCAATCCGTCGGTGCGTACCGTGGTACACATCGGTCTTGTTGGTGACCCACTTCGTTCGTACCAGTGGCCCACTTCAATCGGAATGGCGGCCCATTTCAATCGGATTCAGTAGCCCACTTCCCTCGGAATACTCAAAACAAAGAAGAACCGTCCTCATACAAGTGTTTTTGAGTCTAGCACAGAACCAGCGACCTGTACCCGTGCTGCGCCGCTTGACTTTAGTATTATGCGTGAAAAAGCATGTTGGACCAATTACAAAACGCCTACTTCTTGGGGATTAATGAATCCTCTGGAAATAGCAATTGATAAGGTTCCCTTTGATGAAAACCGAATTCTCATGAGAAATAAACCGATTGCGGTGCCGGTCATCAAATCTCATAACGGTGATTTTATTGCTGAATTTGAAGATTTGGATATGTCTCTTTGGGAGGAATCCGTCGAGTACTTGGAAGATGCGTTTGGAGCGATGCTACGAATGATGTGGAAACGATACGTAATGGGCAATCCCCAACAAATGACGCCCGGTGCATTAGCATTTAGAGACAAACTTATTGCGACCTACAATCTCGTGTAGTGCCGTGTGACTTTGAAGAGACGTGATGAAGGCCTTCATTGAAAAGAAAAGGGTTTGTGGAAGAAACAGATGACAGACACATTTCCGCGACTTATGAGATGAAGGATGGACGTAAGCGTGGAGTAAAGACTTTTGTAAGCAATGGCAGCGAGTATAAAAATTTGAATGATGACTTGGTTGGCAAAGTGGCAGGGCAAGTATAGCTCCAAAAGAAGTAGTTTGGAGACCCTGTTTCGTTTTCAATCAAGCGGGCCGAGTGTGAAGAAATCATCATGGAACGTCTTGAAATGCATCTATCGGTCTCTCAAACTCCCTGCTACACCAAGTCCTTGTACTTCACTCCTTTCCCGGCCGTCCCATGCACGATCATAGACATTCGATCAATCGTGTCATAGTCCGGAGATTGTGTTTTCCGCGAACTGCATTACACAGCGGTTCAGATGGTTCTTCCTTAGGTGATGGTTTGTACCAAAATAGGCACGGTTCACGACTGCCCACAACGATTCGATTCCGTTTGTACGGGCTAATACACCGAGTATCTTGAGTATTCCGAGCGAAGTAGACCACTTAGTCGGAATATGCAGATTTAAGCTTCTTTGTAGGCTGTGGATGTGTCTGTTGCTGGGAATCACGGGGCGGTATGGCAAGGCGTGATCATCTCATGTTTTGTTACCGTACGTTGCCTGGCTTAAAGCAGAGGAAATGGAGTTGCTGATGTCGTTCTGGATAGAAATAGTTAGCACAAGTAAAACTATTTCCGATCCTTAGTGTAGTATTCTCATGCCATTAAGCTTTCTTCTCATCCTTCAAGTGAGGCAAAAGATAAAATGAGATTAAGCTCACACGAATCATGAGCACTATGACTTTATTGAAGAATCGTGACACGGGATATCGGATTTATTATGTACCAAGCCCAGACGGTTTATATTCTGGCCATATTTATGTAGGGAGTTGAATATTCAAGTATAAGCCTGATTTGTTATGCTAACCGCTCAAGTACTAACAAGTAATTCTGTATTTGATCCTTTTCTCAAGACTGATGATTTTCAGGAAATTGAGAAAATGGAGACATCGTATTATTTGAAACCAGACGATCAAATTATCGATTATCACATAAATAATCTAAAAAAAATTACTGGTTTGTTAGGAACAATAGAAGTTCTTTCAGATGAAGACCGAGTAGAAATCAAGAAATTAGCCACTCATTTTTTTAAGGCTTTTGCACGAGTTGAACAAGATTTGATTTATGTAAAAGGTCTACCTGAACATGTACCTTGGAAGCAGAAAGCATGCGACAAGTTGGAAGAACTAGTGATTCTACTTGAGGATCTTGGAGAAATCTGTGCATTGTCTGCAAGTACAGAATTTACTCAGATGATAGAGGCGGAGATTAGGAGCTTTTCGGATGAGTCGCTGGAAAATTGAAAAGGGTAAAACGTTTGAACGAGAACTTGCTCGGTTAGATAGAAGGTATCGTGGACTAGCAAATGAGGTTGAACTCAGACTGGATAGTCTTGCTTCTGGCGAAATACTCAATGAAAAGAGGTATTTGGGATTTAAAGGTTTGATATATCAGATTCGGTGTGGTACTGGAAGTATAGGTCGGAAAAACGGCGCGCGAATTATCTATTATAAAGATGAATCACGATTGTTGATTTTATACATCTACCTAAAAAACTCTGCGAGTAAGATTTCTAGTAAGAAGATAGAGAGGATACTCAAAGAATGTCTTTGATTATTACTCTAGCCAACCTAACAGCCGCCCCTGTTTAAAGAAGTAGATGATTTCCTTTCATTGATATCCCGTTCAGGCCGGCATCACATATCAACCGTGGTCCGAGATCAGCACTTGGACTGAGAGGGGTAATTTCACAAAATTATGGGTTCGTGGTTTTTTTCAGTACTATGTATCGGATACCAGTGAGGCTATGAATCACAAATCTGTTCATGTGGCTCGCTCTCAGGAGGTGCAGGATGCGATTGTAGTTGGGTCCGGTATCAGTGGAGGGTTTGCTGCAAAAGAGCTTACTGAGGGTGGGCTAAATGTACTCTTATTGGAACGTGGGCACGACCTGAAGCACGGAACAGGGTATATCACGGAACACCTGAATAGCTGGGAATTCCCCGCTCGCAACAGTAAAGGCTCGCGCAGACATCGTGAGCGGTACGCCATCCAATCACGCACCTATGCATTTGGTGAGCATACCGAACATTTCTTTATTGATGACAGCGAAAATCCTTATGTGGAAGCGGATCCATTTACTTGGATCAGGGCGGATGTAGTTGGAGGGCGGTCACTGCTTTGGGCCCGCCAGTGCTACCGTTGGAGTGCAATGGACTTTAAGGCGAATGCACGAGACGGCACGGGTATAGACTGGCCCATTCGGTATGAGGATATTGCACCTTGGTATGATCACGTGGAGCGGTTCGCAGGCATCACAGGTCAACCGGAAGGCCTTGCACAGTGTCCCGATGGGATTTTTCTCCCACCCATGGCGCTCAATTGGGGAGAAGAACGTGTGCGCGAGGCAATAGCCGCGCACTTTGATGATAGGTTACTGACGATAGGACGGGCGGCGGTTCTCACACAGCCGCATAACGGGCGCGCAGCCTGTCACTATTGCGAATCTTGCTACAGGGGATGCTCGGCTGGCGCGTACTTTAGTAGCCATAGCGCAACGCTTCCCGCTGCCTTTGCGACGGGCCGACTTACCTTGCAACCGGAAAGTATTGTACATAGCGTGATCTATGACGAAGCAAGAAGCAAGGCAACCGGGGTTCGATATATAGATCGTACTACCGGAGCCATGCGCGAGGCTTATGCTCGTGTCATCTTTCTTTGTGCGTCTGCACTGGGTACCACGCAAATCATGCTGAATTCCCAATCCTCACGGTTTCCCCAAGGTCTCGCCAATGACAGTGGGGTGTTGGGGCACTACCTGATGGATCACCATATGGAGGTTGGTGCCCGAGGAGAGTTACCGGGAGGCGAAGACAGGTACTTCCAGGGTATCCGTCCCAACGGCATTTATATACCTCGTTTTCGGAATCTGCCCGGAGCAACGCAGCGCAGTGACTATCTTCGTGGTTTCGGGTACCAGGGAGAAGCAACACGGAGTTCCTGGGATCGTCCGGTTTCGGGATTTGGAGCTTCACTCAAGTCAACCTTGAGACGACCAGGCCCCTGGGTGATGGGGCTGGAAGGATTCGGTGAAGCACTGCCAAGGTACGAGAACTATGTGACCCTGGATGAGTCCGCCAAAGATGCATGGGGTATCCCGGTTCTTCGCTTCCATTGCAAATTCGGCGAGAACGTACTCTCCATGCGCGAGGACATGAAGCAGTCAGCAGCAGAAATGCTGGACGCCGCGGGAGCAAAGAACATAGAGACGTATGATAACTACACGGGGGATGGTTTGGGGGCTGAGCCTGGTCTCGCAATCCATGAAATGGGAACCGCCCGGATGGGCCGGGATCCGAAGACCAGTATACTGAACGCACACAACCAGTGCCACGCAATCCCGAATGTCTTTGTGACTGATGGGGCATGTATGACTTCTTCTGCATGCCAGAATCCGTCAATCACATACATGGCCCTGACTGCACGGGCAGCAAATTACGCAATAGAGGAACTAAAGCGAATGAATCTTTGATGGACCGAAGGACTGCCTTACATCGAATTGGTATACTAATGGGAGGGACGCTTTCAGCGTCCACGATCGCCGGGGTCTTGGGAGGTTGCACCAGTGGGAGTGGGACAGGGGATATACCCTTCAAGGCTCGCACACTCACACAAGGACGAGATGAGCTCGTGGCGACGCTCTCCGAGTTGATTATTCCCGAAACGGATACACCAGGTGCACGAGCGGCTCTTGTGCATGAGTTTATTGACAATATGCTCACCGACTGGTATGACGAGCCCGAAGTTGAGGAGTTTCTTGCGGGATTGACAGATGTAGAACGACGTGCTCAGGAAAGGGGAGCACAGTCTTTTACAGATTTGGACATGGACATACAGGTTGAAATTCTAACACAAATGGAGGCAGAAGCAGAAGCATGGAGCGAAAATGGAGAAACAGAAACCCCACCTTTCTTTCGGACCATAAAATCGTTAACACTCTTCGGTTATTATACCAGTGAAGTAGGAGCCACACAGGAATTGCGTGTGAATCCCATGGGAATCTACAGAGCAGATATTCCATTTGATGAAATCGGCCGTGCATGGGCTTGAATGAGTATATTCTCTCTGGATCATCAAAAAAGGAGTTTTCTTTAATGGATAGACGAACATTTATTAAATCCTCCGTTGCTGTTCCGGCGGCGGTTGGAGTACTCGCTGGCTGCGAGCCGCAGACTGAACCCGAAGCAGAGGCACCCGAAACTGCTTCAACCCGCTCGCTCGAACGGATTGGGGTACAGTTGTACACGGTTAGATATCTCCTGGAAAGCGACTACGAAGGGACGCTCAGGGCAGTGGCTAATGCAGGTTATGATGAGGTGGAAACCGTATGGGACGCCGAACGCAGTCCAGACGATATTCGTGCGCTTCTGGATGAATTAGGGCTTGCAGCCCCGTCAACACATGTGCCAATTGAGGCTCTAAGGACGAACCTCCCCACTGTAATCGACGCTTCCCAGCGCCTGGGTCACTCCTATATAGTTTGTCCCTGGCTCGCAGAGGATGAACGTACGATGGCACATTACCGAGATCACGTGGCCTTATTCAATGAGGTAGGTGCGGCATGTCAAGAGGTGGGGATACAATTGGCCTATCACAATCATGAATTTGAGTTCGAGCCCAACGAAGACGGCGTGATCCCTTACGACTTTATGCTTGACGAAATGGACCCGGAGCTGGTCAAGATGGAACTTGATCTGTACTGGATCGCCTATGCAAATCGTAGTGCCAACGAGTACTTTCGGCGTGATCCTGGGCGGTATCCACTATGCCATATAAAGGATATGGGCTCTGATCGCGGTATGACCCCTGTTGGTGAAGGGCAAATTGATTTTGCCGCGATCCTGGCAGAAAGTGAAACAGCGGGACTGAGGCATTACTTCGTTGAGCATGATCATCCAGAGGACGCGCTGGCTAGCATTCAGACAAGTATTACGCACTTAAGATCTCTAACATTTTAGATGGCTTTGGGCAGAAGGCTAAGATATGGTATGGTCGGTGGAGGCCCTGGCGCCTTCATTGGCAATGTGCATCGGATGGCCGCTGCACTTGACGGGACGATGGATCTGGTTGCGGGGGCGTTCTCCGCCGATGCAGCACGCTCCAAGGAGCAGGGCAAAGTACTTGGACTTGATCCCGAGCGGTCGTATGCGTCTTTTTCAGCGATGGCGGAGGCGGAGGGTGAGCGAGAAGACGGGATTGATTTTGTATCAATCGTCACGCCCAACCACATGCATTTTCCCGTAGCCAAGACATTCTTGGAAGCGGGTTTTCATGTTGTATGTGACAAGCCGTTGACCAATACACTTGAAGATGCAGAGACGCTTTGTCACTTGGCGCGCAAGCATGATCGTGTGTTCGCACTGACACACAACTACACCGGATACCCCATGGTGAAGCAGGCGCGTGCAATGGTTCAGGAAGGCAAGATTGGGGCGGTACGGAAGATTATTGTCGAATACCCCCAGGGATGGCTTGCTACTCCGCTTGAGCGTTCAGGACACAAACAAGCCGATTGGCGGACCGATCCTAAGCGTGCCGGCGCTGGTTCCTTGGGAGATATAGGCTCACATGCCGAAAACCTCGCCCGCTACATCACGGGACTGGAGTTAGAGGCTTTGTGTGCTGACGTGACGACCTTCGTTGAAGGGCGGATCATTGATGATGATGTCAGTATGCTGGCACATTATCGGGGAGGGGCGCGAGGAGTGCTGCATGCCTCGCAGGTGTCAGTCGGGGAGGAGAACAATCTGAATATCCGTGTACACGGCGAAACAGGGTCACTTCAGTGGTTTCAGGAGCATCCCAACTGGTTGTACTACCGTGAGCTCACCGGGCCTGAACAAGTATTTAAGCGCGGCAATGACTACCTGGTGGCAGCAGCACAGCACAACTCACGCCTTCCCAGTGGTCATCCAGAAGCGTTTCTGGAGGCATTCGCAAACATTTACTTGAATGCTGGGAGAACGATTGCAGCCCGGATCTCTGGTCAAGACCCAGAGCCCGAAGACCTCGATTTTCCGAGTGTACAGGATGGAGCCAGGGGCGTGCATTTTATCCTTACGGCATTGAAGAGTGGAAGAGAGCGCGGATGGGTTGACGCCGCATATACGCCGCCCGCTTGAAATCAATAGATCTGCATTGTCATTTTGCTTACCGCATGGGTACGCTGATCTAACGTTGGCTTTTTTCTAATTCCATTCACTAAACAATATCTATGGCACGACCTGTAACCCTATTTACCGGCCAATGGGCCGACCTAACACTCGAAACACTCGCGAAAAAGGCAGCTTCGTGGGGCTATGATGGTTTGGAATTAGCCTGTTGGGGAGATCACTTTGACGTACAACGGGCACTAACCGAACCTGATTACTGTCAGGGACGGCATGATCTTCTGGCCCGACATGGTCTGAACGTGTATGCAATAAGCAATCATTTGGTGGGTCAGGCAGTCTGCGACAATATTGATCAGCGGCACAAGGCCATAATCCCTGCACATGTATGGGGTGATGGTGTTGGGGCTGGCGTTCAGGAGCGGGCAGCAGCAGAAATGATGGACACCGCCAGAGCTGCAGCAAAACTGGGCGTCAAGGTTGTAAACGGTTTTACCGGTAGCAGTATCTGGCCATTACTGTATTCTTTTCCACCTAATGATCCTGCGATGATAGAAGCTGGGTTCCAGGACTTTGCAGACCGCTGGAATCCGATACTGGATGTGTTCGACGAATTTGGGGTCCGGTTTGGACTGGAAGTGCATCCAACAGAGATTGCCTTTGATATTGCGAGCAGCGCCCGTGCATTGGAGGCAGTAGGCCACAGAAAAGCATTTGGGTTTAACTATGATCCAAGTCACCTGGGCTACCAGGGTGTAGACTATGTAGCCTTCATAGATCGGTTCGCGGATCGGATTTACCATACACATATGAAGGATGTGTGGTGGTCGGATAAGCTGACTGAGGCCGGTGTATTCGGTGGTCATACGGATTTTGGTACTCCGGGTAGATTCTGGGATTTTCGGTCCATAGGTCGCGGATGTATCAATTTTGAAGAGATCATTCGTGCCTTGAACAGGTCAAATTATGGCGGTCCACTCTCTATCGAATGGGAGGATATTGGTATGGATCGAGAAGCTGGTGCTTCGGAGGCCTGCGCGTTTGTCAAGAAAGTAGATTTCAAGCCGTCTGCAGCGGCATTTGATGCAGCGTTTGCGAATTAGTGTAGTTAGCATTCTGTTGCTGAGTGCGTGTTCCAATTTTGGAGCGGCACAAACAGTCTTGGAAATGGTCACGGATACCATTCCCGGGACGGAGGTGCACTTTTCTATGGTTCGTGTGCCGGATGGGACTTTTATGATTGGTACTCCCGGAGGCGAAGAAGGACGGGACGATGATGAGGGTCCACAACGAGAGATTGCGATCTCCTCATTCTACATAGGTATACACGAAGTAACCTACGACGAATTTGTTCTTTTCTCGAGTCGTGATCGCGACAGCCCAGCAAGTTCTCCGGGTATTGACTTTGATCCAGACCTGGTGGCTCGTCCAAGCCCACCCTATGAAGATCCGGCGCATGGTATGGGGACCAATGGGTACCCAGCTGTCGGTATGACTCAGTGGAGCGCACTCCAGTATGCAAGGTGGCTTTCGGAAAAAACGGGAATATTCTACAGATTACCCACAGAGGCTGAATGGGAGTACGCATGTCGTGCGGGTACCTCATCCGAATTCAGTTTTGGAGCATCATTGGATTCGTTGGATACCTATGCGTGGCATTATGGCAACAGCAACGAGACCTACCAGCGCGTAGGTCAAAAGGTGGCAAACCCTTGGGGAATCTTTGATATGCATGGCAATGTGGCAGAGTGGACACTGGATGAATACAGCGCTTCTTATTACGAAGGACTGACAGATTCGCTTGCAATTGATCCTTGGCAACTCCCGACCCGGTTACATCCTCGCACGGTGCGAGGTGGTGCGTACGACGACAATCCAGATGCACTGCGCTGTGGTGCCCGCCTTCGTTCAGACCTGGATTGGAAGCGGCGTGATCCCCAGATCCCTCGATCTATGTGGTGGAACACGGACTCTCCCTTTGTTGGATTCAGAATTGTTCGCCCGTTTGTTCAACCAACGGCAGACGAACAAATGGAATTCTGGATGACCGCATTGGGAGGATAATAGTGCTATTCATTTAGTAAATTAAGTTCGTACTAATCAAACTCCAAGAAATAATGGACAAACTCACAGGATCCTTTAATCGCCGCGACTTTGTTAAGAGCGGAGCAGCAGCCGTCGTGGGCACTGCGCTTGCCAGCCAGTTCCCGATGAGAGCCAGCGCATTCTATGGCGTCGATGATACAATCAAGGTTGGACTGATTGGTTCTGGAGGTCGGGGCACTGGTGCAGCGCTCCAGGCATTGAAGGCAGCCTCCAACACTAAGTTAGTAGCGGTAGCAGATGCGTTCAGCGATCGTATTGAGGAGAGCATCAAGAACATGACCGAGCCAGAGGAGGCAGACGAAGCTACATTGGATGCAATCAGTCGCATTGATGTGCCGGCTGAGCGACGCTTTGATGGTTTTGATGGATATAAGGAGGTGATTGCTCATTCCGATGTAGTGATCCTGACAGCACCTCCCGGTTTTCGGCCAATGCACTTTGAAGCGGCCGTCGATGCGGGGAAGCAGATATTCATGGAGAAGCCAGTCGCCACAGATGCCCCAGGCATACGTCGTGTATTGGCCGCGGCGCAGAAAGCCAAGGAGAAACAACTCAATGTTGTGGTGGGGCTTCAGCGTCATTATCAAACCGTATATCGCGAATGGGTCAAACGCATTCATGAGGGTGCTATCGGAGATATCATTCTCGGTCGGGTTTACTGGAATGGCGGAGGTGTCTGGGTTCGCACGAGGAAAGAGTACGAGGAGAAGGCTGGCAGGCCGCTAACAGAAATGGAGTATCAAATGCGTAATTGGTACTACTTCAATTGGCTCTGTGGAGACCACATCGTAGAACAGCATATTCACAATATCGATGTAGGTAATTGGGTCAAGCAAGGGCATCCAGTCAAGGCACAGGGCCAAGGCGGACGTCAGGTTCGCACCGGGGTGGATCATGGAGAAATATTTGACCATCATTTTGTGGAGTTTGAGTATGCTGACGGGAGTCGAGTATTGAGTCAGTGCAGGCATATCCCGGATTGCATGAACAGGGTTTCCGAGGGTTTTCATGGAACCTCAGGTACAGCTCCCTCGCCGGGCGAGCTTTACAGCGCCTCGGGCGAAACCATTCTCAAGCACAATGACAAGGGCGACCCAAACCCTTACCAAGTGGAGCATGACGAGTTGTTTGCAGCTATTAATGCCGGAAAATTCAAGTATGCGGATGCGGAGAACGGTGCCGTAGCGACCATGAGTTCCATTATGGGTCGAATGGCCACTTATTCGGGTAAGGTGATCACGTGGGATGAAGCGATGGCTAGTGAGCTGGATCTGATGCCACAAACTTATGCCTGGGATGCGGCTCCCCCTGTCCTACCGGATGCGGATGGTTTTTACCCGATCCCAACGCCAGGTGTGACCAAGGCGTTGTAGAGGCCTGGCCAGACGACTTATTGAGTGCCTGTACGAATCGTTGGGGTTATTGCTTCACCGTATCCGCGAGGGCTTCTTCCTGAAATTCTAAAATATTTGAGAGGCCGGTCGGAGTAGACGAATCCTACATTGGAGGTCAGGGGGCAACAAGCATGCGGATCAGAAACTCCACGCTTGACGGGGGACGGTGGGAATATTTACTGGCCCTGGTGTCAAGGATCGCATAACCAAGCGAATCCGAGTGGAGGTGTTAGGGATTTCACCAAGGCAACAACGCAAGGCTTCATCGTAGGGACGCGTTCAAAGGACGCTCAGGAATATGCAGACGAGTACCTTGGTTGTCAGGGGTTGACGATTCACACAATGGCTAAGCACAGGCAGCACCAGTGGGCAGTATCTACGGTGATTGGTAACTTAGCGCATACGAACAGGCTGGAATCGTTCTTTAGAAGCCGCCAAACTTTCCGATCATATCCAACCGTGTGTTACGCATATTGGGGGGAATGAGAATGATCGACACACGCGCCCAATTGTCTCGGCAAGGAAAGTAATGCCGTAGTTATTTGCTGATGAACAGAGTCATCAACAGGTATGATCTGCGGAATTAATGCAGCTTCCGCAATTTCTTTATCCGTCAACCCGTGATTCAGTCGAAGCAATTCAGAAGCGACTCGTGGAAGTTCAGCCAATAATTCTTCGGTTGAACTGACCTCAATTATGAGTCCTGTTATGTCGCTATCAGTGATAGCCAGTGTTCCATCTTCATAGACTGAAATAGTAACCGAATAGGTTCGCGCCATGGGAGGTTAAACTGCTAAAGTTAGATGTTGTGGGTGCCCAGTATACACGCGGAGAGACAAGGGTACCCACTGTTTAGATATTTCCGCAATATATGTCAGAATTTAGTAAGAGCCGATGGAGCTTTGTTTATATCGCCCACGCATTTTTACCCAAATATCCGATACGTCAGGTTGCGTATTACACACTCCAGCCAAGTGGGTCACGAATCCGGAAGCAGGCCCAGAACCCACAGGACCATGGACACATTTTCAATGCTAAGATTACTAGCGGTGGTTTTTCGTAGAGCAACCGAATTAAGCCTGGGAAATAGCAACCGAAACAACCGACAAATTCACATTTGGAAAAAGTCAGATACTTAGGATTGTCAAAACGTGGATTTCCACTTGAAAATATCCCGTAGCCCTTGTGTAGTACGGGACGTTCGTTAGCAGCTCGGCTTTTGGTTGTTCTGGAGTTTGGACAATTTACTGATCACTCCAAACTGCAAGTTCATTGCCGCTAGGATCAAGAAAATGGAATCTCCGACCACCGGGAAAGGAGAAAATTTCTATGCAGATTGTGGCACCAGCATCAGTAATGCGCTCCAACGTGGCTTCCAAATCATCTGCATATATAACGACTAAGGCCGCACCTCTATTGGTACTGTCAGAGCTCAATGAGGAACGATAGAAGCCACCATCAAGTCGGCCATCATTGAAGGCGCAGTAGTTATCACTGTAGTCCTGAAATGTCCAACCGAACACCTTCCCGTAAAACGCTTTCGTGCTTGAAAAATCTTTCGAAGGTAGCTCAATGTAGTTTATTCTTCTGTCCTCGAGCATGATCGTTGTCTATCTTCTAGCTGAAAGATGGGAAATATATACCTAAGTACCCTGCAAAATAAAGATCTTCTGTGAGATGAAGACCAAGTTTATTATTTAGGTCTTGTTCTTGCGAGGAGCCGTGGTCAAGATCGCTTTTTCCAGATTCTCCGGCGTTGCAGCAATGGATGTCTGCAAGTTCATAGTGTAATTCTTGACTGGACGACCATGTCCTGCAGGAATATTCTTGGACGTTGTAGACGACTTTCGGTTGTTCATTGGCTTTGTAAATTGAGTACTCCCAAGGAAGTGGGCCACTTAATCCAATTGAAGTGGCTCAATTCGCCCGGAATTGGTAATTCACTTGGTTGGAATATGCAATGAGAGCGGAGTGATGACGGGTTTATTGTCATTGGATGTACTGCATGTGCCTCTCTCGTGTACGGATTGATCCTTCAAACGAGCGAATCTGTTGGGTCTTGAGCGGTGCCACATGTCAGATACTCATGGGATATGCTACGGATATGAACGAGACGGAAGGAGTTATTCGTCATCATGTTGCCTTTTCGACGAACCCAGCCTCTGAGCACAATTGAGTTGAAGTAATGCGGTACTCTGGCAGGCAAGGGAACCACAGTAATTGCAAAAAGTACTATGTTGAAAAGTTTACTCAAAATAGTATTTTAATGGAGATAGCAGAATTTGAACGCCCACATGTTCGTCGCATCGTTGAACAGGTATCGCGAGTTTCACACGGGCGCATTGTCGCCATCACTGGTCCTCGACAGGTTGGTAAGACAACGATTGCCCT
>VXLY01000041.1 GCA_009841335.1 Rhodothermaceae bacterium | reverse complement strand
GGTCACGATTCCTGCGGCCATTGTGGTCGCACCATCAACGTTAGAGTATGCTCCCGTACGAGGAGGGGTAGCACTGTTGGTAGCACTGACGCGGTAGTGACGCGTGGTTGCGGGAGCCAAACCAGTGTGCGAGGCAGTATGCATCGTTGCCGGCGCAACAGGAGGTGTTACCGTTAGAGTCAAGTCCTCCCAGGTACCGGTGGGTGGATCCACCGAGCCATCATAATCCGAAGAGACCTGAATATTGAAGCTAGCAATGGCGGAGGCAGAAGGTCCGGCCAACGCCGGTGCAGTCCAGGCCAAATTGATCGTGTTTTCTCCATCCGCCGTGGCTGTCAAGCCGGTAGGCGCATTTGGGATGTCGACCGCGGTCGCATCATCAATGTTAGACCATTCTGCCACTACCGGCGGATCAGCCGTCTCATCAACAGCACTGTTGATAGCTCTGACCCGGTAATGGTACTCTTCTCCGGTCTGCAAACCCGTGTGAACGGCACTGAACATCGTTTCTGTCGGCGGATCTGCCATCGGATCCGCGTCTGTTTTTGTTACTGTTAGGTCCACGGTCTCCCACATTCCGGTGGCTGGAGTCACCGAGTCATCATAATCCGTAGAGAACTGAATCGTCCAGCCAGTAATGTCAGCGCCTCCGTCATCCGGTTCAGTCCAAGACAGCTTGATGCTGGGCGCGTCCATTTCCGCCGTGGCCGTCAAGGTAGGCGCACCTGGCAAGACTGCATCGGTGGACGCAGTGGCAACGTTAGAGGGATGTCCCGGACCAGCATCATTGAAGGCGCTGACCCGGTACATGTAATTGGTTCCAGGATCCAAGCCACTGTGAGTGTGCTTAAATTCGCTACCTGGCGCAGAGTTTAGCAAGTCACCCTCTAGAGGATGAACTTCCATATCCTCAACCACGTCCGCCCAAGTTGTCCCTCCGTCCGTAGAGAACTCAATCTTGTAGCCTTTAATGGGGGAGCCTCCGTTCGCGGGATCACCATCTTCACCTTCTTCCGCCACCGGTCCATCCCAAGTTAGAAAGACGCTCATCATGTCATCGGCCAACGTAGCTGTCAAATTCCTAGGCATACGTGCCCTGTTTGATGAGATGACACTTGCAACATCGGTGGTAGGTCCCCCCGGGCCGTCAGTAGCATCGTCGCTGACACCATTAAGGGCTCTGACCCGGTAATGGTACGTACTTCCAGCAGTAAGATTTCTGTCTCTGATGGCCAGTCCATCATAATTATCCCTCAAGTCGGTCCAGGTTGCGGCGGTTGGATTCGTAGCATCATAATCCTCGGACTTTTCAATCCTGTAGCCAGTAACAGCCGGTTCCCCGTCATTCTCTGGCATTTTCCAGAACAGGTCAATGGATTCTTGCTGATCCACGGCCCGAGCATAGAAGTCGACGGGGGCACCTGGTGGGGCCAATTTAACACCTAGAAGGTCGGAGGGATCTCCTACGCCAGCAGCACTTTCGGCCCTGATCCGGTAAATGTGCGTGACTACAGGATCTGCTACAGTCTGACCCTCGTGAGTATAGGCCAAAGCCGTTTCTGTCCCGCCTGCTGCTTGCAGGTCCGTCCAAGTTAACCCGTTGTTCACAGAGGTCTCAACTTGGTAGTTGGTAATGGCCAAGCCTCCGTTATTAGCCGGTGCAATCCAAGCTAGAGCGATGTCGCTCGAAGTGTTGGTGGTTGCGTTCGCAGACACCTCGGCTTCCAAGCCAGTGGGCGCATCCGGCGTGTCGTGCGTGGTCCCAGATACCTCGCCAGAGTTCTCTCCCTGGCCACCAGCATTAACGGCGCGGACCCGGTACATACGCGTGATTCCAGCACCCGCAACACCACCAGGAGGCTCAGTCAAACTAGAAAGGTCGTGAACAGCGGTGAACTTCGGTACCGCCGGATCTGCGGCTGGGTCTGCGTTTGTTATTCCCGACGTTATCGCCGTCCAAGCATTCGGATCAGCGGTTGTGTCAAAGAACTCAAGTATGTAGCCACCAGTGGTAGCGTTACTCGCAAGGCCACCAGTATTCGGAACGGCCAAGCCTCCGTTATTATCCTCTTCTATTGGACTCCAAGTTATAGTGATGCGGCCTTGTTGCGGATTCGCCTCCGTGGGATCCCCGACCACGACTTCTAAGTCAGTGGGTGGGTCGGGCACGTTGTGCGTGGTCGCAGATACAACTCCGGAGGGATCTCCCAAGCCCTCACCATTCTCTGCTTTGATCCGGTAATGACGCGTGAGGTTATAGCTCGCAGTCTCAGCATTAGCATCCCCCTCCTCAGGGAGGATGTGAACAGCGGTGAACTTCGGCACCGCCGGATCTGCGTCTGGATCAGCTGGTGTTACTGTTAGCTGCGCCGCTGGCACCACCGCCCAAGTTGCGGCCGTCGGATCCGCAGCATCATAATCCGCAGAGATCTCAATGGTGTACCCAGCAATGCCCGACAAAAGGGGCAGGCCCCCGTTATTAGCATCAGCCACTGGACTCCAAGTGAGGGTGAGACGGCCGTGTTGCGCGTTCGTCTCCGTAGGGTCCCCGGCCATGACTTCCAAGTCACTGGGCGGATCGGGCGGCGAGTATTGTGCAAATGCACCAGGAGCCAAGATCAGCATGGCGAGCAGCGCCACGCAGCCAACCCTGAAGGAATTAGTAATGTATTTCATGTTCTTGGGCCTCCGCCCGTTGAGTTGTGAGTTTGGTTTTAAATTGAGCAGAATAGCGGGAGACACTTAATTGCAATTTAGGTAGGCCTAATTCGAGCTAGGTACTCCCGGTACTCTCTCTGAGAGATTACACGCCAAGTAACGACT
>VXLY01000007.1 GCA_009841335.1 Rhodothermaceae bacterium | reverse complement strand
ACACTGGTTTGAGTATCCATATTTACGATGTTCATATTGGCTTCGGCAGGATACTCAAACGTCACCAGCCGGTGATCATCATCCAATGCACGGAGAGCATCCGAGTACGTAAACTCTTGTGCGAGATCCCTCAGATCGCCTGCACGAGCCCCTCCCTGGCTGGTCATATCCCTTTGGGGAGGACGATAGAACATTGGACGATGTACTACGGGATCGTCGTCCAAAAATAGAGGTTCCCCGTCGCTGCCTTCTGCATAGCGGTAGAAAACGCCGCGCTCGAAGCATGCGATCTGTCTTCCCCGATAGCCTCTTTTCACACCTGTTGTTCTTGGAAACTGAGGCACTCTGAGACCATATTCCCGAACCGCTCCCGATTCAATGGAATAGGCGTGTATTGTTGGCCGTGGTCGGCGAGAGGGACTCACGAAGTAGACCGTATCCTGCCGTTCGCAAAACGAGGGACTCCTGGGAATTTCGGTTGGCAACCTCTCCTTGCACGACCCGTCCGCATTGAAGGTATAGACTCCTTGAGACGTAGCCACCATCATGTCGCCATTTTCCAAAAATTTGGCCGAGAAAAGTATTCCACCGGCTTCTGGATTGCACTGCGTGACCTTGAATGTGCGGATGTGATCGCCAGAAGCCGTAAAGACATGCAACGCTCTCATCACTACGTCTGTCAGCAAAAAATCACCGTTGCCCGATATATCCACAAAACTAATAGTCCCGATGAGCACCGAAGCATCAAAACGGACCGTGTCCACAGGGGTGAAGAGATCTTCAGCCTCCACGCGGCCCGACGAATCAATCACACGGTAGCGCACTTCCTCGGGCTGACATGCCGAGATGCACACCAACCCGAAAATGCAAGCAAACAAAGGTATCCTAATCGTCAACAAAGCATGCAAGATCCCCCGTCATCTTCATTCCCTGGGTAACAGCACTCTTCATCTTCATCTTCATCGCACTCCCCGGTGCATTGAGCACGCTTATGGCAAGGCCCCCAACATTTTGTGTCGCTCACTTCTACATACTCAAGAGTGGGCGCGTTGGCGGCCTCCACAGGCTCCATCCGTGGGAGTATTACGAACACGAACATCAGGACAGCACAGATTACACCGGCCGCTGCATAACCGAATTTTTTCATTTTGAGATATGGAGTTGGTGAAAGATAAATGGCCAGAAATCCGCTAGCCACGGGCCCAATATACAGCTTTATCATTTAATTCCGAAATAACCGTCCGATGGAATAGTGGCTACGTATGTTAAAGCACCCGGCAAGCGCAATTAAAAAGCAAATGTCGATATGAAAGAGGCCATGTTTATGTTCGGAGCTTGTGCTTCCCTAGCCGCTTATTTGGCGAGTGTTTACCGTGAAAGAGGTAGCAACGGAAGCGACTGACCGGGGAGGTGGAAATAGGTTTCTTTCCCGATGCAGGCTTGTTGCGGGAGGCTGTCGGCTTAGTCGGACATTTTGTCCGGATATATAACAAAACTCCGGAAGCGGCCGGATTTCCCGGTGGTCGCGGGGATGGGTGAGACATAATGACCCTTATGTAACATCCGCGATCCCCAGACATTCAGATGACATATATTCAGCGCCCGCAGCAGCACCGTGTCTGTGTCTCTGGATTACGGGGGTGAATCGAACCCGATTCGACGTTTATCCAGCTCGCAGGGGCCCCGCGTCAAAAGGGTTTCCCCTTGACCAGCTCACCAATCGTTTCAGCATTCAGTCCCTCCTTCTTCTTCAATTTCAGCAGGTTGTCAATAAGTATACTGGCTTCGTGCTTTGTGTATTCATCAAGCCCGGGCAATGTCACGCCCGCCTCCTCTACCAGTACCTCAATAAAGGCACGCTGTTTGGCCGTAATAGAATCCAGCTCAAACACTTCTTCGTTGAGCAGGTGAGAGATCAGGCTTGTCAGATCTCTCTTGGTATATCCTCGCAAGTCTTCAATGTCCACCGCTTGCCCGCGCTTGTTCAGCAGTTCAGATACATATTGCACTTGTGCCGGTGTACCCAAATCGGCTTTTTTCAGGAAGTCGTACACGGTAGGCTTTTTCATATCGGAAGTCCGTCTGGTGATCTTCACCTTGGACGGATGTGTCAATTTGTAATCAACTTGGTGCCAGGCTTCTCCGGTCTCCTCGGCACGCCTTCCCTTGTAACCCTTCGTGTACTGGGCCACGCGTGCGTCAAACCTAACGCGGTCCCCCTCCCGAAAAGACGTGCACCAGGCCCCCATTTTCATCCACACATGATCCGCTAACAGTGTTCCACCGGTGTCCCGCAAATTTTCCAGAACTAATGTTGGCCTGCGCCCCCACGTGGTATCAAAAAAACTGAACCGACCCACAGTTGCCGTGAAAGTCAATCGTTGGCCATTAAGACGCTGCAATCTTTTTTTCATTGTATTTGTCTGGATAAATAGTTGGATCGTTCCTATAAAGCCTAAGACCTGTCTTCGATTACTTGTGTGCTCAATCGAACATATCATGAAGCAGATTTGCTATCTGCCGTCCGTGCAATTTCCAGTTATCATTGATAATATCATAGGCCTGCCTAGGTGCGAACAGTGCATTATCAACGGCTTTTAGATCGAAGTATTTTTTTCTTGTAGCATGTCTAACACGCTCTCTGCGTAGCTGTTACTGTGCAGGTCGTAGCCTTTTTCCTTAGCCAGTTTGATCACGTGTGCCATTTCACGAATTTGCTTTGTGTTGTTGGCTCTACGTGTTGTTTTGTTGGTCTCTCTGTGTGTCTGTGTTTTTGCGTTTTGTTGTTTGCGAGAATCATCGGCTATAACTTGGGTCTTTTGGACATTTTGGGCTAGGGTATCATTTAACCCGATCCCTAGGGTATCATTTAACCCGATAATACCATTTTTCGCCTTTGCGTAGTCCGCCATTGATCCGCAGCATATCCAATAGTCTTTGATCCGAGTACGCGAGGCACCCTTTCCCTCGATCTCGACGCAATACCGTTCAATGCTCCAGTCAATTATGCCCGCTTTCTTCAAACTCGCTCCCCATAGAGAACATTTTCTTGCCGGCGTGTCCAAACAGAACCCAAGAAATAGACCGTAGCTGGCTGCTCTCTTCCAATCATCTCTTGGCATACGGTTCCAAAGCAGGCGCTTGCCATGGACCACTTCATAGTGCTCGCTAATGGTATACACGAAGGAAAGCGTGGGGCGGTTACGGTGATATTTTTGGTGCACAGGGTTTTATTGCGTGTTGGCGAGTGTGTCATGCATCCAGCCCATATTCCACTTGCACATGAAGCCCGAACAATCGCTAAACCTTGATAGAGCACGAATCTAATTCGTCGCACATAGATATTTTGGGGACATAACTGCGCCTACATTAAGTACTAGGCGCATTCCAAAATCCTGATTCACAATGGAGCATGACATCTGGTTCAATG
Source organism: Rhodothermaceae bacterium (assembly GCA_009841335.1). Classification (GTDB taxonomy): domain Bacteria; phylum Bacteroidota; class Rhodothermia; order Rhodothermales; family Bin80; genus Bin80. Next base: position 25,873 of record VXLY01000007.1, on the reverse strand, counting down.
GTAAGTTCGCCCCCTTCGAGGACGTAAAAATCCACTTACTTTCACACGTAACCCATTACGGCTCGAGGGTACTCGAGGGTATCCGTTCTTTTGGTACGGAAACGCAGGGTACGGCCATATTCCGTCTCAGTGAGCATTTGCGCCGTATAATAGTCGCCTGACGGTAGTGTCCGGTTGTGAGAAACTGCGGACTTACTGTACCTCCTGGCCATACTACAAAGAGGTTTGGGCCGGCCAAAGCCAAGCCTCGCCTTGTGGACACTCTACACCTCTTCCCAACAGTCTGACTTCAAAAGACCTGTTGCATATTGGAATTACGAGCCCCGTTTTCCCAGCATCTCGAATTGCATTCTTCGCCTACAATTTCTTTGGGAATTATAGTGCATAGTTGAATATACCCTCAATTTGACGGCTCATAGGGGTCTCCAGAGAGAACGCCCCTCCACGTCCACAAGCCCCAATCCCGGAGGCCAGTATATTTGCAGACGCGTTGAGGTCTGCATGATCCGCATGGCCACAGGCCACACACTTGAACTTGCTTTGGGTCTTGCGATTATCCTTACTCTTGTGTCCGCATACCGAGCACCTTTGGCTCGTGTATCGGGCATCTACTTCCACAACATTTCTGAATTTATAATCGCAGTATTGATTGAACCGACCCCATCCGGCATTCTGGATTACACGGTTCAGCCCAGCCTTTGCCATGACGTTCTTGCCGGGATTTTCTACCGTGCCCTTCGCGGACTTGGTCATTCCCTTGATGTTGAGATCCTCCCGCACGAGCGTCTCCGCCTTGCTTGCCAGTGTCTTGCTATGATGGTGCGCCGCGTTCTTGCGTGCATTCTTCTGCTTGCGCTTCCATTTGGCGATCTTCTGCTTGGTCACACGTCTACGGTTTGATCCTTTCTGCTGACGGGCCAGCTTGCGCTGGTAGCGTCTTATGCGGATCTCCTTCTTGTCCGGCTTCGGGATGTCCAGCATCTCTTGCTCTCCCGCTGAGTGCGTACACGCCACGTTGTACGTGTTCAAGTCTACGCCAACCGCGACACCGTTCTCGGTGCGTGCCTGAGTGTCTATCTCGTATATGACCGATACCCTCCACCGACGACCTTCCTTCTTCACCGTACCCTTCACGGGCTTGCCGTCTGGATATGGGTTTCCTCCCTTGCGGCGTATCCACATCCAACCAACCTTTGGGATAAGCAACTGCCCGTCTTTGATCTTGACGTCTTCAGGAATCGTGAATGATGGACGCTTGCCATACTTGGAATGAAATCGGGGATGCTTGCGAACGCCCTTGTAAAGTCCTTGCCGTGCGTCCGCCTGATACTTGAGCGTATGTCTAACTATTTTGAATGAATACTCCTGCATCCAGTCAATCTCCTTACGCAACTGCGTGAATTCCTTCCCGAGCGAGAAGAAAGATGTGGACGGTTTCTTTGCTCCGTTCTTCTTTGCCAGCTCGTACTCCTCCTTGTTCTTCGCAAGAAAGTGATTCCACACGAACCTGCAAGCGCCCGCTATGCCTGACAGCTTCCTTGCATTTGACCTTGATCCGGGGAGCAGCCTGTACTCAACCCCGCGATATTCCCTGTCTTGTACCTCTACAGTCATAATGTAGATTGCCGGATTGCTTTGTATACCGAATGCAGAAATTGAGTCAACTATTCACTGTAACTCCCATTTCTTTCCTGTGCTGGAGAATGATCATCGTGACAACTGAAACTCTTTATGTATTACTCCTGCGAGCACTATATGCTTCCGTTTTCTCACGACTCGAGAGACAGGCCGGTCTCCCGTTTGAGGAGTGGCTTATATTTCTCCTGAATAAGGGGCAACACCTCACGGCTAAAAACGCTTGGCGTTGATTGCGCCAGTGCGCGCCCGGTAATCGTCGCGAAGAATAGTGAAAGGCTGATCAAAGATCTACGAATCATCCTCACGTCATAAGTCAATACTCCGCTTCCGAACGATAAAGAGGCCCTCATTGATGCTGGTGATCAGAATGGTGCCGCTGGGGAAGAAAGGGTAATTGCTCCATGAACCGTCAGTGCCTGGTTCGTCATCACCATGGGGAACAGTGTCAAAGAAACCAACCTCCACGGGATTGATGCGATCGCTGATATCGAAAATACGCAGACCGCTCAAGTAATTGGACTGATACATCAGGTCTCCCTGAATGTAGAGGTTATGGTCAGTCGCGAGGTTCTCGGATACGAACTCTCTGGCGAGCTGTGGATCATCCAAGTCGGTTATATCCCAAATGAGCGTTCGAGTACCGACGATTTCCCCCCGCATTTCGTCCAATTCATCATTCATATAGAAATAGTCAAAGTCATCCGTAATCCAGCCCTGGTGTGCATATACAGCGTTGGGATATTCCGCTGACGAAAGAGCAACGGGGGCTCCTTTATTGGTGACATCCGAAATACTCAGGGCGGTTACATTTGAGCTAAAGCAAATCTCTTTGCCTTGGTGATCTGCATCCGGGCCTTCGTAGACTACGCACTGCGCATCATGCGTATATCCGCTACCTGATCGTCCGGTATTTTCATCTTTAAAACAGCCGGCGAATACAGGCGCGAGGGGATCCCTTATATCAATCATGTGCAGGCCACCACCACATGTTTCGCCGCCGCCTCTGCTTCCAACGGCGTATGCGAAGCCCGTATCTTCATTGATCACAATGTTATGCGCGCTTGCGATACCGTCGTAGATGGCATCTTCGGAATAGGTTACAGGTTCCTCAGTGTTCTCGCGTAGGCGCTGGAGATCAAATACTTGCACTCCGTGTTGTCCTGCGCCATCAGCAACGATAAAGGCATGGTCTGCGTAGACCTTGACATCCCGCCAGTTGGAAGGTCTTGCCCCTGCTGTTAACGGAAGGTTCCCCTTCAAAACCGGGTTGGTTGGATCGCTGACATCCACAAAAGCCATTCCGTCGTTGCGACCCACCAATGCATACTCACGGTCTGTTTCAGCATCTACCCAGCCCCAAACATCATTCGTCTCGCTGTCGCTGGCCGTACCCATCAGATCTTCCACCGTCATGAAGGAAAGCAGATCCACATTGTTACAGCCAAACTGGCCCGCAATTCCTTCGGTGCAGTCGACTGCGCCACTGGAAAAGAGCGGTGGCGGTTCTATCTCGGTTTTCAGCGGATCGCTTGTGGTCCATTCACCTGTTTCTGAATCCAAGTTGGCCACCCGAACGGTACCTTGTCCCCTGCCGGAAGCGGGAGCACTGATGGCGGCTGTGTGTCCGCTCATGGAGATTACAAGTCCGAAGATCTGATCACCGTCTCCACCTGCTATTTCACCGGTCTTGGTCCACATCATTGTTTCGGGATCAAGCTCAAAGGCCAAAGCACCTCCCGCCTGGCCATTCGCGATCGGGGTACCTACGAGTAACTGCGTATCGCTTTGGTCAAACCCGACGGCGAAAAAGTCATATTGCCCGCCCGATTCATCATCAATGACCTGGAGGATCTCGGGTCCATCTCCTCCGGTGCGTGCCCAGACAAGTTTGCCTGGCGGCGAAGGCGCAGTGAGTTGGATATTGGGGACGAATCCTGGGCCTGCTGCGAGTACAAAATCGTTGCCAACAAATTTTACCAGTGTACCAAGTGCAGCAGCATTGATGCTTTCATGGTCACCGCTGAGGATTTCCTTTCCGTGCCAGTTGCCTCCGTGATTAACAAAATGGTACACGGCCCCTGCACCCTCGTTGGCGCCTGGGGCACCGACACACACGGTCCCGTTGCCGGAAATGGCAACTGAGGCACCGAACAAGAGGCCATCTGAGGCTCCTTCGGGAGCCAGTGTAGCGGTATGTTCGAGGCCCTCTTCGGTTTGCGTGTAGACGGCAACAGATTTGATCGGATTAACGCCTACCATGCCACTGGTAGCCAGTATGGATCCTGCAATGGCGACGGCGCCCCCGATGGGAGCTTCTGCAGTGCCCGTCGTTTTGGCTATTTCCTGCCAGTCGCCGGTTTCCGGGTTGAGGGCGAACAGATAGACGGCTCCCCCAAGGCTGTCCAGAGACGGCGCACCAATCGCGAGATAATCTCCGTCCGAGGCGATACTGTAGCCAAATGCATCGCCGGGCTTTGCGTCTGAAGCCATGAGCTCAGCTGCAACTTCCCAGGCATCTCCATCCTCCGAGAGCTGGTACACATAGACCAGCCCAGATTCGTCGTCATCGGGTACAGGATGCCCTACGAAGATTGAACTGCCGGCTACCTCGGAAGAGAGGCCAAAGGCATTCATCTGTGCGTAAGTGGCGGAGGGTAGCAAAAAAAGTAGACAAAGGGGTAGAAAACGGTTCATGAAGACTTGCTTGGGCAAACGTTAATGAAGAACATAGGCGATCAACTCTGTTACGATATTTGTTCCAATATGATTGGAAACACGCATTAGGTACCTTTTTCCAGCACCAGGAACGCAAGCGGAGGCAGGAGGACGACGAAGCTAACGGGGCGTCCGAGGGATGAGATGGGCACAATTTCCACCATTGTTCAGTTGGCAGTACAACAGCTCCCAGCAGAGCGGTTTATCGAGATTCCATTTTTCAGCCTGCGCAAACTCGCTCCCCATGAAGAGCATTCTCTTACCGGGGTGTCCAATCAGATGCCCAAGAAGCAGACGGTTGTTGGCCGCTTTCTGCCATTCATCTCCTGGCATACGGTTCCATAGAGAGCCCTTGCCATGGACCACTTCATCGTGTGAAAGCGGAAGCACATAGTGCTCGCTGAAGGCACACATGAAGGATAACGTGAGCCGGTTATAGTGATATTTTCGGTGCACAGGGTCTTCCCGCATGTAGGCGAGTGTGTCGTGCATCCAGCCCGTATCTCGTTTGTACATGAAACCCAAACAATCGCCAACCCTTGTTAAAAGCACGAATCTAATTCGTCCTACATATGATTTTTGGGGACATAACTGCGCCTACATTAGTACTAGGCGCGTTCATATAACCTGATTCACAATGGAGCATGACATCTGGTTCAATGGTAAGTTCGTCCCTTTCAAGGACGCAAAAATCCACATACTTTCACATGTAATCCATTACGGCTCGAGCGTATTCGAGGGTATCCGGGCTTATAGTACGGAAAAGAAGGGGACGGCCATATTCCGTCTCAGTGAGCATATGCGCCGTATGGTAGACTCTGCTACTCTTTATCGCATGCAGTTGCCCTATGATCAAGCAGCGCTTGAGCGGGCCGCTATTGAGACCGTCTCCCGAAGTGGACTTAGCGACAGCTACATTCGACCAATAGCATTCCGTGGCGTCGGCGAAATGGGAGTAAATCCTTTGAATAATCCCGTTGAAACGGCGATCGTAGTCTTTGAATGGGGCCCTTATTTGGGACCTGATGCACTTGAATACGGCATTGACGTGCAAGTGGCTTCATGGAACCGTTTTGCTCCCAACACGCTACCGTCACTTGCGAAGGCGGGAGGCAACTATATCAATGCCAGCCTGGTCAAGATGGATGCCGTAGTTAATGGCTACAAAGAGGGGATCATGTTGACTACCGACGGCTATCTCGCGGAAGGAAGCGGAGAAAATTTGTTTGTCGTACGGGATGGAACGATTTACACACCATCTACAAACCTTTCGATCCTACCCGGGATTACACGTTCATCCGTGATCCAATTGGCGGAAGACGCAGGAATTACCGTAAAGGAGGGTCGTATCCCAAGAGAGGTACTCTACATTGCAGATGAGTTGTTCTTTACAGGCACCGCCGCCGAGATTACTCCCATCCGCTCAGTTGACAAGTACACTATTGGCAATGGTAAACGGGGACCAGTCACGCACAAGCTGCAGGAGGCCTTCCTGGATATCGTGGAGCGAGGAAATGATCCGTATGGCTGGCTTACTCCAGTCAGCAGTTAGATAGGCCAAGCCTCCATTCCAATAATTTCCGTGCTGCGGCAATTCCGTGGCGTACGTACCAGAGCTAGCCGGCAGCACGCTGAGGAGAATGTCAACTCCGAATGTTGGCGTGAAGGCTATGACCAAGCCATGATCCTTGGTCCTTTCACGAGCGATCTGAACCAGATCAATTCGGATCCTCGGCTAGTCTAGCTTCTGGGCCGGGTACCTCAAAACTCCCTGCTGCTGAAAACTCGGAAGCAGAAAAAGTCTGATCAATCGCCTGAACACTCCAGTAGTAGACAGTCCCTGGTTCTAAATCGTATAGAATCCAGGACTTGTTATGATCTACGTTACCTCGTCTTGATACGTAGCGCCGCCCCGTAGATAAGTCAGCCAGAGGAGAAACCAAATCTATTCCCCCGGGCTCGGTACCAACACGCAAATTATAGGTTAGGCCTGCATTGGGTGTGTGCGTGTCGTTCGCACCGTCCCATGAAAGCTGAACCGAAGTAGCATCAAGACCTTTAGCCTGCATTTCAGTTGGGGGGCTTGGCGACTCCAACCCGAAGAAGATTGTGTTCTGCATTACCCGAACACGCATCGTTTGATCGCGCGGAGCATGCCCCATTATAAACAGGTCTAAGTCCAGGTCATAGTCATGATCAAACCAGAGTACAGTGCCGTGGACGCCTCCGTCGAATTTGTCAGGCACAGATTTAGCGAACCGGGTGCCCCGCCTACCATTGTAAATCTGTGTGCTTTCCGAAGACAATGGTCCCTCAAAACCAGTGATCACGAAGTCTGGATATCCCGAATTATCCTGATCACCCCAGTCAACATTTCCATCGAAGCGCCCAGGCGTAGGATCATTCGTGAAGCCTCCTTCCAATATGTCCTCCTCAACAAACCTTCCAGCTTCATTACGATAAACCGTCACCACACCCTCGAGAATCATCGGTGTAATTCTTGCCCCGCTTTGCACCAAATCCAGATCACCATCCATATCAAAATCACCCCACGCGACGGACTGCCATCCACGCGATCTGAAAGCGTGCGAAGCCGGCATCAGCTGTCCTGAACCGACATTGTCGTAAACCAAAGTTAAAAACCCATCCTCAGCAGTCACACCAGCTACCACGAGATCCAAATCTCCATCGGTATCGTAATCTCCAATATCAAGATCACATTCAGCTAAACCCGTAAATGTGTTGGTCGAGACCTCAAAACGACCTAGAGATTCACCTGTGTTGTCATAAAGAACTGTTTCCGGCACACCTTCCCAGTTACGTCCACAAGCTACAAGATCGACATCCCCATCATTGTCAAAATCTCCCCAACCCAAATCGCCGGAGTAGAGCCCCTCTAGCTCATATACAAGATCAAGGAGGCCTTGCTCCTGGGAGTATTCGTACACATAAAGTCTGGCAATATCACTCCCGTCAAGCCCTAGTGTGGCCACATCCAATGTGCCATTTGAGTCAAAATCACCAACAGCGATTGCACTATACCACAGGCCGATCAACTCCTGCCCGACCGCATTTGACTCCGTGAATGCAACCGCATCCACAAATTCGGTCTCTCCAACTGAATTTGGTACTTCCACCTGGGTAATTCCATCGTGAGTATAAAACCCTGCCAATGGACCTGCAGGGCGCCCTAGGATAGGTCTCGGATCCTCATCCGCATATCCGATCATGATAAGATCTTGGTCGCCATCCATATCAAAATCACCCAGGACCGCATCTCCATAGCGAACCCCCACCGGATCGGTAACCAGCAACTCCTGGAATAAGCTAGCTTCTTGGGCGCTTGCCACAGATACACAGAATACTGTAACTATCAAACTGGCAGACAACTTGAACATTACTATAGGCTCTGGCAAGGGTTTATTGGCATGACTCTCATCTAATCAAGGTTAGATGTTGTACGTGATGTGCGGCCCCGGCATTCATGCGCACCATATATAGTCCCGGAGCTACCGGCATATTACGTTCATCTGTCCCGGTCCACTGCACCTGATGGTTGCCTGGTTCCAGAGAATCATTCACCAGACGCTTCACTAGACTACCGAGAACATTATATACTGAAATTTCGACGGTTGATGGAGCATCCAGCGAAAAGGGAATGGTTACGCGTTCATTGAACGGGTTGGGGTATCCAACATCCAGAATAGTTGACCGCGGAACTACATTCTCAACAGAAGTGAGCTTCCCTCCCCCCGCCGAAACAGTAAAACTCCCTTCTTCCGACCATGAAGAGGCCACGAAACTCTGGTCAATTGCCTGTACACTCCAGAAATAGTCGCCTGCCGGCAGACTCTGTAATCTCCAAGAAGTTTGGATTCCTGCATTACCTCGGGTAGGATACAGGCGTCGGCCAGTGGATAGGTCGCTATACGCGGGCATAACGTTATCTGTACCGGCAGCAGTTCCGATCCGGATGTTGTAATTCAGTGCGGCTGCCGGGGTTTCTTCGTCTGCCCCTGCCTGCCAATCAAGCGTTACAACCCCATCATCTTCATGTGCTTCCAGTCCTGATGGTGCAACAGGAACCTTGTTCACCGCACGTGAATCATTGCGGTAAAGCCTCATCAATGGATTGATATTCACACTACTGCCCGTGACGACGAGATCCAGATCATTGTCTCCGTCGTAATCCCCCCAAACCGCATTGGACGCAGCGACACCCGGTACAGCAATGCGGGGCACTAAGTTTCCCTCTTCATTTCGGTATAGCCGGCCGGAGCGTCCACTACGCACATCAGTGCTACCAACCACCAACAGGTCCAATCCTCCATCACTGTCGTAATCTCCCCAAGCCACATCACCATCTAAGACAGCAGGTATTTCAATTCCCGAATTACTTAGCTGTCCGCTTTGGTTGCGCCAGACCTGGACGACTGGTTCAAAATATTTCGTCCTGTGATAGCGTGCTCCGCTCAATGCCAGATCCAAGTCGCCGTCGTTATCGTAATCCCCCCAGTCCATGGCCGAGAATAGTAAACCGGGAATATTCACCCTGTCTTCGGTGAAGTTTCCAAGCCCATCGTTGCGATAAACCTTGGTCTTTGGAACACCGTTTTCTGTTACTCCTGAGAGTGCGAGGTCTAGGTCCCCGTCGTTGTCTATATCGGCCCACTCAGCATCTCCCATCGCAAGTGGTTCAAATGGAAGTGGTATTGTTTCGAATGTGCCATCGTTATTGCGGTACAAAGCTGCGGCAATTTCTTCCTGCGTGCGCAGCCCCGTTATGAAAAGATCTTCATCTCCATCCCCGTCTATGTCTGCGGTGCTAACACTCCCACCATAAATACCAAGAAGCTCCGACGAAACAGGGGCAAAGGAACCAGATGCGCTGCCGCGATATACGTGCGTAATACCTTCCAGTGGTCGCGTTTCAAAATTTGCAGCATTATGAATCCGCCCAGACACCACGACATCCACATAGCCGTCTAGATCAAAGTCCGCGACTACTAAAGAACTCTGCCAGAGTCCTTGGCCGAGCGCTCGCTCGGAAAATACCAGCCCTTCACTCCCATCTGCAAAATTAAAAGCCCCCTGCGAAAGAGCTACATACGCTCGTGGCACAAATGGAGGCAGGTTTGCAGAATTCCCGGTTGCCAGCAGATCAAGCATCCCGTCCCTGTTGAAGTCAAAGAATACCACTTGTCCATACTCAAGCTCATTCAGGGAAACCGGTTTTACCGAAGAAAACGTAAACGGCTGGGCTCGCAGGGGCGTCACAAACAATACAAACGCAAAGGCTGCAAAGGCAGGTAACCGCAAAGACATGTGCGAATACTGGTCTAGGTAGGTAGAAATTGGCTGCCGCTGGCAATCAAGTTTGCACTCTGGGATGTTTCGACATCTGGTCTAAGGCACACTCAACCCCATCTCCACCCTCACGCGATCCCACTCAACAATCATGTTGACACCAAGTTCCTGCTCTTCAAAGGATATTGTGAATGCTTCCCGAATTGCGTCCAGTTCAGTCACTGGAACCGTAACACGCAGAACATCCTGCTCCTCATCGTATTGTCCTGTACCGTTTTGTCCCAAACCACTGTTGAGAATGAGCGTCCATTGGGTCCGATCAGGAATACTGAAGAGCGAGTATGTGCCCGCCGGCAATACCTGACCACCAACGCGAGCATCTGCGGTGACGGTGATTTCGGTGGCTTCATTTGCCGCGGTACGCCAAAGTTCTCCGTATGGAACCAAATCTCCGAATATCTCACGCCCCCGCTTGCGCGGTGAGCTATAGTGCACTTTCACATAGGCATCTCCAACTTGTGTACGTGCCAACTGCAACGGACTTAGGCGAGGCTCCTCCTCTGGAATATGAACTACATTCCAATCGGACTCATAGAGCGTCTCATCAATTGCCGGAATAGTTTTGAGTGCATTCTTGTAATAAATCTTTCGCAACACCTCATCAGGTAAGTCCAAGCCATACATCGTCCACCAAGCATGGCGCTTCCGGTAATAGGGAAAAAATTCATCCGCCGTTTCAAAAATGCGGAAATAGACATGATATTCTGATGGTTCCCAGGAATCTTTGCCCATCAGCACACGATCCTGGTAGTCAATTAGCCACTGCCGGGCAGTGCGGGGTTGTCGACCAAGTTCTGCCACAACAGCCCCCAACTCTGTGTATACGTTGGGGTACACATCAAGACTATCACCCATCCTCTTCAGGTTGTTACCGAACCAGCCGAGGTGTGCATTGAAGAAAGTGGTCTCTGGATGCTTCTTGAACACGTTCCATTGTTCCTCTATCATTAGATCCCAGGTCGGATCCCCTTCCTGCTTTCTTCCCGGACGCTCCTTGAGCTCAAACCAACGTTCGTTGTACTTGTCATGCGGAAACCAGAATGGCTCCGGATCCGCCGTGTGAATCAAAACAGGGATACCCAGTTCACCGCATTTGGCCCAGATTGGATCGAACCTCGGGTCATCTGTGGGCAACCGGACCCCGTCAGCATCAACTACGGTCATTCCCAGGTTTTTGAATATTTTGAGTCCTGCTGCACCATTTTGGACATCAATCTCGAGCTGTCTGACGGCAGCCTCACTAAATCCGGGTTCACCTGCCCGAGAAAAATCAACGTTTGCATAATGCACAAATCTGCCCGGAGCATGCGCTTCCGTGTTCTGGATTTTTTGCAGGAGTTCCTCACCGCTGCCTCCACTGAGATTGACCATGGTCACCAGATTCATGGCATCCATTTCAGCAACCATTGCTTTGATTTCTTCCACAGAAGCTGTTCCAATCCTCCATTGATGTGCATGAGCATCAACAAAACGGTATTTAGCACGTGTGACGGGGTTCTTTTCAACTTCAAGCGTCGAAACAGGCGAATAGTCTTCCCATTGAAGTGTTTGTCCGTTGACCTGCAGGGCAGGAAACACTAACAACGCGGCGATTAAAAAACGATACTTCATTACTTAATCCTATGTTTATGAGACCGAACCCGGCACAGTGTACGGTAATATACGCAAGTATCTTCCTTGATTAGATTCGACTCCGGTGCAAATCAGCCAATGCCCAACCCATTTTCTCAGCGCAAATTTGAATTGCAGGCTCCATTCAAACCATTCGGTGATCAGCCGGAAGCAATTGAAACACTGACTGAGGGGTTGCTCAATGGAAAGGAGCACCAAACGCTACTTGGCGTAACGGGATCCGGCAAAACTTTTACCATTAGCAATGTAATCCAAAACGCTGGCAAGCCGACGCTTGTTATGAGCCACAATAAAACCTTGGCTGCACAGCTCTATGCGGAATTCCGGCAATTTTTTCCGAAAAACGCTGTTGAATTTTTTATCTCCTACTATGACTACTATCAGCCGGAAGCCTACATCGTCCAGAGTGACACCTACATTGAAAAGGATCTGTCGATCAATGATCGAATTGACAGACTTCGACTGAGAGCAACCAGTGCTCTGGTATCCGGCCGCTCCGATGTTATTGTGGTTGCTAGCGTGTCCTGTATATACGGCCTTGGTTCGCCTGAAGAGTACAAGGCTCAAATCGTACAGCTCTCGCCCGGGCAGTCGATAGAACGAGGTGACCTGCTACTGCAGCTTATCAACATCTTTTACCAACGCAATGATACTGAACTGCAGCCGGGGACATTCAGGGTACGGGGGGATATCGTAGATATTTATCCTTCCTACATGGAGGATCGCGCCTACCGTATAACTTTTTGGGGAGACGAGATTGAACTTATAACCTCCATTGACCCTCTTACAGGAGTAACGCTGAACAAGGAGGATATCGCTCTGACGATTTATCCGGCTCGGATTTTTGTTACCCCACAAGAGAAAATTGATCGCGCAATAGCCACCATTGAGGATGAGCTCAACTGGCGTTTGGCTGTGCTGCGGCAGCAAGAGAGGATGCTGGAAGCTCAGCGTCTGGAGCAACGCACGCGATTCGATCTTGAAATGATTCGTGAGCTTGGATATTGTTCAGGTATTGAGAATTACAGCCGTCACATGACCGGATTACCGGAGGGGCAGCGCCCCTACTGTCTCATGGACTATTTTCCAGACGATTTCCTTTTGATCGTAGACGAGAGTCATGCAACCATTCCCCAGGTACGCGCCATGTACAACGGGGATCGCGCACGCAAACTTGCGCTTGTAGAGCACGGATTTAGACTGCCTTCTGCTCTTGATAATCGTCCGATGACTTTCGAGGAGTACGAAGAACGTCAGCGGCATACGATCTACATGAGTGCAACCCCGAGCGACTATGAACTGGAAAAATCCGGTGGGGAAATTGCCGAACAGGTCATTCGCCCCACGGGAATCCCCGATCCACCTGTGCTGTTGAGACCGAGCAAGAATCAGATCGACGATTTGCTTGAAGAAATTCGCATAGTAAATCAGCGGAATGAGCGTACGCTGGTTACTACGCTGACGAAACGTATGGCAGAAGACTTGACCGACTATCTGGATTCGTTTGGCATCCGCACACGGTACCTACATTCAGACATAGACGCCTTAACGAGGGTCGAACTGCTTCGTGACCTTCGACTTGGGGCTTTTGATGTCCTTGTAGGCGTTAATTTGTTGCGCGAAGGGCTTGATCTACCGGAGGTATCCCTGGTTGCTATCATAGACGCAGATAAGGAGGGGTTCTTGCGGAGTGACCGTGCCTTGATCCAGACTGCAGGTCGCGCTGCGAGAAATATTAACAGCAAAATCATCCTGTATGCCGACAAGGTAACCGGTAGCATGCAGCGAATGCTTGACGAATCCTCCCGCCGAAGAACCAAGCAACTGGCCTATAACAAAAAACACGGTATCACGCCCCAAACGGTGCACAAGGATCGCAGTGAAGTGCTGCGTGGCACCGTGGTCGCAGAGGAGCGCGGACCGGAAGGGCAAGCTCCTCCTATGCAGCCCGTAGAAATCCCTGGTATGCCCGAACAGTTAGACGATCCATTACTTAAACTGCTTAACGATAGCGAGAAGCGTCAACTGATTGAACAGACGAAAACCGAAATGCTTGAAGCTGCAGAGAATATGGAATTTGAAAAAGCTGCCATGCTTCGAGACACGATCACGCGCATTGAGGGCCTGTTATCAGACGGAACCAAGGCATAACAAAACAATAGAACCGGAGCGATTGGATCGGATAGTACTACTAGTAGCACAAACAACATGAAAAAGGATATCCACCCGGATTACCGTCCCATCACAGTACGTCTGGCAGACGGTACGGAATTTGAGACGCGATCAACCATGAAGGTTGATCGGTATGTCTCGGAGGTTGATAGTACCAATCATCCGTTTTACACTGGACGCAGACAATACGTGGACACCGCAGGACGTGTTGAAAAATTCCGCCGTCGATACGGTAAATCATCCGCCAGCAAGTAGACTTGGTCTCATCTGCTCAATGGGTTTTAGGGCGGACCAAATCATAGCGCGGGTTCGCCTTTTGTGTATTCCGAAGCCATGGATGCAGTCAAAATCATAACGCACAAGCGCGACGGCGGCGAGCTTGAAGACAAGGATATCCAGTACCTCATTGACGGATATACTGCGGGGCGTGTGCCTGACTATCAGATGTCTGCGTTTCTGATGGCGTCCCAATTGCGTGGGCTGAGTCTGAGGGAAACTATTGCCCTCACCGAGTGCATGCTTAACTCGGGAAGGATTCTGGATTTCACCGCGGTTTCCAGCCTAGTAATTGACAAGCACTCAACCGGGGGCGTCGGGGATAAAGTTTCGCTTGTGCTCGCTCCGATGGCCCGTGCCTGCGGCATTTGTGTACCCATGATGGCGGGGCGTGGACTAGGCCACACGGGTGGTACACTGGATAAACTGGACGCTATTCCCGGTTTTCGTACAAAGCTGGAACTCCTGGAAATTTACAACCAGGTGCGTGAAACGGGACTTGCCATTATCGGCCCGACCAAGGAAATTGCACCTGCTGATCGCCTGCTGTATGCATTGCGCGACGTAACGGCAAGCGTGGACTTTATCCCTTTCATTACGGCTTCCATTTTGAGTAAAAAGTTGGCGGAAGGCTTGGACGGCTTAGTATTGGACGTAAAACTCGGGCGTGGCGCATTCATGAAAACCGCTGAGGATGCAAGGGAGCTAGCAGAAAGCCTGGTGCATGTTGGGGAGCATCTGGGGATGAATACCATTGCCTGGGTAACCAATATGGATGTTCCGCTGGGACGAGCTGTTGGGAACTGGGTCGAAGTCGAAGAATCCATCCTCTGTCTGCAGGGCGACGGCCCCGAAGATGTAATGGAAGTGTGCCTTTCACTGTGCAGCGAAATGATCGTTCTCGCCGGCCTGACCGATTCTCTTGAGGAAGCTCGGGAACGTGCACAGGCCACCATTGATTCGGGGCGGGCACTTGATGTTTTTGCCAAACTCGTGGATAGACAGGGTGGGGATTCTGCGGTGATTTATGACACCACGCTGCGTATGCGCAGTATAGAACCTATAGTGATTACCGTCCCATTGGATATCGGCGGGTATGTGAGCGATATAGATGCGCTGAAGATTGCCCATGCCTCTAATGAGATGGGAACCGGTAGGCTGGTTATGACAGATTCAGTCGATCCTGAGGCAGGTATCGTACTGCATCTTCGCCCGGGAGAAAGGGTGCAACCTGGTGCTCCATTGGCAAGTTTTTATACACGCAAGGTGGACCAGACTGAACGGTTTGCACGGAATATCACGGATGCGTATGCATTTTCAGATAATCCAGTCGAGAAACCCAACGTTCTTATAGATCGACTCACTGTGGATGGATGGAATTCTGCCGCATAGTGCATCTTTTGGAATCCTTTTCTCGTTAACTCTATAGAGTTGAAATCGCTATTTTAGGATCAAGCAAAATATACAGTAAGTAATGTCCCTCTGGACCCGTTTTAAGCGCGCTATTCGATCGATCTTTGGAGGAGCAATCTCCTCTATGGAAAACCCTAAGCTCATCCTAGAGCAAAATATTCGGGAGCTGAACGACCAGGTTCCGAAGATGAATGAAAATATTGCGACCGTAAAGGCCAATGTGATTTTACTTCAAAAGGAAGCCAAACGCCTCCTGGGGGAAGTTCAGGTTCTGCGATCCAAGATCAAGTCGGCTATTCAGGGTGGTCGAGACGACTTGGCACAGCAGCATGCGATCAGATTTGAAACAGCCCAGGCAAACCTGACGAAATGCCAGGAACAACTCGCTGGTGCAAAAATGGCCTACGAGAAGGCACAACAGGTCAAGAAAGCTTTCATGCGTGAGCGCCAGCGCAAGATTGATCAAGCTCAGGAAGCCCTGCGTGCCCACGAGCGTGCCAAATGGCAAGCCAGTGTGGCTGATGCCTTAGAGCAATTTGAGGTCGGCGGTGTTGATCAGACACACGACGAGATGATTCAGCGTCTGGACCAGGAAACGGCCCGTAGTGAAGCTCGTATTGAAGTAGCACTGGATTCGGTAGATGTAGAGTCTATGCGTCTGGATGAAGCGGCCGAAAACCTGCGGGCTTCCGAGCTAGTGGAACAGATGAAACTTGAAATGGGGCTTGTCGAGCCATCTGAACCTGAAGAAAGTGAACGAATCTCCGTTGATGACCTAGAGCCGGATGATAAAACTTTGGGTCGCTCACGTACTCGCGAAGTGTGATCATGCCCGAAAAAGAGCGTGAGCGTCTTAAGAAGCAGTACATAAAGGAGTTGCGCAGACGCAAAGAGGTATTGCAGACTGTCAGAGCTGCTCGCAATAAACGGGCCGCTGACCAGGCGTTGCTGAACATGGTTGACGCACTGGAGAATACCGGTGGTACCGTGGATGAATTCACTGAACGCCTTGATGCTGAAACGGCGTTGAGCGAGGCCCGCCTGGAAATAGCCCTTGAAAACCAGCAGCCCCCGGAGAGCGAAGAACCCTCGATTGTTCCTGAATCCTCCAAACAATCCCCTGCCCCCGTAACCAAAACAATTGGTTCTGCACCGGGAGGCACACGCTCCGACGAGGACGCATGAGGGAAGAAGAGATCAATTATACCCGGGAGGTATTTCTGCACCCGTGGAACCTCACATTCCTGACTGCTGGAACGGCGATTGCGCTGGGGTTTGGGTTTCTGGGAAGCATGCTTCCGATAGCTGGTGGATTGAGTAATATTCTTTTCCAATCCCTGCTGACGCTCACCATTGCATTTGAATTGCTGCTTTTGGGCTACATCCCCCGCCAGAAACGGTTTCGCGATATCATCCGAGCGAAATATGCCAAGCTACGGGCTAAACCTCCTACTGAGGAAGAGATGTACCGACAGCTTAGCCGACCAAATCAACGTCGATACATTCGCCTGAGGAATCTGGAAAAAGAGTTGAGGACCAGCTATCGTAAGTTTAGTTTTGCATCTCAAGGTTTGCTTGAAAGCCATTCTGATAAGGTCAATGGACTCATGCGATCCTGCCTTAAGCTCATGTTTCAGCAAAAGCGCTATATCACAGTCGGGCAACGCAAACAGCACGAACAGGAGATTGCCACTGCCATCGCTGCACTTGAAGCAGACTTAACACATTCCTCTGAGCCACTTCGTAATATCAAGCGCAAAAGACTGAAAATCCTGGAACATCGTCTCGAACGATTCAAGCAGAGCAAGGAGCAACTGGAAATGATCGAAGCTCAGGTTGCTACGATTGAAGATGTGATAAAGTACATCCACGAACAATCCCTCACCCTGAAGAATCCAGAAGAGATTACTTATCAACTTGATCTTCTTCTCACTGAGGTTGAAGAAACAGAGGCCTCGATCTCTCAAATGGAATCTGTGTTTGGATACGAGGATAACGAAGACGAAAGGGGTACATCGGTATTGCGATCAAGCTCCCGTTATTGATCGCTTGCTTCGTGCATGGCACTCACCTTAATAATCACCGCACTTTTTCTCAGCGCGTTTTTTTCCGGTACAGAAATCGCGTTCGTCGCCGCAAATCGCCTGCGTGTCGAAATGCGTGCTCGCCGCCGTGGCATCCTCGGGCGTCTCGTAATCACCTTTTTTGAATCCCCCGCAAAATTGCTGACAACCACTCTGGTCGGCAATAATATTGCACTGGTTGTGTTTTCTACGCTGCTGGCCCTCCTACTGGCCGAGCCCCTGTCCCAGTACTTTTCCACCGAAACAACACAGGTAATTGTTCAGACATTGATCGCGGCGACCATTGTCTTGCTTATTGGCGAAATACTGCCTAAGACGCTCATGCGGGAAACTGCGAACAAGGCCGTGTTTTTTCTCATAATCCCGCTGGTCATAACATATGTGCTGTTGCTCCCCCTGATTCTGCTGGTAGGCTGGACTTCACAGCTTCTTCTAAAGGGATTTGGCGATGGACCAAATCATTTTGCTCAATTTTCCCGTCGTACGTTTGAGCAAATGATTGAAGAAAATGTTGAGCGTGGATCTCTGGAACTGGATGCTGAGGAAACAGAAATGCTGACAAATGTCTTTGGCCTGCATGCCAAACGTGTCAAAGTATGCATGACTCCACGGACCGAGATCATAGCGATTTCCGAGGACACTTCCCTCGAAGATTTTCGGAGGCTGTGCATTGAAAGTGGGTATTCAAAGGTGCCTGTATATCGGGATAATATTGATACCATAGTTGGGATCGCGTTCGCGTATGATCTCTTCGACACGCCGCAAACATTACAGGAGATTGTGCGGCCGCCCCGGTTTGTTCCAGAGTCAAAACCTGCAAAAGAGCTCCTGCGGGAATTCAGGGACAATCGTCGTTCGATAGTCATCGCTATTGACGAATATGGGGGGACTGCCGGTCTCATTACGCGAGAAGACCTCCTGGAAGAACTCTTCGGTGACATCCAGGATGAGTTTGATACGGAGGACGTGATGATGATCGAGACTGCTCCGCGTAATTACCTGTTCAGTGGACGAGCGGAGATCGACGAAGTGAACGAACGGTTCAATTTAGACCTACCTACGGGCGACTACGAAACCATAGCTGGATTTATCCTTGATCAAAGCGGAGCGATTCCCTCCGAGAACGACCGCCTCACGCTGGGAAAATTCCGGGTTGAAGTCCGCAAGGCCTCCCGAAATCGGATTGATCTCGTCAGATTCACGATCGCCGAGTAGCCACCTGTGAGTATTCCGAGCGAAGTGAGCCACCAATACGAGCGAAGTGAGCCACCAATACTCCCGGAATTCGTGCCTCACTTAGTTGGAATATGCATGCAGGATAATCTGAGTTTTGCCTCCCCGCACAAATCGTCAGCAATATTCCAATAGTATACAGCAACACCGAACGCATTGGCTAGTGCCATTGTGCCAATTCCTGAAAATGACCATCAAATACAGAAATCCTTGCTGGCAGTGCCGGAAATAGGGGTTCAGGTACTGTTTTGTGTCATTTTTGGCGGCAAGTGAAAATAACCGTCAAATAAAAATCGCCTCTTGGCGTGCCGGAAATAGGGGTTCAAGGCCTGTTTTGTGTTATTCTTGGTGGCTAGTGAAAATAACCGTCAAATAAAGAAATGCCTCGAGGCGTGCCGAAAATAGGGGTTCAGAGCCTGTTTTTTGTCATTCTGGGTGGCTAGTGAAAATAGCCATCAAATAAAACTTGATCTCATCAATGAAGAATTGAGGAGGTAGGATAGGCTCGGTGATACCCGTAGAGATTAAAGCAATACTAATACATGTTAGTCTTGATCACGACGCGCGAATTGCTACGTCATGTTCATGACTGTCTGCAGCACCTCCAGCCCAGTAGGGCAGATATTCCATGAATTTTCGGCCTGCGTTCGGATTTACAGGTACAATGTCTCCAGCAGCCAAGGCCTCATTCAAGAACCGCGATGCCTTTGCGCTGTTTCGTTGGTCCATTCCAAATCTTTTTCGAACGGTGGTATTAGTTATACTGGCTCCTTCATCCGCATACCGAAGACAAGCATGTAGATAAATAGCCCGTACCCGATCGGCAGAATTCATTTTAGACAGAGGTTTGGCCCCGTAAATCGTAACGCGTGTGCTGTTATTGATCACATCAATTCGTGGGGCTGGCAAATGCCGTATCTCAATTTCATACACGATCTTGTCCCAGCCGCTTCCAAGTTCTTCACAAATTCCAAATCTTCGAAGAAGTGCAGCTAGTACTTCATTTCGTGATTTTGGAGGGGCATTGACAAAATGTCTCGAGTCCACTAGAGGTGCACCAGGATTCAGCACTTCTATGCGATCCTCGAATATTTCGACCAATGGTCCAGTGCCTCTTTCCGTCAAATCTTGATGAATTAGCGCATTTGCAATCACTTCCCGAACCGCCAGCGTCGGAAAGCGTGGCTCCTGTTTTCTGATCCCACCATTGAAAGTCTCATCAGTGGGTGCGAGTTTACTCACGTAGTCCATAATACTGGCAAATCCTGCTGCATAGCCAATTGGGAGTTCTTCTTGACGACTTCCATGGTATCTGGCTGTCCCCGAATACTTGACAATCCTCGTTGACTTACGACGCAACGAGTCTATAGTCCCCAGGTTTCGTGCAAATGCCAGGAGGCCCAGATTTAAAATATCCCACGATCCATCGTCACGTTGACGAACATAATTTTCGTGCTGCAGTGCTTGAAGCAAATTAGGTGCGTGTGTGGGGATCGGGCTTTTCACTAGATTGAAATATGACTCGTAGTCCAGTAAGTCCAGCACACCAGAATTCTGCACATACTCAATGGCAACCCCTGTTTCAAAGGTTCGACTAGTTGGCAAACGCCAAATCAGACTTTCCTTTTGGGGAAACCGGTTTAGCTTTCTGGTACGAGATCCCACACGGATATATGCTTCATTGTCAAATCTAACAGGTCGGTCAAATGCACGGGGGATCAAGAGCACGACCACAGGCTTGCCGTCTACATTGTCTGTGTGAAAGCGGAAGTTTATCGAAGGGTCAAGCCTTTGAGATAACCAGTGATCAAGGTCGTCCCTTTGCACTCGCTTTGAATCAGGTTTGAACGTAGTCCCAATGATCCGATGATCGTCATCTTGGATCCCCCAGATAATGTATCCATTGGATTTTCCAGAAATTGCTGCCGCGTTTGCAATCGCAGAAATGTTCTGGCCGAGCTTCTTCGGGTCAGCATCGCTGGACTTGAATTCAAACCATTCTGTTTCTCGTGCGTGCGCACAGAGTCGCTTTACGAGAGCAGGAATGTTCTCTGTGGTAGTCATCTCATGTCCCACTCGACTAGATCATGAATACATTCACTCATTTACGAACTCAGTCACGGTGCCATGGTCCATGTTTGGACATGCAGTGGAATCGCTTCCAGTATTTCGTGCTTGTGGTTGGACATCATCATACAAAAAGAAAATTCCCGCCCAAGGATTAAGTGATTCAATTGGACCGGTCTGCAGATAGTGACTTGTATTTGGGTACACGTTTCACACAGCAAGCCTATAGGTCCGCGAAATGGAATCCAAGATGTAGCCCTGATGGATCAAACGTCTGCCAATGCCCGTCCACTAGGAATCACCAGGACTTTTTCTATTGCCTTCAATTCGAAAAGAAGACCGTCAAGATGTGAAGCAGAAAGAGGCCCCCAACCCTCTCCATCCAAACCGTGAGCGTTGATGATCAGCCATCCACCGGGCGAGGCTATAAATCGATCAATCTCTTCCGAAAGAAATGCGTCAATATTCCCGGGACCGTGGCTACTACATATCAGCTTCTTCTGTCCGGCATGTGGCAGCGCGTTAATCTGCGCATAACCCGTTCGGAAAGCCCGCACTTGATCGGCAAGCCATTCCTCTATATCAGGATTTGAAGCATTGTAGGGAAAATTGAAAATGGCTTCCTTGGCATCAAATCCATTCAGTGCTTCACTGAAATAATCCAGACAGCGCATGATCAGGTCCTTTGCGACCTGCAGCGGCACCTCGGTCAGATTCCGGTGCTTATACCCATGGGGCATGACTTCATGGCCACGTGCAACCAATTCGTTCCACAGTCCAAAGTCACCGGCTGGAACACTGTGGTATTCATCGGGCGGAACGAAGTCATCATGGTGGGCCGTAGCAATAACGTTTATGCAGGCCGACAAACCGTGCTTCTCAAAGATCCTCGCCGTTTCTATACTTGATTTACGGAATCCGTCATCAAAGCTAAGCGTGATCACATGTGTCTTCTGCCGCTTGGTCGCTGCGGCAAGTGCCGACACTCCCACACTCTTTAGAAAACTCCGGCGGGTCATGAAATCCAAACTCATAGCTACTTCGCGGTTCGTTTTCTAGACTCCATCAATCGTTTCAACTGAGCTAAAGTATCTGCGTAGATGGGCGCTTCGACCAGATTGTTGATCTCCATTGGGTCCTCTTCGTAATCGTAAAGTTCGGAGCCTGCATCTCCACCATTCCATTCGGTGTACCGGAATCGTTTCGTGCGAATCGAATATCCCAACACGCTCCGAGCGCCAATTTCGGGGTGCATCCATGCGGCCCTGCTCCATCCAACCGAAAAGGCGGAGGACCTCCCAGGGCGGTCTGTATCCTCCAGAATGGGTCGCAAGCTTGATCCTTTGAGGTGCTCAGGTGCTGGCAGGCCGGCCAAATCTACCAGTGTAGGATATAAATCTACTAGCTCTACCAGTGCCTCTGTGCCAGAGCCTTCGTGCAGCCCTTCCGGCGCAGCGATAATCAGTGGGGCGCGAACGGATCCCTCAAACAAATCACCCTTCTGCCAAAGTCCATGATGCCCCAGATGATAACCGTGATCGGAAACAAACACAATGATGGTATTGTCAGCTAGATCCAGTCGCTCCAGAGCATCCAGGAGACGACCCACCTGTGCGTCCATAAACGATACCGAGGCATAGTAAGCCTGAATGATTTCGCGACGCTTTTCCACAGTCAGTTCGCGCTGCCTTGGTCGATCGGCTAGAGCCGCAATTGGAATATCATCTCGATCACCTGGCTGCTCGAGAACGGGATTGATCTGATCCATCGGATACAACTCGAAGTAGGGAGCCGGAGCCACAAATGGCGTGTGCGGGCGATAGAACCCTACCGCGAGGAACAGGGGCGTACCCGTCCGAGATGGGTGTTGCTCTTCCATGATCCGTATAGCTGAAGCTGCTCCCAACTCATCCGTATGTAATCCATCTTCCGGGTCCACGCTCAGCCAGCTTAGAGTTCCGCCAAACTGGTTTGGAACGAGAGTGTGTATGCGATCGTGAATCTCGCGATCGATACCACGCGGGTTTACAGTTTCGGACCACGACGCGGGATCATCCATACCGTCCGAGCCGATCTGGCTTGGAACACCATAGTGAAAGATCTTTCCAACGCGGGCTGTGTGGTATCCATGCTCCCTAAACCATTGGGGAAGTGTAGGAATATCTGGAATGTGTTGGCGGAGGCTGTCCTGATTGGTCAGTACGCCGGTCTGTTCCGGGTAAAGTCCGGTTAGAAAGCTGGATCGACTGGGGCTGCAGACGGGATACTGACAGTATGCACGATCAAATCTCACGCCGCGAGCGGCTAGGCGATCAATATGTGGGCTGCTTACCAGATCGTGGCCGTATGTACCGAGATCTGTGTTCAGGTCATCGACCGCTATGAAGAGGACATTCGGCGGATCCAATTCTTGCGTACACGACGCGCCAGACAGCCCTAAAACAAGCGCCACCGTCGAAAACAATAAGCCGGAAACTAAGCAATTGTGATGTCGTGTCTTTTGGCTCATATCCGCAATTGAAATTGGATCATGCCCGTGCGATTTGATCGACGATTAGCTGACCAGCGTAGTGTACGTAAGACAGAAGTCAACCTGGGTCAAGCAAAGATAACAACCCAGCTTTATACATGGATTTCACGCTGATAACTGGCGCGAGAGCGTACCCATCACTTCCCCAAAGCTAAAATGGCAAAGTACTCCTATCGCTCTCAAAGCTTCCATCGTACCGATTGCCAGTCGGTTGGAATGGGACGTTACCCGAATGATGAGGACATTCCAAGCGGCTACGCCATTCACTCGCTACACGACAACCCCCATCTCTGCAAAAACAGGTCCTGCACGCGCTCAGATTCCTCGCCTGTCTCGTTGTCTCGAACAGTCAAAGTTAGCGTGTATAGCCCTGTATCCTGGTCACTAACATCAAGTATCTGGTACAGAGATTCCTCCGGCTCTGAACTGTTGCCCTTGTAGCCTACGGACACTCCCTCCCTGCCCCTTTTCCATCTGAACAAGCCCCGAACCCTATAATCGGCATTCTTGGGCTCCAGTTCGATTTCTACATCGTAATCCGTTCTCCCCTGAGCATTCAGAGCTAACCCATAGACCTCGAAATATAGATAGATCGGCCATTCAGTTGAGTATACATTCCGTGCCGCAGGCAATATTGAGAAGCCTTTACGGACAATTTCATTGGCGCTCGGAGGAATACTACTTTCCGTCTGTTCAACCGAATAAGCAAGCATAACGTCACTTATCCTCAGACCAGCCTGATCATAACCCGGCACCTTAATCTCCCGACGCCGAAGATCCGTAGTCTGTCCGTCAGCTTTCTGAACGACCATGAGGTTATGTGCATCTGACGACACCTGCATCTTTTGCGTATCAACCCATAGATACTTATCGGGAAATGCCTTCACCTGATTGGTTGAATAGTCGAAGTTCCGGGTACGCTCAGCTAACGTATCTCCCTGATCATTGATGAGAAATGTGCTGAGATTCGCATTTTCCACTGGCATTCCGTCCAAGCGATTGTACATGGGTTCCAAGCGGACTCCATAATTGACAATCAGATCCGCTTGCTGCCCATCTCCCTTTAATGTATCGTAGTTCTGAGTACGCTCAACTAAGGTTTCTCCCTGATCATTGATGGGTATCCAACCGACTCCATAATTAATCAACAAATCCGTTTGCTGCCCATCTCCCTTAAATGAGTAGACCAAAAATGACGTCTCAACCTGGTGACTGAATGCATTTTCTTCCCCATGCTTAATCCATGCTGACACGAGAGAGATTGGTTGTAACTGAGGGTCTCGCCGTATCTGGAACTTGACTAAGGTTCCTAATTTTCGTGGTTTTCCGCGTGTCCCTATCATTACGAGAGGATCAGGTCGTAAATGGACCTGGACCTCGTGATCCGCATTGCTAGTTTCGCAAGACTCTATAATTCTATCTCTCCAAATTTCATACGATGAACCATTTATTTTGGCCCGCATAGGGAAAGCTCCGTCCGCAAATACCTGAAAGCCAAAGCTATCGCTCGTGGCGCTCAGGATTTCGACTATATTGAATAGACTTTCATGTAGATTTCCGGTGTTAATAGTCTTCCCATTCACGCTCAGCCCATTATTATCACCTGCAAAGCGAATTTGGGCTGAAACATCGACGGTTATAATTAATGCGAGTAGTACCGCAGTTGACGTATATGTGATAGTCGTACGTCTCATCGTAGATACGCGGCAGTCCGATTACAGACGAAGCGTACTGGCAGGTCCGACCTCAGATGGGTTGATATCTATCTTACCGGTAAGTGAGTACAGACTAACGGCCATGAATTTTTCCCGTTAACCGGGGCTGATTCCCCGGCAGGCAACCAGTCTCTCTGTATTTCGGTACGTGTCCGTCCTGACCGTTGTTTCACGAACTCTATCAGGATCCAAGAACTCATTCGGAGTTACAACCATCTCCTAAACCCATCAGTTGGAAAGAGATTTAGGCTATCACCGGATTGGGAAAAATCTATGAACTTGCATCCATCGCCATTCCCGTCAGATAGGACATTCCCCACAAGATGAGGGCATTCCAAGCGGCTACCCCACTCACTCGCTACACGACAACCCCCATCTCCGTAAAAACAGGTCCTGTATCCGTCCAGTCTCCTCATCCGTCTCGTTGTCCCGTACAGACACGGTTAGCGTGTAAAATCCTGTTTTCTGGTCACTAACATCAAGTATCTGGTAAAGAGATTCCTCCGGCTCTGCACCGTTGCCCCTGTAGCTCACGGATACTCCCTCCCTGCCCCTGTCTCTGTTCCGTCTGAACAAACGCCGAACCCTACGATCAGCATTCTTGGGCTCCAATGTGATTTCTACGTCGTAATCCGTTCTCCCGAGAGAATTTAGAGCCAAGCCATAGACCTCGAAATATAGATAGATCGGCCATTCAGTTGAGTATACCTTCCGTGGTGCCGGCAATATAGAGAAGCCTCTGCGGACGATTTCATTCGTGCTCGGAGGAATACCATTTTCCGTCTGTTCAACCGAATAAGCATGCATTATGTCACTTAACATTAGGCCAGCCTGACCATAATCTGGCACCTTAGCGTACCGATGTCGCAAATCCATAGTCCGTCCGTCGGCTTTCTGAACGACCATGAGGTCGTTTTCATCTGACGACACCTGCATCTGTTGCGTATCAACCCATAGATCCTGATCGGGAAATACCTTCACCATATTGGAATAATTGAAGTTCCGGGTACGCTCAACTAAGGTATCCCCCT
>VXLY01000077.1 GCA_009841335.1 Rhodothermaceae bacterium | reverse complement strand
CCGCAGCGCCGATGGTACTGCCCTTCGTGGTGGGAGAGTAGGTCGGTGCCAGGATCCCTTTTGACGGCAGGGTCGCTTCCGACTGGATCCGACCCTGCTGGTTCTTTTCATTACAGACTGCTTGGGGTGCTTCCTGGCAGGGAGGCTGAGATCAAACCCATAGTACCTGATCCGGGTAATGCCGGCGTAGGAAATTGCATCGAAGTGCTGTTACAGCCCTCCAGGCACACCTAAAACTGGTTGTAACATGCTGCTTTCGTTGCTTATTCCCTTACTTCTTAATCCCCAGTTGACTGGTTCGGTCCAGTCGACCGCCGGCGAGCCGCTTGCCGGGGCAACGCTACAACTTTTTCCAGCCGATTCCTCCGTTGCCAGCTATTCTGGAACAACTGATACAGACGGAAGCTTTGCGCTAGAGGTTGCCACAGGAACGTATACACTTGAGGTTCGCTTTCTTGGCTACGAAACACTTCGGCAGTCCGTGCAGGTGGGCGATGCTGAGCAGCACCTGATCCTCACACTGGATCAGCGGGTGCTATATGGTGGAGAGGTGGTTGCCGAAGCCCGGCGAGCGCGTGAACGACTGACCCCGCTCACGCACAGCAACATCACGGCACGCGAGCTTGCGGTACTGCCGTCCATGGAGGATATGCCGTCCACATTGGCCCGATCTGTTTCTATCACACATTACAGTGAGAACGGGAATGATATGGGGTACACCTATCTGCGATTGCGCGGGTTCGGGCAGCGACGCGTCGCAGTATCTATCAACGGAATCCCACAGAATGATCCCGAAGAGCATAACGTGTTCTGGATCAACTTTTTTGATCTGCACGGGTCAATTCAGGATATCCAGGTACAGCGGGGTGCAGGGGCCGCCTCTTATGGCTCGACGGGCATAGGTGGTGCCATTAATATTGTAACGGACCCGTACCGTGCCAATCGCGAAGTACGAGTGGAAGCCGGGTATGGAACCTACGCCACGCAGCGCTACACATTCCAGGCGAATACAGGACTTTTAGGTGGTCGCTATGCAGCTTATGCGCGGGTTAGCCGGCTCAAATCAGACGGGTATCGCGACTGGTCATGGTCCGAATTCTGGAGGTACTTTGTGGGCGTCCGGCGCTATGGCGAACGCCATACGGTCACCCTGCAGTCCTATGGGGGTCCACAGCGGGATGGTCTAGCTTACGGGGGGATTCCCAAAGAAGCAAACACCGGCTCGGTTGATGACGGATTCGGAGGAACGATTGACCGGCGCTACAACTTCAGCGCGTTTACTGAGGATGTTGAGCGGTTCCATCAACCTCATGTGGAGCTCTTGCATACATTCACGCCTAGTTCAAATCAAACATTTGAACAGGCTCTTTTCTGGATCAAGGGCATCGGGGAGTTTGATTTTGGCGGCACCTTCCGAAGTGCGGACTATCTACGTATTCCGGCGGGTTGGCGGGGGTTAAGTGATGCTGAACGCCAGGCACCGCTGTACATTAGTGCACCGGACGCAACGGTACTGTTTAGGGCTGCACTGGACCAGTGGCAGGCAGGCTGGATGCCCCGCTATAATGTAAAGCGAGACAAGTCAGAAACAACACTTGGCGGCGAATTGCGTCTGCACCGGTCCTTACGTTGGGGGCGCGTGGAAGAAGGCAGCGGATTGCCTGCACAGGTCGTAGGAGCGGCCAACGATTACAGGGTTTACAGTGTGCGCGGGGAAAAGGTGGTGAGTTCGCTATATGCCAGTCACATAACGCGACCATTCAGCCGGCTGGCTATCCAGGCTGATTTGCAACTTACCTGGCGGCAGTACCGGATTTTTGAGGAAGAGTTTTTCAGGAATGCCTTCCAGGTTCCTTATCTGTTTGCCAATCCGCGCCTGGGGGTAACCCTGAATCCGGAGCAGCCGCTGAGCGCCTACATGAGCATATCGCTGGCTAATCGCGAACCTCGAATGAAGTCGCTCTATGATGGCGAAGAAGCGGGGGCCGGATTCACGCCCCAGTTTGATCGGCATGCTGATGGCAGTTTCGATTATGATCGTCCAATCGTAAAGCCTGAACGGCTGACCGACATTGAGCTGGGAGCGCAGGTAGAGCAACACAACATTCGGCTGCGCGCTGCGGCCTACTGGATGCTGTTCAGGGATGAAATCGTTCCGAGTGGAGGTCTGGATCAGTTTGGTGTTCCGCGTACAGGTAATGCGGATCGCACGCGGCATGTCGGCGTTGAGTTGGAGGCGGCGGCCCGTATTCTCCCAAGCCTGAATGCATTTGCCAATGCGACATTCAGTCGCAATCGAATCGTGGAATTTGTGGAATACGTAACATTGCCCGATTTTTCGGTTGCCCCCATCGACAGGTCCGGTAATCCGATTGCAGGCTTTCCTGCGCGCAGTGGAAGCATAGGGGTTACATATGAGCGATCGGGTCTCACGCTTCGGGCGGACACGCGATTTGCAGGCAAACAGTACGTGGACAATGGAGGAGGGCGCACAGTAGACGGGACGGCTGCAGACAACCTGGAGGTAGATCCGTATGCGTTGGTTTCTGCTACGATACAGTGGTCATTCGGTCAGCAAACACGTCTGGACGGGCTTACAGTTTCGTTGGATGTCAATAATCTGCTGGATTCCAAGGTACTCTTGTACGGGAACGCAGGTTTTGGGACACCCCAGTTTTTTCCTGCGGCAGTTCGTCATTTTTTCCTGAGAGCACAGTACAGATTGTGGTGATCTGATGAACGTTTCGGGATCATGATTCCATGCGGATAGGGAGTATTCACGTTGCCAATGAATGGACTCCTTGAGTCGGGTAACAGGTCCGTCAGATCTCGTTTGATAAACAAAGTTTCACACACAC
Source organism: Rhodothermaceae bacterium (assembly GCA_009841335.1). GTDB lineage: Bacteria > Bacteroidota > Rhodothermia > Rhodothermales > Bin80 > Bin80. The sequence continues at coordinate 22 of VXLY01000077.1, read as the reverse complement.
CTCCCCCAGTCTGCAAAATGTG
>VXLY01000017.1:2382-2955 GCA_009841335.1 Rhodothermaceae bacterium | reverse complement strand
CCCATTTTGGACTGGGTTTGCCAATAACATCGCGTAGATCAGACATTCCTAAAGTAAAACACTATCGACTTCAGCGGTTTGGAAGTGCGGCTCTCTTAGCGTTGGTAGGTAGTGCGACCACTCTCTCCACGGCGACGACAGCTGGCAGTCTGGCTGGCGGTTCCATCGCTCTTGAACTCTCTCGTGTAGCAGCAGGCCAGCTAGAGCGTGGCAGAGGTCGCCAGCCAGTACTCATTCTTCGTCCGGGATACAGTTTTCTCGTATATGTATCCAAAGACATGACTTTTGCAGCTCCATACGCGGGATAGAATTATGCAGGAGCGCCTTTACGGCTGGTCCGCTCCAAGTGCTCTGGGTATGCGGAGAGCAGTATCAATTCTAGTCCTTTTTCCGCTCGTGAGTCTGCAGGTCACTCTGGCAATCATGACTCTGGTTTGGGGACCACCCACGGCTGTCCCTCTCTTGCCTTTCGAAGCTACCCGGCTCATGCTCTTGAGCATCGCAGGACTCGCAGTTCCTTGGCTACTTCGTCCCACAATGCGCCCTGTTCTCATACCCTTAATACTTGTGTGC
>VXLY01000017.1:0-2372 GCA_009841335.1 Rhodothermaceae bacterium | reverse complement strand
GCGTTATAGGTGCCGCCCCCGTTCATAGCCCGCATCATGCTGTACGTGCGCTTGCATATGTGCTGAATACTCCCGACCTCATGCGAACAACATTGCTTGCTTCGCTTGCCGGTGGTCTTGCTGGTATGTTGCTGATACGCGGAATCATTCTGCGAGCCACCGCACAACTCTCACTCGCGAAGGGTTCCACAAAATGGGGGAATGCAGAGGCGCTTAAAAAACCTACGAAAGGTCTCCTTCTGGGGAAAATCAATAACGAATATTTGCGCTACGATGGTGATGGACATCTGATCACGATTGCAGCGACACGCAGCGGGAAGGGAGTAGGCACAGTAATGCCCAACCTCCTGAGCTACACAGGCAGCATGATCATCACAGACCCCAAGGGAGAGAATTACGCAGTAACCGCTGCTTGGCGACGAGATCATCTGCAGCAAAAAATCGTGGCGCTTGATCCATTCGACCTTACAAAGGAAGGCGGAGCCCAGATGGCCACACTAAACCCCGTGGATTTTATTGACATCAACGGTAAAGATTACGTAGAGACAGCCATGATGCTCGCGGAAATGATCATTGGCCGCGGCCACCGGACAGAAGATTCTCATTGGAAGCTAGAAGCGAAAGGATTGCTTTTTAGCTTCATTCTGCATGTAGCGAGCGATGAAACGCTCGCGAATGATCGGCACTTGATCAAGGTGCGTCAGCTCTTGACACAGGGCAGTGACGACATGGGAAAAACGCTGTGCGCAATGAAAGACAGCCACCTTCTTCAGGTGCGGGAGGGCGCTCATCGCATTGAGCAAAAATCTGATCGCGAGCGCAGTGGTGTTTTTTCCACAGCGCAGAGTCACACTCATTTTCTTAGCAGCCCCCGGATGCAGTATGTACTTGCAAGCACGAACTGCAATCTGGAAAAATTGCGCAAAGGAAAGATGACCGTTTATATCGTTCTTCCCCGGGAATACTTGAGCACGTTTGCGCCGTGGTTACGCCTGGTAATTAGTAGTTGCTACTACTGGTGCACACATAGTGCTGCAAAGAAGCCCACCGTAACCCAGCGCGTAGTCTTTCTTCTGGATGAATTTGCCAATCTGGGCTATATGCAGAACATTATGGAGGCGGTATCCCTCGGGGGCGGCTATGGCCTGACCATGTGGCTGATCCTGCAGGATCTGGCACAACTCAAGCGCGAGTATCACAGCGAATGGGAAAGCTTTTTGGCCAACTGTGCGGTTATTCAGACTTTTGCAATTCAGGATCCGTTCACGAGCCAAAAGATTGCGCAGATACTCGGGGAAATGTCGATCTGGCAGCGCAGGCTGAATAAGGATGATGGACGAAAACTTGGTCGGATGCGTGCAGGTTATGAAGAGAGCAGTCGTCCGCTTCTGAAACCCGATGAGTTGCGAAGGCTTCATCCTGCCCGTCAATTATTGCTGGTGCGCCCGTACCAGCCTGTGGTGGCGGATAAGCTGGTGTACTACAAGGATCCCTTAACCGCCTCCCGTGCACAGGATAACCCGTTTGCCAGCTAACCCGCTCAGCTATGCCGGAGGTAGGATTCTCTTCTCAGAATACCTCAGTCGTACAACAGGGTGGGGTACAGGTATAATTGGACGGTTTCCAGCTTTGCGGAAATGATCTTGGGTTCCAGAACTGGGAATTATGCGTCTGTTAATGCCGTCTTATTAGGGGGCATTTCACTGACTGAGTCCCAACAATAAGGTCCGCATGACCAAGCATTGTAGGGGCATGTGGGAATGTTTCGACTAGGGGTTTTCGGATCCTCTCGTCACTATCATTCCTGAGCAAAGCGCCGCCGTAAGATCAGTGTTCACTGTATGTCGAGGACTTCGATAAGAGAGCCCCATTGTCAGCCTCCCACAGCTTCTCATCCGTAGTCCGACGCCAAGATAGACCAGTCCGCAAACTACCGTGGACGGTATTCCCTTCAAGGTCAGTGCTCGTCAGCAGGCTCTAATCTCACTATCGGTGTCAAGCCTCCCCGGCGGTCATCGATCGCCAGGTAAATATAGCCGTCCGGTCCCTGGCGGACATCGCGGATACGGCCTCTGCTAAAGTGCAGCGTCTCTTCCTGCTGAACCTCCTGCCCATCGACGGTCAGGCGGGCCAGTTGTTGGCCCGAAAGGCCGCCCACGAAGAAATTGCCACGCCACTCGGGAAAACGATCCCCAGTATAGATCAAAAACCCCGAGGGGGCGATCGAAGGCACCCAGAAATGCACGGGCGATTCCATTCCTTCGCGCAGGATCCCTTCGTGGATAGCTGTACCGCTGCGGTGTGTGGCTTATACACATCTCCCAGCCCCCGCCACAAGAAGCAGAGGGCGGTGGGGGCGTCTGGGGGGTAAA
>VXLY01000036.1 GCA_009841335.1 Rhodothermaceae bacterium | reverse complement strand
TTATTTTAAGAAAAATAAATTAAAAAACAAAATTATTTTGATTTTGAAAGCGCTTCCAGAAAAAATTTTTTGAAATATTTGTGAAATCCTGCTGCCTGGATGCAAATAATGTGCCCTGTGCACTCATATAAATCCCCGAAGACACAAAACTCTCCCTATCATGCGGTTTGCAAGACTAGGTTAGTCTTTGAAAACCGAAAAAAGCCCCCGTCAATCGGAGTTCATAATGAAGAGGGGCGCGTCGTGTAGATCCTTGAAGTTGGGGCGAAGTCGTTCAGTGTTGTAAAATTTTTTCACGTCCACAACTTTGTGAGGCCCGTTGATCACCTCCATCGAAATACTTCCGTACACACCATTACGGATATTGACCAAGCGTCCCGATGTGCCTGACAGGATCAAATCCAAGGCCAGATTTCCATAAGCCATCGGCACAACACAGTCCAGCGCATCCGGGGCCCCACAACGAACGAGATAGCCTAGCCGCTGATTGACGACATTGATCCGCCGACCACTATTGTACTTGGGTGAACGGCGCTTCAACTCCTCACCAACCCGACGTCCTATACCTCCCAGTTTAGCGTGCCCATACTGATCCTTCTCAGAGCCTAGGAAGGACATGGTGTCATCTCCCTTAATCTTTGCTCCCTCGGAGATAAGCACAACAGAATAGCGGCTCGGGTTCCTGTTGCGATCATACACCATGAGTTCGGTTAGCTGATCCATATCAAAATCCAACTCGGGAATGACACAGCGATCCGCGGCTCCCGCCATAGCGGGGAGTAGCGCTGAATACCCCGCGTAGCGCCCAAATACTTCAATGACCAGAAAGCGCTCGTGTGAGCCCGCCGAAGTACGCAGCGTATTGGCCAATTCAATCGTCCGGGTTACGCAAGTACCAAACCCAATACAGTAATCGGTGCCTGGAACATCATTGTCCATGGTCTTGGGGATCGCTACGACCTTAACCCCTTCCTTGTGCAGACGGTAACCATAACTGAGCGTATCGTCCCCACCAATTGGAACCAAATAGTCAATACCCAGATACTCGATGTTTGAGAGAACTGCAGAGGTAACGTCATTAACGGGGTCAGTAAAACGATCCCGCAGGTGCGCCGGTAAATTACTTTGTGGTAAATGACTTGGCCGCGTTCGGGAACTGTGAAGAAACGTGCCGCCTGTGCGGGCTGCCGCATTGACCGTAGATTCGTCAAGTTCAATCACATTGTTTGAATTTTCAGCCTCGCTATTCTGGACAAGTTCGACCAGCCCAGCCCAACCCCGCTTGACTCCAAGCACTTTGTATCCTTCACGCAGTGCACGCAAAGTAATCGCCCGAATCGCAGGATTCAGTCCCGGCACATCACCGCCCCCTGTAAGAATCCCAATTGTGCCTCTATAGGACATAAGAACCAGTAGTTAATGGAGAAGTTGGAGGGAGAAATTACGACAGTGCAGGTTATCGGTTGCATGTCTGGTATTACTTAAAAATTTCACCTTTGTGGGAGCACAATCCAAAAACACCCGCCAGTTAAGGAATAATTTCCCCACTAAAATCGTCATATAGACTCAATTTACTGATAACCCCAAATGCGTAAAACGCTTTTATTGACACTCCTTATAGGACTCTTTGCAGCTCATAGCGCCCTTGCTCAACGGGGCCCGGGCGGGCGGTTTGATAATTTTCAGGAGGCGATGGAAACCGCAAACGATTCACTGATTGCAAAGCTTGACCTGACCGCTGAACAGGTTCCTGCAGTTCGCGCCATCCTTGCCGCCCGCACGGACTCGCTAATGGCATTGCGCCCCAGACCAGGCGAAGGACGTGGACAATTTCAGGCCATGCGTGCAAAACGGGAAGAAATCAATAAGGAAACAGAAATCGCACTCTCCGCCCTGCTTTCAGAAGAGCAAATGGCAACTTACCGAGAAGTTATGCGAGAACAATCCAGGTCCACGCGGCAACAAAGACCAAGGCGTGGCAACGGACAACGGGGATTTTAATGGCCTCTGGGCTCAGTCGGAAGAACACACGGTTATGCTTACTTTACTTTCTTTGCAGCAACCAGATTGCTGTGACTGGTTTTGATACAATCTGTGCAGCCATAACAGCAACGCTGAGGCCGTGGGAAAGTGACCCATATTCCATCAGATGATACATTAATTGATCGTGCGCGCAGAGGTGATCAGAATGCGTTTCGCGAACTATTGGAACGTCACCAGCAAATGGTGGCTCGTACCGTCGCCGGTATGCTCGGTGCCAGTGCAGATGTTGATGACGTGGTGCAGGAAGTATTTATCCGGTTCTACAAAACACTGGATCGGTTTCGGGGAGATGCGGCATGTACTACCTACCTCACGCGTATTGCAATTAATGCATCACTTGATGCCCTGCGTCGGCGCAAGCGTATGCGGTTACGGTTCGTTAGTAGGGATGACGAAACCGTTACGCTTCCAGAGCCAGGATTTCACGATGCTGAAACAGATCGATTTGACCGGACAGAACTGATTAATCTGGCCATGAACAAACTTAAGCCCCATCATCGTGCAGTTGTCGTACTTCGACTGGTCGAAGGATACTCGACTGCCGAAGCTGCTGAAATAATGGGAATTCCTCAGGGCACTGTACTGTCCCGGCTCAGTCGGGCAACCGCCCGCCTGCGCGATATTCTGGGACCTATACTTGCAGACGAGGACTAAAATGAACCAACGACCCTCCACACCAAAAGACCAAAATCCGCACCTGCAATCTTTGATTTGTGAAACTGCAGAGATGAATGCCGAATCCGGTGTGCGACCCTTTCTAACCGATAGGATTATGCACCGGATCCAGGCTCTGAATCAGCCGGAAGAGCAGCTTTGGCAAACGCTATGGCTCGCTTTCAGACCCGTCGCTCTTGCAAGTATGCTCCTGATTCTGGGCTTTGTATCGTACAATACCTTCGTCAGTCGGAATTATGAAGTTGAGCCGACACCAACAGAAATCGTCTTCGGCCTGCAACCCTTGACGCTTACCACGGCCTACTCTGCGAATCTGGATGAATTTTCATTAACCACTCCATGAGTACTCGAGTCAAATCAATTGTGCTCTTGGGATGCACATTAATCGCCGGGATCCTGATCGGCATCCTCGGCACAAGTGCTTGGCAGCACCGACGTAACACTGCCATTGCCGAAATCAGAGTCCAAGGAGGACTCATGCGACAGATTGAGCAGATCGTAGAGATTGAAAGCGAAGAACAACGAGAAGAACTAATGGCCGCTATTCGCCGCGCTGAACAAGGCTTTATGAGGCAGCGTCAACTTATGTCCGACAGCCTCGCTGTGTACCGTCAGGCTTTGGCCGCGGACCTGCAGCGAATACTCGGTCAAGAGCAGTGGGAACGCGTAGAAGAGAAGTTGACTCGGAGACGATCCAGACATTCTGATCGAAACTCACGTTCCCGCCGTTCTCCACGCAGTAGAGATTAATCCATCTAACCTTCATCCAAAGAGTGAACACACTTGCTTAATGAGACTATTTGCAGTTATAGCCGCCGTCGTGATTGCCGGGGGTTCCTTGTGGTATTTCAGTCGCGGTAACACTGAGCCCATCAGTCCCTATCGTTTTGTCATGCTTGAACAGGGCGATATTGAGGCTGTTGTCGCAAGTACAGGAGCACTTGATGCCGTAACGACTGTTCAGGTCGGCACCCAGGTATCAGGAATCATTGCTAGTATTTATGTGGACTTCAATGACCGCGTAACGCAGGGACAAGTCATTGCCCGTATTGACACCACACTCCTGTGGAGTGCCGTGCGGGATGCCGAGTCCAACCTAGAACGTAATCAGGCACAGCTCAGACAAGCAGAACGGGAACTTGAACGGTTGGAGCCCCTTTACGCTCAGCAGTTTGTCACTGAGGTAGATTATGCTCAGGCACAATACGATCTGGATATTGCCAGAGCAACAACTCGAAGCGCAGAGATCAGTCTGGATCGTGCACGCCAAAACCTAAGCTATGCTACAATCATAGCCCCCATCTCCGGAACAGTCATTGAACGAAATGTTGACGTAGGTCAAACTGTTGCGGCCAGCTTCTCCGCACCACAGTTGTTCCTGATCGCGGACGATCTTTCCCGAATGGAAATTCTCGCGTCTGTGGATGAGAGTGATATCGGACAAATCCGAGAAGGACAGGTTGCCCGGTTTACAGTGCAGGCATATCTGGACGAGACCTTTACGGGTACCGTACGCCAGGTGCGATTGCAATCTACGGTTGAAGAAAATGTGGTTAACTACACCGTGGTCGTTGATGTTGAGAATCCCGACGGCCTTCTCCTGCCTGGCATGACCGCCACCGTAGATTTTTTGATTGAAACAGCAACGAATGTGCTCAAAGTGCCCAATGCTGCGCTTCGTTTCCGTGCAACTCCTCGTATGTTTGAAACAATCCGAGCCAAAAGAGAAGCGGAAGCCCCGTCAGAAGGTTCCGGTAGAGGCGTTGAAGGTGCACAGCAAAATACCGGATCCAGGCAGGCCGGCTCCTGGAGCGGCGGCGGCAATGGCGGCCCGGGAGCAGGCGGAAGCGGCTTTGGAGACAGTAATTTCACTATGCTCTGGTACCTGGATGAAAACGGAGAGTTGATGGTGGCCCCTGCGCAAATAGGAATCACTGATGGGCAAATGACAGAGGTTACTACTGCGCAACTTCAGCCCGGCACGGAAATTATAGCGGGGGTAACCCAGCAGGAAGAGAACGGCTCAAATAACCCGTTCCAGAGTCAGGAGCGGCGTTGGCGCCCAGGGGGCTTTTAGCGTATGGAACGCGAAATCGTGATGCGTACCGAAGGAATCACCAAGGTGTACGCGATGGGCAAGACCGAGGTACGTGCCCTGCAAGGTATTGATCTCGTCGTGAACCGAGGCGAAATGATTGCTATCGTTGGCGCTTCCGGCTCGGGGAAATCAACCTTGATGAACATTATCGGCTGCCTGGACTATCCAACCTCCGGTACCTACTTCCTTGACGGCGTGCATGTAGAGGGGCTGTCGCGTAATAAATTGGCCGATATTCGCAACCGCAAGATTGGCTTTGTTTTTCAGGGTTTTAACCTTTTGGCGCGAACAACAGCGCTCGAAAATGTTGAGCTACCGCTTCTCTATGATCGATCTCGTCGAAAAATCTCGGCCCGAAAAGCCGCCAAGGAGGCGTTGGAACGCGTTGGTCTTGGGGACAGAATGGATCATGAACCCAGTGAACTCTCAGGTGGACAGCAACAACGAGTTGCTATCGCACGCGCACTCGTGACTAATCCATCCATTCTACTGGCCGATGAGCCCACCGGTAACCTGGACACCAAAACCTCCGTTGAGGTACTTTCCCTGTTCCAAGAGCTTCACGACCAGGGAATGACCGTCCTGCTGATTACACACGAATCCGATGTGGCTGACTGCACAGAGCGCATCATTGAGTTGCGCGATGGTAAGATCATACTAGACAAGCGCATTGAAAACCGTCGTTCCGCAAAAACCGACCTGTACCCAGAACTCCAGATATCCGTCTGAATCATGAAAGCTTCCACACTAGTCAAGGTTGCCTCACAGAGCATCCTGAAGAACAAAATGCGCACGCTTCTCACGATGTTGGGGATTGTGATTGGTGTAGGAGCAGTTATCGTTATGGTTGCCATTGGACAGGGGGCACAGTCCCAGATTCAGGACCAGATTAACACCTTGGGCACCAACATGATTGTAGTAACCCCTGGAGCCAGCAGCCAAGGCGGTGTGAGTCGGGGAGCACAAAGCTATAACCGCCTCACTATAAAGGATGCAGAAAAAATCAAGCGGGAAAGTCTGATCGTATCCGCGGTCTCACCCGTAGTGTTTAGCCGAACACAGGTCATCGGGGGGCAAGGCAACTGGCGTACAACCATCAATGGTGTTTCAACAGATTACCAGATTATTCGTAACTGGAAACTCAAGTACGGCCGATTCTTTGATCAGAGCGAATTGCGCCAGATGCGACGCGTGGCAGTATTGGGCCATACCGTAGCAGAAAACCTGTTTCCTGGTGAAGATCCGGTTGGAATAACTGTCCAGATACGCAATGTGCCCGTACAGGTCGTAGGCGTCCTTGAAGCCAAAGGGCAAACCGCCAACGGTACGGACCAGGATGACGTAATTCTTGCTCCCTATACAACGGTTCAAACCCGTCTCAGCGGATGGAGCCGCATATTTCAGATCTTGGCAAGTACGCCCTCGTCAAGAGATATCCCTGCTGCACAGGAGGAAATTCGGGCCATTATGCGAGAATCACATGGCTTGGCAGGCTTTGCTGAAGATGATTTCACGGTCCGAAACCAGAATGATCTTGCGGAAGCCGCGCAAGGTACCACGGAGGTTATGACCCTGTTGCTGGCTGCCATCGCTTCGATCTCACTCCTGGTCGGGGGCATTGGAATCATGAATATTATGCTCGTATCTGTTACTGAACGCACCCGGGAAATCGGAATCCGCATGGCTATTGGTGCACGAGGAAGGGATGTATTGACGCAATTCCTTGTTGAGAGCATTGTAATGAGTGTCCTAGGAGGTGCGATTGGGGTTGGAATTGGATTTGCCGGATCGACCATATTGAGTCAGATGACCGGCTGGAACACCGTTACCTCCCCGACCACGGTCATGATTGCACTGGTTTTTTCCGCGGGCGTTGGCATCTTCTTCGGATTCTATCCGGCACGTAAAGCCGCAGCGCTGAATCCGATTGAAGCCCTGCGCCACGAATGAGATTGAAGATTGTATTCCAGCTCTGCCATGCCGTACTCGTGCTTGCGTTGGCCGGCACTGTTACTGAGCTAGGATTGCTTGGTCATTTTGAGGATCCCTGGCAGTGGGCCCCTATCGTGGTCTTGACTCTGTGCCTCTCGCTAACCCTGACCCATTTCTTTGCACCGCGACCACTAATTCGAAAGCTGTTTAGGATCAGCATGATCTTGTGCGTTTTGACCGGAATAACTGGATTATTTCTGCATTTGAAAGGAAATTTTGAATTTGAGCTCGAAATGTATAAAAACTTATCTTTTTTTTCTCTATTATGGAGATCCCTAAGGGGGGCATTGCCCGCCTTGGCGCCTGGTTCGATGATTTACATCGGTCTTCTAGGCTTGATCACAGCACTTATTCAACCACCGGTTTCAAGATGAAATTCTTTCAAATTGCCCTTTTCGCTCTTGCCTTGTTGATTGCCGCCTGCGGTGGCAGCGCTGACGATGCCGCAACCGACGATGCGGCTGCTCCTGGCGACGCCATGGAGGAAGAAGCTGCCATGGATGGCGATGATGCCATGATGGAGGATGATGCCATGGACAGCGACACTACGGAGGCCATGGATGATATGGACCACGAAATGTCAGATGAAGGTGAAGAAGGGGCGGAGGATCATGGTGAAGAGGGAGGGGACGAGGGTGAGGAAGCATCCGGCGAGTTGCTTTGATGTAACCACTGCCTCCGGGCAAATCGTCTGATTAATAATGAATTTCTTACGCGTAGGGCTATTTGCTCTTGCGTTGTCGGTTGCCGCCTGTGGCGGGAGCGGGGGTTCGTATGATTCTTCGGCCGATGGCGAGGTTGCCCCTGCGGATGTGGTCTCCACACAGGGAGAGGGATTACTTGATGCCAACACAGCTGCCGAGCAAACGTTGCACGAAGCGACTGGCGATACCGTTGCTACGCACTTAGTCGCCCATCGCCCGTTCGCCTCACTCGGAGAACTGTTTGCCAGCCTCGCTGCCGAGATTGGCGAAGAAGCTGCCGAGGAGATACTGAAAACAGTTTTTATTCCCGTTGAGGTCAATTCCGCTTCCGACGAGGACATCCTTGCAATTCCAGGCGTCGGAAGCAGAATGCTGCATGAGTTTAAGGAGTATCGCCCCTACGAAAACATGGCCCAGTTTGAGCGCGAGATCGGCAAGTATGTCGATGATGAGGAGCTCGCTAGGCTCGTGAAATACGTTACGCTCTGAGTGTGCGATACTGCTCTCAAACTGCGCTCATTTCACCTTCTTCTGTACAATCTAGTACCCAGGCCACCCCGCTTGCATGTAGCGTGATGCACGCACGCTTTCTTCTCAGACTAAACGGGATGAAACGCATGCGACTCTTGCTTTTGTGATTGATCGCAGCATGGTTTTCGTTTTCTGTGTAGCGTTGGAATCTGGTGTGTCCTCAGACCTCCCAAGCCCTTACTTTAACCAGATACTATCCGATCTATGAAGGAATCTGAGCGATGGTCCGTCAGCAGCGGGGCAATATGGGAGACGCAGTACGGGTACACGCGCGCTGTGCGCGTCGGCCGATACGTGCACGTATCGGGCACTACGGCAACTGAATCACACGGAAATGTTTTGGGCAAAGGCGATGCCTACGAACAGGCCCGACATATTTTTGCCATAATTGCTGACGCCCTCCAAAAACTGGGGAGTTCTCTTACTGATGTCGTGCGTACGCGGATGTATGTTGTGGATATCCTTGTCAATGGTGACAAGGTTGGCAAAGCCCATGGTGAGGTCTTCCAGGATATCCGGCCCGCAGCCACAATGGTGGAAGTTTCTGGATTGATCGCACCAGAGTTCCTCGTCGAGATAGAAGTGGACGCTATCCTGCCATAGCCATTGCTTCCTCGAAGCGCACACTCACCAGGCTGGAAACTCCTTCTTCCTGCATGGTAACGCCGTAGAGTCGATCGGCCATTTCCATTGTCCGCTTGTTGTGCGTGACCAGAACAAACTGAGTATCCGAGGAGAAGCGGCGAATGAGGCGCATAAAGTGCTCTACGTTAACGTCATCCAAAGGAGCGTCTACTTCATCAAGAAAGCAGAATGGACTTGGTTTGACCAGATAAATTGCAAACAGCAACGCAATTGCAGTAAGCGTTTTTTCTCCGCTTGAAAGCTGTGCTATACTGACTGGGCGTTTCCCACTTGGTCTTGCCGTAACAGCGATCGGCGATTCCAGTACATCCTCCGGCACGGTCAGGTCAAGTTCGCATTTGGCTTTTTCGCCAAAAAGCTCACAGAAAAGCTCACGAAAGTTTTCTCGTATCAAAACAAAAGTGTCAATGAACTGCTTCGACGCTGTACGATTTATTTCTCTTATCGTGCGAATCAAAGTACTTTGAGCTTCCTCAAGGTCTGAAAACTGCGTCTCAATAAACTCGAGCCGCTCATTCTCTTTCTCATATTCTTCAAGGGCGAGCGCATTGACATTGCCCATCGATTGCAGTTTGCGCTCTTTTTGCTTGATTTCTTCTCTGAGCGCAACTTCGTCAATCTCGGTATTTTCTGAAATTTTGGTAAGCTTGGTACCGTACTCTTCACTTGCGCGGTGAACCATATCCTCCAAGCGTGCTGTCACTGCACTGCGTTTCACACGAACGTCTGCCTCTTCCTGCTTTGCCTCCTGAAGGGCTCTGCGCCCTTTGCGTAAACGATCATTCACCTGCTCCAGCTCAACTCGAGACTCGTGCTCACGTGTTTTATCCTGTGCACTCAGGTTATCCAAGTCTTTGCGACGAGCACGCTCCTCGTCGCGTTTGCGTGTTAGTTCATGCACCTGTGCACTGACCTTCTTCTGCGCCTGCATCAATGTGGCATGATCTCTGCGCTGCTGCGCTACTCGTTTATCCAGACGCACTTTATGTTGTTCGAGACGCTTCATATCACCTTTCAGGCGGTCACACTCGGAGGCTGTTTTAACGGCAACAGCCTGCGCCCCGATGTGAGTATTCTGCGCCGCTTCTAGCTGCATCGCAGAGGATTCAATCTTGTCGTTAACCAGTTTGAGATGCTTTTGGATCTCAGCGAGTTTTTCATCAGACTCTTGCAGTTCATCACCATGGGACTGCACCTCCGACTCCAAATCCAAAATTTCCTGTTCAACTTGCGACTTCCGATGCTTGAGTTCCCCCAGCCGATTTGAGGCGATCTCATGTATTTGCGCGCAGTTTTGGGCTGTGCGACTAGCCTCCGCATACTTTGCTTCCGCTATGCGCGCCTGATCTACAACTTCTTTCAATTTCAGTCGACGCTGGGCAGTTCGAATCTCCGTGAGCAGATTTTTTGTCTGCTCAACCTGCTCCTCAAGCTTACTGCACGCATCGCTGGCCTCCTGCAGATTGTCGCGCTGGACTAAGTATGAATAGACCCCACCCTCTTCATCCCCTCCTGCGTACACCATCCCCCTCGCATCTATCCATTCCCCCTTCAGAGTCACGTACCGATCATTCGCACCCCCTCCATTTTTGAGCATCACCCGGGCCTCCTCAAGGGATTCGACCAGAAAAACATCCTGCAGCAATAGATCGACGATCGGCGCGCAATCCTCCTCACGCAGTCTAACGAGCGTCCGCAGAGCATTAGGTGGGCTCTCATTGACCAAGGGCCTGTCCTGGACATTCTCCAGAACAATGAAATAAGCACGCCCCATATCCCCCAGGCGAAGCAGCTCAGCTGCCGCTTCCGCGTCCGCCTCCGTCTTCGCAATCATACAGGTTCCGTAGGCCCCAAGCGCACCTGCCAAGGCAGCCCGATATTTTGGTTCACAAGTGATCAAATCCCCAAGCGCAGTAACCTCAATATCCTCAGTCTGGGCTGAGAGGTACCGAACCGCGTCCGGGAAAAATTCGTAGGCATCAACGAGATCGCGCAGAATCTTTGCCTCTCCGAGCTTCGCAGCCAAGCGCTTTTCAGCCAGGCGTACAGCATCTTCTGCATGTGTTATCCTTCTTGCCAGCGCTTCATTCGAGGTTTCGGTTGCGGTTCGTTCGGATCTGGCAGCATCAAGATGCTGTTTTGCTTCTTCAAGTGCGTGATTGGCCGCTTCGACCGCCTTTGCTGCCCCCGCATCTGTTTCACCCCCGGACTCCTGCTCTGCGCTCAGTCTGTCGTCCTCTATCCTCAAATGGGTAATGCGGCCTTGCAGCCGGTCAACTAGACGCTGAATACCTGCCCTTTGCTGACTGAGATCATTGGTTGTCTCCTGGAAAGAGTTTCTTTCTCGCTCCAGTAATCCCAGGTTTTCACGTGCAGTATCTCTAATGGAGATCGCTTCATCCAAGTCCTGGGCGGCCTTGGCGGCCTGCGGCATTGCAGCAGACAACGCCGCACTTACAGACTCACGATCATCGGACAACTCTGCGGACTCAGAGGCCGCCGTCTCTCCTTCCAGAAGCAATCTATCCAGATCGCGTGCAATCATTTTTAGGTTCGCCTGACCTAATCGAATCTCTCCCTCCAGCTCCGTGACCCGTTGTTCATGTCTAACCAACTCCTGGCGGTTAGCCTCTGCTGACCGCTGCTCAGATACAAACCTGGTTTTGAGGGCTTCAAGTTGCGCATCGTGGGCATGCAGCTTGGAGGTTAGATCCATGCAAAGATCCGCTATCCTGGCTTCATCCTCTGCCAGGTCCTCCTCTTCAAAAGCCAACCAACTATACTCGAACTGAAGAAGCGTTAGCTGGGCACTGCTAAGCTCAGACTTATAGCGTAAGTAACGTTCAGCAATAGTGGCCTGCCGTTTGAGGCTGCGTACGCGCGCGGAAATCTCGTCTTTCAGATCCCGAACACGCGCAAGATCAGATTTCATGTTATCAAGCTTGCGCAGCGCATCCGCTCGACGTTTCTTGTATCGGGTGATCCCAGAGGCTTCCTCAAACAGCCGGCGACGATCCTGAGTGCTCTCAGAGAGAATCTCCTCAATCATTTTCAGTTCAATGACCGAGTAGGCCCCTGCTCCCATTCCGGTATCTGTAAACAGGTCAGTAATATCCCGAAGTCTGCAGGGCACACCGTTAAGCAAGTACTCTGCCTCCCCGGAACGATACAGACGACGTCCTAACATCACTTCGGAATACTCCAGGGGCAGAATCCCCCGAGTATTCATGATCGTCAACTGAACTTCGGCCAATCCTACCGCACGACGTTTTGACGTTCCATTGAAGATGATATTGTCCATCTTATCAGATCGCAGCACACGTGCCCGCTGCTCTCCAATGACCCAACGCAATGCATCAACAATGTTGGATTTCCCACAGCCATTGGGACCAACAATGGCAGTAATCCCCGGATCAAAACACAACTCCGTTGCGGAGGCAAAACTCTTAAAACCTTGAACAAGAAGTTTGCCTAAGTACATAAGCGATGGCCCTCCAGCCTAATAACCGGTATTCCAACCATGACCAGACGCTGGAATATACGCCAATATAGCACATATTCGCCTTATTGTAGAGGGCCTGCCCACTAAATGCCGTTATTCCAACGCCTATGTAGTCACCATCGACTCGGTTTCAAGCACTAATCCACTGCCATCCGAAGCCACATCCACATTAACGGTCTGTCCGGCAGATACCCAGCCCGAGAGGATTTCTTCTGCAAGTGCGTTAACGATCTCACGCTGAAGCAGACGCTTGACTGGACGCGCGCCAAATGCCGGATCAAAGCCCTTCTCCGCCAGATAGTCTCTGGCGCCCTCCGTCAGTGTGAGTGATACTTCATGGCTCTGTAGTGCTAACCGCTGAATACGAGCAAACTGGATCGTCACAATCTGACGAATGACGTCTTTGTCCAGTGAGTTGAACAACACAATCTCGTCAATACGATTCAGGAATTCCGGGCGCACGCTCATCTTCAGGAGATCCATGATTTCGCGCCGAAGTGCCTGACGATTCAGTGTCTCTCCCATCTCTATCCGTTGACGAATCAGATCACTTCCCAGATTACTAGTCATGATCACAATTGTGTTCTTGAAATCCGTTGTTCGCCCCTTATTGTCAGTCAGACTACCCTCATCCAATACTTGAAGCAGGATGTTAAATACCTCGGGATGAGCTTTTTCGATTTCATCCAGCAGCACCACTGCGTAGGGTCTTCGCCGGACCCTCTCCGTCAGCTGCCCGCCTTCTTCATACCCCACATACCCTGGAGGTGCACCGATCAATCTGCTTACGGTATGACGTTCCTGGTATTCACTCATATCAATGCGTACCAGAGCCTGCTCACTGTTGAAGAGAAACTCGGCCAATGCTTTGGCCAGTTCAGTCTTACCTACGCCAGTAGATCCTAGGAAAATAAAGGATCCGATCGGGCGCCCCTGCTCCTGTAAACCTGCCCGCCCACGGCGCACGGCATCCGCAATTGCCTCAATGGCATCGTCCTGACCAACTACGCGACGCCTGAGCTCATCCTCTGCCCGGAGCAGCTTGATCCGTTCACTCTCCAGCATCCGGGCAACTGGTACACCGGTCCATTTCGAGACAATCTCTGCAATATCTTCTGCATCCACTTCTTCTTTCAGGAGTGCACCACCTGCCTGCACCTCTGAGATCTTGGCCTTAGCGTCCTGAATTCGGCTTTCAAGCTCAGGAATTGTTCCGTGACGAATTTTGGCAACTTCTTCATAGCGACCTGCACGTACGAGTGCTTCATCCTTGATACGAAGTTCTTCTATCTGCTCTTTCGCCTCCCGAATCTTCGCAATAAGGCGTTTCTCTTCATCCCATCGCGCACGCAGGCTGCTGCGCTCTTCTGTCAGATTAGCCAGCTGCTCCTCAAGCACCGCAAGTTTTTCCGCGTCGTCCTCACGCTTTAGTGCCTCGCGTTCGATCTCCAGCTGCCTGATCTGTCGCTCCAGCGTATCCAGTTCCTCTGGAAGTGAGTCTATCTCAGTCCGCAGACGAGCCATGGCTTCATCAACCAGATCAATCGCCTTGTCCGGTAGATGCCGATCCCCAATGTATCGATTACTCAGTTGGACGGCAGCAACAATTGCTGCATCCGTAATACGCACCCCGTGGTGCACTTCGTAGCGTTCACGAATGCCTCGCAGAATAGAGATTGCGTCGTCCAGATCTGGCTCGCTCACCAGGACCGTCTGAAATCTCCGCTCCAGTGCTTTGTCTTTCTCGAAATATTTTCGATACTCATCGAGCGTTGTTGCACCTATAGCACGAAGGTCGCCTCTTGCCAAGGCAGGTTTGAGAATGTTAGCGGCATCCATTGCGCCTTCGGCGGCTCCGGCCCCTACCAGAGTATGGATCTCGTCAATGAAAAGTAGAATTTCTCCATTGGCATCGGTAACTTCCTTGACCACAGCCTTCAGCCGATCCTCGAATTCTCCCCGATACTTGGCGCCTGCGATCAAAGCCCCCATATCAAGCGCGTGCAGTCGTCTGGATTTCAGGCCTTCCGGGACATCCCCTTGCACGATCCGAATTGCGATACCCTCGGCAATCGCAGTCTTACCTACGCCTGCTTCTCCGATAAGTACTGGATTGTTTTTTGTCCGTCGTGAAAGGATCTGCAGCACACGTCGAATCTCTTCATCGCGTCCAATCACGGGGTCAATCTTTCCTGTCGAGGCCAGTTCGTTAAGGTTACGGGTAAAACGCTCCAGTGCGCGGTAGCGATCTTCAGCATGCTGATCAGTAACGCGTCGGTTGCCCCGAACGTCCTTGAGTACCCCCAGTATTGCCTGCTTGGTCACCCCGCGACGCGCCAATGCCTGACTTACGGGCCCACTAGTCGCAGCCAAAGCGATAAGCAAGTGTTCACTGCTCACAAATTGGTCCTTTAGCGCCCGAGACTCCTCCAGCGCCTTGTCAAATGTGCGCTTGGCTTCGCTTGTCAAATAGCCCCCTTCTACCGATGATCCTGTGACCACCGGCAACTTTTCGAGCAATTGATCCACCTCGTCTTGCAGGCCCTGCAAATCTACGCTAAGGCGCTGTATTATGGTGACGCCAATGCTGTTAAGATCCATCAGAAACGCCTTCAACAAATGTGCCGGATCAAGTCCCTGATGATTATTTTCCGCAGCGATTTCGAGCGCCTTCCGGACAATCTCTTGTGCTTTAACGGTATAGTTATTTAGGTTCATTGTATTTGGTCTGACTTTTTGTCAATAGTTGTGCTTGGATATAGGATGCACCAAA
Organism: Rhodothermaceae bacterium; assembly: GCA_009841335.1. GTDB lineage: Bacteria > Bacteroidota > Rhodothermia > Rhodothermales > Bin80 > Bin80. Next base: position 15,449 of record VXLY01000036.1, on the reverse strand, counting down.
AGTATTCCATGCTACGGAATCATGACAACTTGTCACACGCTCCCTGATAAATTGCTGGGGTGAACCAGATTATAGACCGATCAGGTTAATCTGGCCATCGTGACCACGACAGTCATCCATTCTTACTGCAATTATGGCGAACCGAAACCAAGGAATGTCCCTACGGTCTTCCCGGAATTGGATTTCAGGATTGAGGGGATTGCCAATGGCCTCTCGGGAAGAGGCATAGAGTCTGAAGATATCTCGAATGAGTATATCCTCAGGGGCTGACTGTTAATCCTATCTCTCCACAGCAACAATCCTGCTTAGGACCACATCCATGCCGTACATCGAAAACGGATCCGCCCAATCAATATCCTGCAGTAATGCTGGCAGCCCGGCCAGTTGATCGTGCCTAAACCGCCCAACCGTCACGATATTCACGTGTCATGAGTTCGTGAGGGATATTCTCGCCAGTGACCTTCATGTTTTCAGCATCCCAACTAATGTGCTCGCCTGTGCGTAAAGCAATCGTGGCTAAACAGGTTGCCTCGGCCAAGTCTGCGATGTTTATGAAGCTGCCTCGGCTCTGCTTACCTTCACGGATCGCATCCACGTACTCATCTACCGAACCCTTCACCTCCTCTGCCGGTCGAGCAGCGGGCATAGAACCCTGCAGGGCTGTCATTCGGCTATCAGGCAAGAGGCGAAAATCAGTCGCGAGAAAATTATTTCCCATGATTGTACCGTACTCTCCAATGTACAGCACGCCCTCACGTGGGAGGCGTTCACCCGGTGCAAGTAACCCGTTCGGTACACGCGGCTTCATCCCACCATCATACCAGAAGATGTCTAAGTCCTTATGCTCAAAATGCACTGTACTTGCCGACGGGAATGCCACTTCTGAGCGACGCCATTGGCTTTGATTCCCCACAATAACTGCACCCGTCGCGGCATTTGCCTGAACACTGACCACTGGACCGGGGTTCAGCATTCGATACGTCCTCCACAGGCTGTACTGCCCCATATCCCCCAGGCAACCGCTACCGAATTCAAACCACCCCCGAAACAGTGCATGCGTGTAGTCAAGGTGGTAGGGTCTATCCGGTACACAACCCAGCCACAAACTCCAGTCCAAACCTTCGGGAATCGGCATCGCTTCCTTGGGGTTCTCCATCCAACCTTGTGGCCAGACTGGGCGATTTGACCAGTTATGTACCTCTTTCACCTTTCCGATGATACCCTGATCAAGCCATTCCCATAACTGGTACAGCCCTGGATCGTTATTCCAGGCCATTAAATGCGTCGTCACACCGGTTTCTTTCGCCACTCGAACCGTATGATGTACCTCATGCAGCGTATTAGCCAGAACTTTGTGAGAAATCACTGCTTTGCCTGCTTTCATGCCCGCAATGTTTACCACGCCATGAAGGTGCTCTGGCGTCATATCAATCACAGCATCAACGTCCTCCGATTCAGCCAGCATCTCCCTGTAATCCGCGTAGAGCTTTAATCCGTTCCAGTCACCCTCCGCGCGCTCGTTCGCATAGTAACCTTCTATCAATTCCTGGCCCGCCATGAGACCAGCCCGAATACCTGTCTCGGATCCCCAGTTGGGATTATTCAGGAATCTACGCACTGAATTGCGTATACCATGTGGACTCCAGTCACGATAATCGTCTGAATCCGTATTGGGGTCGCACACCGCAACAAGACTCAGGTCTTCTCTCGGCAGCCAGTCACTCATGAGTTGGCGTAGAGCCTGCGTACCAGAACCGATGAGGGCAACATTTATTCTGTCGCTGGGGGCAACACGCCCGGGTCCCCCGAGAACCCGCCGAGGTAATACAGCCGCTGCAGCAGCGGCCCCGCTGGTAGTGGCGATAAATTCACGCCTATTAAGTTGTCTTTCTCCTGCCATGATTCAAAGATTGGTTGATACTCCGTTAAGGTAATACACTTGATTGAAGTAAGCAATTCCTCGGAATTATTATACGCATTCGTCGGGCGTTATTTGAAACCACTGCTCGTATTAACCGCCTCCCAAACATAGGTAGTACCCTGCACGAGTGTCCCGACCCCTACAAGCGGTACTTTAGGCCAGGAAAATTGCACCCTCCCCACAATTGTATTTGATGGCATTCGGGAACGCTGGACCGCTCCGTTCCAAAATAGCATTGTGACAAAAGCAATCTACCCGTGCGAGAGATCACACGGCGACAGCCATATGGTCACCACCTCCATTATTCCATTTGTCCGTCCTGAAGAGCGTATGCAGCTACTGCTCGCTGTCTCCTGGTGGCATTGGTTGGACGCGTCCCCCGTCAGGCATCACGAGACGGGTAGCATCAAAAGGTGCAGAAAAAGAGTGCTCACTGGATTCTGCACTATAGTACTGGTCCCCCGGGGTACCCTCGGAAAATCCGTGACCTGCAAACCGGGTTGGTGTAGTCAAACCATCGACTGTTACGTAATCTTTGTAGTACAGGAGAGTTTCCCGCATATTCTCGTCGATGGCTGGGCGCCCCTGACCAAAGGTTGACCGGTATCGGAGCGCACTCACCATATTCGTCTCCGGGTGAACGTACAACGTGTAGTGGTCGCCATATGCATCACCTATACCGTCCCCGAAGGTTACCCGTACTATCTGATGCTCTACACTATCCAGAAGCGCCGGAGCAAGTACCTCGTAATGAAGCCCCGAGTCTGCCAGGACAAATGGAATGGATTGAAAGTAGTACCCTGTTGTTGCCATAAATCTAGGATTCACCATGTCCATCAGCGAATCTGGATAAACCCAGGCCTCTGACCCATCCCACGCCATCTGCACACTGCCTTGAACCGCTTCATCTGCGAAGGCCAAAATGTCGTGGTATATCTGTCTAGTGCGGTTGTTGGCCACCAATCTGGTCCGCATACCTCCTGCGAAGCCCCAGATATAGGCACTCGTCTCTGCATTGTGCCAGGCATCCAATCCCCCATGTGCTTCAATTGCGCGGAGTACCATCTGTCCTCCTTCCGTGGCCGAGAGCCGTGCCTCCACATCAGCAGTGAGCCTATCGGCTTCAGAACCGTTATAGGCGGACTCCGGCTCCATATTGCAGCCAAACAGGCAAAGAACGGCGAATAACGCTGTAATCAGTATGCGCATCAATTTGAGGAGGTATTTGGTTGGATATATTCAATGATACGCTACCAATCCCCCTTTTCTCCGATGATGAATCTGCACAATCCCGTACACATAGCGGCTATCCAGCTCTGCTCAGGCCAGGACATCGAGACCAACTTGGCACAGGCGAAGCTGTTGATTGAGAAGGCTGTGCATCTCGGCGCTCAACTGGTGGCTCTTCCCGAGAACTTTTCATATCTGGATCGAGAGGGCAATAAGATCCAAGCCGTCGAAAATCTCGAGGACGGACCCGCCATACAACTGCTGCGGGAGCTGGCCCGTTCAAACTCTATCTACATCGTGGGGGGTACTGTCCCACTTGCGGCCAAGGATAGGGTTACCAACACATGCCTGGTATTTGGACCTGAGGGCCTAATTATCGCACGCTATGATAAAATTCATCTGTTTGACATCCAGTTGGACGAGGCCCATTCGTTTGTAGAATCCCGTTACATCGCACCGGGGAAAGAACCTGTGACCTTTGATGCCCTCGGAGCCACTATGGGACTCAGTATCTGTTACGATCTGCGCTTCCCAGAACTATATCGGGTGCTGGTGAAACGCGGTGCACGCGTACTCTTTGTACCCTCGGCCTTCACATGGAGAACTGGAGCATATCACTGGCTGGAATTGTTGCGGGCGCGTGCTATTGAGAATCTTGCCTACGTGGTTGCTCCTGCCCAGTTTGGTCGTCACAATGCCGGACGTGAGAGCTTTGGACACTCCGTCATCGTTGACCCGTGGGGACAGATACTTGCGCAGGCTCCAGACCGAGCGTGTGTGATCAGCAGTGAAGTAAACTTCACTTATCAGGACCAACTGCGAGACCGCCTGCCCTGCCTCAATCACCGACGCCTCCCGTAGCCGCAGGCTTACTCTGCACCACAACCTATAACGTAATAGGAAAACACTCCGTCAAGTCCCGTTCTAGAATTCCATTTTGAATAAGTGCACTCATACGAATTGGGGTCAGATTGACGCACATGTGTATTTGATGGCGCGCGACCAAAAGTAACATCGAATTGTCACCACAGGGAACTCGGCATCGTTATAAAACTCTGTGTCCCAATGGGATCGGATAGAATACCCGTCAGATTCCCGGGTACATTCTTGACTGCTTAGTTGTACTCAGATCAGTTGTTGCAAGTACAGGGACCTCAACAGTTCAGCTGCGGAGGCCTAGTGCTTTCGTACCCTTACCTGCTGTCTGCTATGAGACACTAATTGCGAACACCTACCTAACGCTGTAGCTGCCGGTTAATCATATACTTGTGATCAGTTTTTACCGCCAGATCATTTGGCTTAATCCCAAACTGACATATCTTTCACCTGCGCGCAATTACACTCCTATACTAAGTAAGACCTATCTTTAACGGGCTTTACGCAAACCAAAACAAAAAAATGACCTACGCCCTCCGTGTACTCACCGCCCTTGTGCTGTTAATCGCATTGCCTGCTTCCGCGCAAGATAACTTGATCAGTGAGACTAACTTTTCTGCTCTGAAGCTACGTAATGTGGGCCCTGCCTTCACTTCCGGACGCATTGCAGATATTGCCATGCACCCCGACGATGATAACATGTGGTACGTCGCCGTGGGTAGCGGAGGCGTGTGGAAGACCATCAATGCCGGCACGACATGGGAGTCCTTGTTTGACGGCCAGGGATCCTATTCAATTGGAGCGCTTACGCTTGACCCCCGTAATCCCCACACGGTTTGGGTCGGCACCGGCGAAAATGTGGGTGGACGCCACGTAGCCTACGGTGATGGCATTTATCGCAGCGATGACGGAGGTAAGACATGGAAAAATATGGGACTTAAAGAATCCATGCACATCTCCCGTATCATTGTCCATCCCGATAATGGTGACGTGATCTGGGTAGCCGCACAAGGCCCCCTGTGGAACAGCGGCGGCGAGCGTGGACTCTACATGAGTGTTGACGGCGGTGAATCATGGGAACAAACTTTGGGTGATGATGAATGGGTAGGGGTAACGGATGTGGTGATTGATCCCCGCAATCCCGCTGTACTCTATGCAGCTACATGGCAGCGTCACCGAAATGTGGCTGCGTACATGGGAGGTGGCCCCGGTAGTGGACTGCACAAAAGCACTGACGGAGGGCGTACATGGACAGCACTGACGCGCGGGATACCCAAATCAAACCTTGGTAAGATTGGGCTCGCAATATCACCCCAGAACCCTGACATCATTTATGCCGCAATTGAGCTTGATCTAACAACGGGCGGCATCTTTATGTCTAGTGATCGTGGAGCATCCTGGAGAAAAATGTCAGATACGGTAAGCGGCGCAACCGGTCCCCACTATTATCAGGAACTCTATGCCTCTCCACACAGGGAAGGGACCATATATCTTATGGATGTGCGCACACAGGTATCTCATGATCATGGTCGCACATTTTATCGCATGAGCGAAAGCGATAAGCACTCAGATAATCATGCAATCGCATTCCGTGCGGATGATCCAGACTATATCCTTATGGGCACAGACGGTGGACTATTTGAAACCTATGACGGAACGGAATCCTGGCGTTTTATAAGCAACCTGCCAATCACCCAATACTACAAGTTGGCAGTTGATGACTCAGAACCATTCTATCGCATATTTGGCGGTACACAGGATAATGGTTCACACGGTGGACCATCCCGCACAGATAATCGGCATGGCATACGCAATGCCGACTGGTTCAAGACGCTTGGTGGAGACGGGCATCAATCTGCCACCGAGCCGGGGAACCCGGATATCATCTATGCTGAGTCACAGCAGGGACGTATGAACCGTGTGGATCTCATCACGGGCGAGCAAACCTTGATTCAACCCCAGGCGGGTCCCGGAGAAGAACACGAGCGCTACAACTGGGACGCCCCGATTGTTGTGAGTCCACACTCTCCAACCACGCTCTATTTTGCATCCCACCGTGTCTGGAAATCAACAGACCGGGGTGACAGCTGGACTGCCATCTCCGGTGACTTAACTCTTGACCAGGAGCGTATTGCTCTTCCCATCATGGGACGTGTACAGAGCTACGACAACCCATGGGATTTCAATGCCATGTCGGTCTACAACACGATTACTTCTCTCGCAGAATCCCCGCTACAAGCCGGTCTACTGTATGCGGGAACCGACGATGGACTGATCCAGGTTACTGAAGACGACGGCGAAACATGGCGAGCGGTAGAAGTCGGCAGCATTGATGGCATTCCGGCAACCGCGTTTGTTAACAACCTTTACGCCGACCTGCATGACGTTGACGTCGTCTTTGCAGCACTGGACAACCACAAGTTTGGAGATTTATCTCCTTATCTGATCAAGAGCAATGATCGCGGGCATTCCTGGACTTCAATCACAGGCAATCTCCCTGATCGAACACTCATTTGGCGTATTGTGCAGGACCATGTAAATCCGAATCTGCTCTTCACCGCCACTGAATTCGGGATATACTTTACTGTTGACGGCGGGGTGGAATGGATAAAGGTGGCATCTGATGCGACGATCTCGTTTCGTGACATTACGATCCAACGGCGGGAGAACGATGTTGTAGGGGCCTCCTTTGGTCGCGGCTTCTTTGTGCTTGATGACTACACCCCGCTCCGTCATGTCAATGCAGAATTGCTCGCCAACGAGGCACACCTTTTTGCACCGCGCACTGCCAAGCTATATGTGGAACGCGATGTTGCCGGAGGATCACAGGGTACAGACTACTTCGCAGCTCCCAATCCACCGTTCGGAGCAACATTTACCTATTACCTCCGCGAAAGTCCGACTACACTGAGACAAGCTCGTAAAGAAAGGGAGAAAGAAGCCGGCGAAAATGATATCCCTTTCCCGGGATGGAACGCACTTGAAGCCGAGCGCAACGAAGTTGCCGATAAGGTCTTCGTGATTGTTCGTGATGAATCTGAACAGGTTGTCGGGCGGGTTGCTGGAAGTACCTCAAAGGGTATGCACCGGGTCACCTGGAATCTGAGGTACCCTTCCCACGCCGTAATTACACCGGGTTCCTCCGGTGGAGGATTTGGCCAAGGCGGCTATCTCGCTACCCCCGGCAGCTACACTGCCACGCTTGTACGTGTTCGTGACGGGGTAGAATCTGTCCTGTCCGGCCCAGTCACATTCCAGGTTGAACTGCTGCGTACGCCTGCCCTTGCGGGCAGTACCCCCAGCGAAATCGCCGAATACAGAGCCCGGGCCGCTTCGCTAATGCAGCGTGCCAGCCTCCTGTCAGGATCACTTGCAGATAACATTGATCTTGTGGACGCCATGCAAACTGCTCATTTGCGTGCCCCGAATCCTTCAGCCGATTTGACCACAGAGTTGCATGCTGCACGTACAACCCTCCTGAATATCCGACGGGATCTGAGCGGCTACGAGGCAAAAGACGGACCAGGTGAGCGTGATGCACCATCCGTGATGTCTAGACTGTCTGTTGGACAAAGCGGCCTACGAACGACCTATGGTCCGACCGACCTGCACACGCAATCACTAGAGACTGGCAGCGCACAGCTGCAAGAACTGGAAGCTTTACTGGCCTCATTTGAACAGGACATCGTCCCAGCACTTACCAGTGCTCTCGAAGCAACCGATGCACCACCGATAAGGGAATAGCCCATTTGCTGACGTAACATTCGTCCCATTCAAATTCTCCATGGGGCAGGAGGGAGAAAATTCCTCCGGCTGCTTGACATTCCCATTCACGACCTAACGGGGCTGCAAGGGGTGTGTAGGTTCGTATGAAACACTGTGAATATTAGGCCTTGGACTATCTGGTGAAGTTCCCAAGCGATTCATCCAACGAGAACAAACCTTTGTCCGCAAGACAACCGCGTAAACTGAGGTGAGTTTAAAGTGCTTCCAGATTCCGGAACAGGCTTGTCGGCTATTCCCAGAGTGGAGCATAGCTTTAAGCCTTACACGTTGGCGAGGCCTGTGGGGGCTCCTCACCCGAGCTCATTCCGCTGGAGCGGCAATAAGTTCAAACGTCACCGTTAACTCGTCCCCCGTTCGATACGCACCGAACATCATGGTGGGAGGCTTGAGGTCGTATTCACTCATCAATAGCGAATGACTCCCAGTGAAATGTACGCGACCATTCTCCTGTGCAATGCCCTCAATCGGAATCGCGATCTCTTTGGTTACGTCAGCAATGGTGAGATTGCCGGTCGAATTGAGCGTGAATGTGTTGTCCCCCGTCATCGTGAAATCGGATACAGACACGAGTTCATAGACGATCTCGGCGTGCTGATTTGCCTTGAGTGCTCCATGCATGCCACGGTCCATGATGGGACTTTTTCTGCTTTTCATCATCTTGGAGGGTATCACCAGACGTACGGAGTCAACGCGTCCTTCCTCATTCATACTCAAGGTACCGTCAATCTGTGTAGCATAGACGCGCCATTCCGGCGTCTGATTTGATGTGCCATCCACATGCATCTCACTTTCTGGAGCAACGACGTATTCCGTAGTCTGCGCATATACTGGTGCGACAAGTACGAGAGTCAGAACAACTACGCGCAGGATGAGCTTGAGTTTTAATGAAGGCATTACAACAAAACGACTTAGTGTAGTAGATTTTAGGTCAAAATAGTTTAAAAGTTTCAACAGAGCGGACAACACCAATCAAAAACCATTTTGTGATCGTCCGGTCGAATACCCGATGTTAACCAAGTACCTACGCACTTGTCCCGTCAATACTCAAATTACTGCTCCATAGAACTCCTGGGCCTGCCCTGAACCTATGCTATATATGCAGCGTATTTGGTGATCGGACTTGTTGCCGTATTTCGTTGTATTCCTTATATTGGGGGGTTACTTGTCCCAATGAAAGCGGTTCAAGTTCCATCGGAAACGCTTCCGTACTTGTTGTTCACAACTCAATCATTCAGACAAATGCTAAATAAGCAAAACTCCCGCCGCGACTTTCTCAAAAAATCTGCTGCCGGCACCGCCGCTGTCATGGCTGGCATACATGGTGCGAAGACCGGACGCGCTAAAGCACCAGCTACTGGAGCAGTACTGGGAGCCAACGATACAGTCGTATGCGGGTTTATTGGTGTAGGTGGACAGGGATTTAATGCACACCTCCTAAACGTTACAAACCCAACCAACAACGGCAGGCCACGGCATAACGTACAGCTTAATGCCGCTGGTGCGGCGGCCTGTGACCTGTTCTCCAAACGTCGTGATCAGGCTCACGCAGCACTGGAAGCCGCCCGTCAGGAGGCAGGCCGTGAGGCAGCAGTGGAAGTTCATGAAGACTATCGGCCTATCCTGGATAACCCGGACATTGATGCCATATTCATTGGCACCGTTGACCACTGGCACACACAGATCGCTCTGGATGCGCTAGACGCAGGAAAGCATGTCTACTGCGAAAAGCCAATGACCCGCTATTTCGACGAAGGGTTCCAGATCTACGACAAGGTCAAGGAAACCGGTAAGAAGTTCCAGATCGGATCACAATTTTGTACACAGGGCAAATGGCATGCAGCTGCCGAGTTAATTCGTGCAGGCCGCATCGGCCCGCTGGTGCTCGCCCAGGATTCCTATTGCCGCAATACACCCATCGGCGAATGGAATTACTATCGGCTAGAACCGGAGCTGGAGCCCGGAAAAACGATTAACTGGGAAAAGTGGCTCGGCCCAGTGTCTGCCCGTGATTTCAACGCACAGCATTATCATCGCTGGCGTAAGTACTACCCGTACTGTGCAGGCATTCTGGGAGACTTATTGGCACATCGGATCCATCCGCTTCTGATCGCGACAGGTGCTCCTGAATTTCCGAAGCGTGTATGTTCCGTAGGTAACAAGAAAATTGGTGATTCAATCCTGGGCGCGGAAGACCGCGATGTAACGGACAACTGCCAACTATTGACCGAATTCCCGAGTGGTTTGTGTATGGTCATTACCGGCAGCAGTGTGAATGAGCAGGGACTCGGACAGGTTATCCGGGGCAACGAGGGCACGCTATACTTCAGTGGTGAGAGTTTAGAGCTTCGCCCTGAGCGTCCTTTTGCTGATTTGGTGGACGGAGAGCAAATGGAAAATCTCCTGCCAGGCGCAGATGTTCCGGCTCATATTCATGATTTCTTCACGGCGATTCGTGATGATGGCCAGACGAACGGAAATATTGATGTTGCCATCCGTGCACAGACGATCATCTCTATGGCAGAAATGAGCGAGCGTATGGGTGAGATGCTCTACTTCAATGAAAAAGAGCGCTCCCTGCATACCGGCAGCGGCACGAAGGTAGAGCCGATCACATACGCCACGGAAACTCATTGAGGCAAATAAGCTGAAGGGCATAAGTGAGCGATAGGCCATCTATCCTCCTCTTTCCGCTTCTTCCAGTCCGGCAGGTTGATGCAAACCGTTCGAATGGCACTAAATGCCATGGCTACACGGTTTGAGCTCTTGCTCCACGGGGACGATGCAGTCCTGTTGCGTGGAGCAGGGGAAGAGGCTCTAGCAGAAATAAAACGATTGGAACAGCAACTGAGCTTTTACGACCCAACCAGTGAAATCAGCCAATTAAACGCCAACGCATCAAAGGAACCCGTACGAGTAACCCCCAGGCTGTACTCATTACTCAGGAAGGCCGCGGAAATCCATAACGAGACGCATGGTGCTTTTGATGTGACAGTGGGCCCGCTCATGCGTTGTTGGGGATTTGTTCGTGGTCGGGGCACTTGGCCCGAGGAGCATGAAAGAAAAGAAGCCTTGACTAAAACGGGGATGGACAAGGTCGTGTTGAACGATGCAGAACGAACCGTCGCCTTTAGACAACCAGGCATGGCACTGGATCTTGGCGCGATCGGAAAAGGATATGCTATAGAAGAGGCCGGAATGTTTTTGCGGGAGGGTGGCATAACTTCCGCACTGTTACACGGAGGAACAAGTACCATGTTGGCCATCGGAACACCTCCGCAGAATACCGACGGTTGGCCGATAGGTATATCCGATCCGCTGGATGACTCGCAAATGCTCACCTCAACGTCTATCCGTGATGAAGCCTTATCGGTTTCGGCCCCCAGGGGTAAAGGCTTCCAAAAAGACGGCAAGATGTGGGGACATGTGATTGACCCACGAAAAGGTTATCCCGTGCAAGGTGCAACGTTATCCGCAGTCGCACATCCTTCTGCAATGATCTGTGATGCGATTTCAACCGCACTACTCGCCATGAGACGAGAAGATGGCAAACAGGTTCAACAAAAATTTCATGGTATGCGTACACTATGTGTGTACGACGATACAGGTGCGGCAGATCTTGTTTCCTTGGAATTTCATTCAACACACCCAACCAATCAGTAATGAGCAAGCACACAGTCAGCAGACGGGCATTCCTGATGGGCAGCGCTGCACTCAGCGGAGCAGGCCTAGTTCGCGCAGCCAACATCAAGACAAGATTATGGCCTGGTAATCGCAACGACGTTCAGTGCGGAATTATCGGGTATGGCCCCCAGGGACGTGACATTACGGCCACACTTGCTCGTGTACCCGGCGCCCAGGTTGCGGCTATTTGTGATACGTATGGCCCAATGCTTCGCCGTGCGCAGCGGGACGCGCCAGAGGCAACCCGACATGAAGATTACCGGGAGATCCTGGACAACCCTGATATTCAGGCCATAATTGTTGCAACGCCTACGCACCTGCATCGCGATATTGCAGTAAATGCACTTCAAGCGGGCAAGAATGTGTATTGCGAAGCCCCTATGGCATCTTCCATTGAGGATGCCAAAGCGATTGCACGTGCCGCACGTGATGCAACCGGGCAAATATTCCAGGTTGGTCAGACTTACCGCTCTAACCCTCAGCACCGCTCGGTATTTCAGTTTATGCGTAGTGGTGCTATTGGCAAACCTGCCATGGCACGGGGGCAGTGGCACGCCAAGGAAAGTTGGCGACGGGCGTCTCCAAGCGCCGACCGGGTGCGCGAGCTTAACTGGCGTCTGGATCCAGCGATAACTACGGGATTGATTGGTGAAGCTGCGTTACTTCAGATGGACGTTGCGTACTGGGTACTTGGAGAACTGCCTGCCTCCGTTCACGGTTTTGGTCAGATTATGGCCTGGGATGATGGTCGGGAGGTCCCAGACACGATTCAGGCCATCTTTGAATTCCCCAGTGGCTTGCATATGATGTTTGATGCAACACTGGCCAGCTCTTTTGATGAAGCCTATGAGGCCTACTATGGCTCCGACAGCACTATCTTATTCCGCGACCGAGGCAAGGCCTGGATGTTCAAGGAGGTAGATGCTCCGATGCTTGGTTGGGAAGTGTACGCGCGAACGGACCGGTTCTACAAGGAAACAGGAATCGCACTCCTGGCGAATGCAACCCAATTGGACGCCCAGAATGTGGACCCCACCGAGGATGATCCAAACGTAGAAACACCACTCTGGTATGCGCTGCAGGAATTCATGGACAACCATGCCTTCGGTCCGTATCCTCCCGCGGCAAATTGGGAACGTGGACTGGAAGCTGCTGCGGTTGCGATTACTGCCAACCAAGCCATTATGGAGCGGGCTCAAAGAGATATTGATCCAGCATCCTACACATTGGGTTAGCCTGGGTCCATGCTGACCCTGACGGAAAAAGCACTCTTTGCCCTTGCGGTGATCTTCACTGCATACGGCACGAGCTTGGGCTTTTCCGCGATGTTTCGAACTATACGTTACGGCCAGGCGCCCTCTCTCTCAACGGACTGGCAACGTACGATTCGTGCGCTCGGTACATGGATTGTAATGCGTCCAATCTGGGGAACACGGCGCATTACCGGTGCCGTACACGCAGCACTCGCATGGGGATTCGTACTATACCTATTGGTCAATGTCGTAGATGTGATCCGTGGTTATGTTGACGAACCTGTCCTATTTCCAGACTGGATCAGTCAAAGCTACCGCCTTGCGGTTGATCTTGCCAGCGGCGCAGTGCTGCTGGCCATGGCATGGCTCCTGCTGCGACGCTTTGTGTTTCCTGGACGTAAGGTTTTCTCACAGCGGGCGAATGTCCTCCGAATCAAGAATTCCCGGCTCTCCTTCCTCAACCAAACGGTATCACGTGATTCTCTGATCGTCGGCATTTTTATTTTGTGCCATGTGGGGTTCCGCGTGCTGGGTGAATCCGTGGCCATTCAACTGCATTCCCCTGATCCCTGGCAACCAATTGCCTCTGCAATTGCTCCAATCTGGGCAGGATTGGGGACAGATACGCTGACGATCTGGCATCACGTATGCTGGTGGGGGGCGCTAGGATTGATCTTGGCCTTTGCTCCCTATTTCCCATACACGAAGCACGTGCATTTTATTATGTCCGGCTTCAACTTCGCCACACAGATAGACCGGAAATCGCCCGGTGCACTTGACCCGATTGATTTTTCGAATGAAAATATTGAAGTCTTTGGAGCATTAAAACTTGAACAACTTCCGCAGTCGGGTATTGCTGACGCATTCGCCTGCATTATGTGTAATCGATGCCAGGATGTCTGCCCGGCATACGAAACAGGCAAGGAATTGTCACCTGCGGCTCTCGAGATCAACAAACGCTACTTCATCAACGAAAACCTTCATGATCTGGCTTCGGGAAAACCGCCCGACGCGATGCTTACCGAATATGCCATCACCGAGTCCGCTGTGTGGGCATGCACCGCTTGCGGTGCCTGTACAGCGATTTGTCCCGTAGCGAACGCTCCGATGCTCGATATCCTGGAGATTCGACGTGGATTGGTTCTGATGGAAGATCAATACCCGGAGGAACTGGAGACAGTTTACCAGGGCATGGAGCGTAACGGCAATCCATGGAACATGGGGGCTGGAGACCGGCTGAAATGGGCTGACGGCCTGGTCGTCCCAACTGTTGAACAACAACCTGATGCCGAAATTCTATGGTGGTTGGGATGCGCCCCTTCATATGACCAACGCGCCCAGGAAACAGCCCGTGCGCTGGTGCGCGTGCTTGAAGCTGCTGGGGTTAGCTTCTCCGTCTTGGGAAGCAAGGAACGCTGCAGTGGAGACTCAGCACGCAGGAGTGGCAACGAATATCTGTTCTCAGAACTCGCCTCAGCCAATATCGCAACACTGAATTCAGTGAATCCACCCCGAATAATGACCACCTGTCCTCATTGCCTGCATACTCTGGGCAACGAGTATTCTGCTTTAGGCGGACACTATACAGTGATCCATCACACTGAACTTCTGTCAGAACTTGCGGACGCCGGACGCCTGCCGACTGATGACCTTGAAGAAAATGTCACTTTGCACGATCCCTGCTATCTGGGACGGCAGAACGATATCACCGAGGCTCCCCGATCGGTTCTCGAAGAGTCTGGGGCAGTCATAACTGAAATGCCACGCAACCGAAAAAAATCATTCTGCTGCGGTGCGGGAGGAGCACAAATGTGGATGGATGAACCGGTACCAAGAATCAATGAAACACGCTACGCTGAGGCAGCAGCTACGGGCGCCAGTACCGTAGCTACTGCTTGCCCCTTCTGCCTGACGATGCTTCGCGACGCTGCAGCAAAAACAGTAGATGGCCCGGATGTGAAGGATATCGCGGAAATTGTCGCCGATCGACTCCCCGCTGAGGTTGGCGTTCCTGCCTGATGCAGGCGACGTTCTACAAAACAACGCCCCTCATAGGCGCTTCCAGGTCATGGAGAGCCCTCCTAGTATAGTATGGCAGGGTTCCAACTATGGGCGATAGTTTATACCTTCGTTCCAGCCTCTGGCATTGACTGGAGGATTTCCTATCGTTCCATCGATTTACCGAGAAGAAGGGTTCGTTGGCACGCGCCGCGGGACCTCCAATTCGTCGACCTCCGATGATGTTTCGTCCCCACAAGAATGGAACCATGGTCTTGTTGGTTCGCGATCGCAAGCCGGATCCGATCGATCGTGGCTTCCACCACCCCCGTCAGCAACTGCTGTGGGTTTTGCCAGCCCCATATAACGCGCGGATCCCGTGTGCTCGCCGATACTGTCCGGACCGATCTAGACTATTGTGAAGATTGGACCGGGTCAATTCCGAAATCACGCGGCTGAGCGAATGGTATCATATGGCCGATGAGTTGACAGCCAGCACACTCTGTCTGGCGCATCAGGTCTGAATCAGCTCTGATGGTACCTCCCGCAATTCCCGAACCTACAGCTCGCCTTGCCCTCTGTACGCTGAGAGTTCTATGGGTCCTCATTCCCAAGCCCACCCGGGGCATCTGGCGTGTCGTCGGGCCTGGGCATACGGTAGCCTACCCGCGGCTCGGTTAGGATGTACGTTGGGTTGTCCGCAT
>VXLY01000014.1 GCA_009841335.1 Rhodothermaceae bacterium | reverse complement strand
GACCATGCTCAACACAAATCGCTGCCTTCGCCATGCTTCGCATCCTGGGTCGGTTTTACAACATCCGGCCTGGAGGCGAAGTCACCATCTGCGAGGGTCGGATTCTGTCATAGTTGCGGGAAGTGGAAGTGTCATTTGTAGAAGACAAAACCACAGTGCGCCATTTTCTGATTCCGTCGGTGGCCAACAGTACCGGGATCCGGCTCTTCAAAGCGCTGGGGCTGACGATCCTTCGCCAGACGAAACCGGTGGAAAATGACCCGCAAACGGCGAAGATAAACGCAACTGACCGAGGAGTTTCAGACCACACCAAGCGGCCTGACCGCCCCAGTTTGTAGTGTTCAACTTTTCTGAAACACCCCCTAAAACGGGCAAAAAACCCCGAAATAAGCCCTTTTTGGCCTTCCGAGAGACATAAACCGTCGAACTAAGGATTACGGCTACCCACAATCCCTCCTTAAGATATCCGCGACCATGCTCAATTAATTCTCCGTCAACAACCAGAAGGGTCGCGAGCTGTCCCCGAACAAGGATCAAGGATCATTGGCAAACTGGGCCCAAAGCACCCACAAGTTGAGCCTCACTCGGTAGAGAATGGCTGCTATTGATTAAGAGAATTCATGAATCCTAACTGACAGCGATGGAAGTCAACATACCATCTGACTGCGATCCAGATGAGAATCGCATGGATTCAAAGAATATCAATCCAACCACTCAATTCAATTACAAACTAACACCCCAGAATCATGGATACCATAGAAAAATGCAAGTCGTGAGGCGAATAATTTATTTTCAACGCTTTACAACTGCGCAAATAGTACAGCGTCCTTGCACGGCTATCAATTCTGTGGCTTCGGTTGCGCCCAGAGCTGTCCATCCTCCAACAATAAAACACGATCACACAGCCCGCTCAGTGTGGGATTGTGTGTGGCAATTATGAACGCCTGATCATGGGTACGACTCAACTTGAGAAGTTCTTCATGCAGTGCCTCGGCCGTTTTCGCATCCAGGCTGCCGGATGGTTCATCAGCAAGGACCAACGCCGGCCGGTTCATTAATGCGCGTGCCACTGCGACACGCTGCTGCTCTCCACCAGACAGTTCCGCCGGACGATGCCCCAGCCGCATGCCCAACCCCAACTGCTCTAGAAGTGTTTCTGCCCTTGCCTGAGCTTGAGCGCGCCCCTGCCCGGCAATCAACGCGGGCATGGCCACATTTTCCAGCGCGCTGAATTCAGGTAGCAAGTGATGAAACTGAAAGACGAAGCCAACCGAAGTATTACGCCAGCGGCTGAGTGCATCATCACTCTGCTCAAAAATATCTTGTCCGTCGTAGCATACGTGCCCGTTGTCTGGGCGATCCAATGCACCCAGCAGGTGAAGCAATGTACTTTTACCAGTGCCGCTATCACCTATGATTGCTACAACCTCCCCAGCCTCGACGGTCAGGGAAAGGCCACGAAGTACCTCCAGTCTCACACCAGAACCGGTGCTAAACCCTTTTTCCAGATCCTCTGCAACCAGACGCGGGTACATCAAAACCTCGTGTTGACCACATTGGCAAATTCTGAGCCAAAAGTGTACGAAAAACCAAACCCGACGCTAAAGTAATAGTCCGTAGCAAGCTCGCGTTGCTGGAGAAGAATATCCTCCAGGGATAATTCACCGAGCGGCAAAGAGAGTTGATCCCGAATCATTTCAAAACTCCCCTCGAATTCGAAAGAGAATCCCTCAAATAAACGAACGGAAAAGTTTGCAAATATCTCTGCACTCTGTTTCGATAAGTCGTTCAGATACTGAGCACCCTCCAAACCGCTATAAATGTCTCCCCAGGGGCGACGTATCATCACGGTAGCATCCAATTCATGCAGAGGTAACCATTCCTCCGTCTTGTCGAAGATGGTCCTCTCAAAATAATCCGTATAGTTTATCCCCATCCTGTATACGATGGTGATCGCGCGCCTTGTCGCCACGTCGTAGGGTAATACACTATATTCGACGCCCGGTATCAGAGTAAGCCAGTGGCGCAGATTGCGATCGTCACGTGTCACGTAATCTGCAAAAAATCCCACTGACCAATGGGGACCCAGGCTACGAATAACATAGCTGTCCAATCCATGCCGAGTGATACTGCTGCGTACGTTCGGCCTGCCCTCTCGCTGTATCCGTACGAGATCATAGTTAAAGTACGGACGAAACCGAATTTTCCAATCCTCGCTTCGGTGGTCAGCATAGAATCCCCAACGTGAGTCAAAGACCGTTCGATTGGACTCCCGATCCAGCTCAAAATCACCACCATACAAATTGAAAGTCCAGTGACGCCACGGATCGCTGACTAGTATCTCGTCGGCTTCCGGTCGACCTCCTTCTCCGTAGACAAGAGAAAACTCGTCTGCCGCATCGCTGTAACCCAGAAAAGGGGCCAGCCCCAATCGCAACGCCTCATTTATAACCGCACGTGTTTCTTCACCAGAAGCATCTTGACTCAACACCCTGGTAAGATTCAACTCAGACCCTACCCGAGATCCAAGTCCTATGAACGATAATTCGTACTGCCGCCCGCTTAGCACCGTAAAACTGCTGGTAATAAACACATGCACATCAGCCTGCTGCGGATCTCTTACATAATCAACAAAAGTCAACTCTGTACGGATATGGGACTCGTCACATCTACCACAGTCAAGGAACATCTTAACTGTCTCATTAGCGTTCTGGGCAGTCACTTTCCCGGGTATCAACAGTAACCCGCCCAACAAAAATCCTGTAGCCCGCAAAATCCAAACAACCATCCACGATTTAGGCATCACGTTCAAGATTGTAACGTTTGATTTTTGTGTGTAGAGAGGATCGCTGCATTCCAATCTGCTTTGCGGTCCGACTTATGTTCCAGTTGTTTATGTCCAGCTTATGCTGGAGAAAACTCCGTTCGGCCTTGTCCCGAAAATCAGACAAGTGCTCACACGCAATTAGCATTTCACTAAACTCCTGCCCCTGACCAGAACCGGGTAGAACGAGGCGCTGCACATCCGATGCCGTAACGGCATCAGACTCACTCAAAATCATCAGGCGCTCCACTACATTGCTTATCTCACGAACATTTCCTCGCCAGGGTAAATGGGATAGCAATTCAAGCGCTTGCCTTGTAAATGTCTTGGGTTTAAGCCCGTTGCGAGTAGATAGCTGAGAGGAAAAGTGTTCAAGCAATATTGGTACATCCCCAGTTCGTTCACGTACCGGCGGCATGTGCAACAGGATTACGCTAAGCCTATGATATAAGTCCTCTCTGAAGGTGCCCTCCAACGCCCCCGAACGGAGATCTTTGTTGGTCGCTGCTACAACACGGACATCCACTTTGATAGTACGCCTACCACCGACCCTGGTAATTTTATTCTCCTGCAAGACACGCAGCACTTTAGCCTGTGCTGGCATGCTCATGTCACCGATCTCATCAAGGAACAGCGTCCCTCCGTGTGCCTGTTCAAATTTCCCAACTCGCTGCCGATTTGCTCCGGTAAAGGAGCCTTTTTCGTGACCGAATAATTCACTCTCAATCAGTTCCGCCGGAATTGCAGCACAGTTTACTGCTACCATTGGTCCCTCCCGACGTGGGCTCTGATGATGCAACCAGCGTGCAGCCAGCTCCTTACCTGTACCGGGCTCTCCAGTAATCAATACACGTGCTTCTGTAGGGGCGACACGCGCGATGAGGTCTTTGGTTGATCGAATCGCATTACTCTTGCCGAGCATTGGCGTAAGCGTGCCTCCCTGCTGCTGTATCAGGGTTTGACGCAGTCGCCGATTCTCGGTTACCAGCTTCCCTTTTTCAAGTGAGGAGCGAAGCGTAACTAGCAGATGCTGCAGATCTGGTGGTTTCTCAATAAAATGAAACGCCCCCTTTTGCGTTGCTTCCACGGCAGTTTTAATATCTGCGTGTCCACTGATCATAATGACTGGCAACTCCGGCCATACCTCTAGACAGGTATCCAGGACTTCGATACCATCTCGTTTAGGCATCTTAATGTCCAGAAGCACCGCATCAAAGGTGCGCTCTCTAAGCTTTGCTAGTGCGGCATCTCCATCAGATGCCTCATCAACTTCGACATCTTCGTACTCGAGGATTTCCCGAAGCGTTCGCCGAATGCTTTCCTCGTCGTCAACGATCAGTACACGGGGAACAGACATACCCGATTATTTATTGCGAGCACGTGCGAAGCCCAACATAAAATCAAACTCGTCTGCCAAAGTGGCTTCTGGATACCGCTCCTTCGCCTCAATAAGAATCTCTTCAGCAGCAGAAAACTCACCGGCCGACACATATGCTCGCGCTGCTGAATGCAAGTAATGGGGCGAGCGCAAGGAGTTGTCATCCATATCTGCCGCACGCTCAAACAGAGCAGCCGCTCGGGAAAAGTCTTCCAGAAGTTCGTGAATCGCAGCGCGACCAGCAGTAGCACTTGCGCCTATGAAATCGTTGCTTGCATCGAATTGCTCAAACTGTTCCAGCGCGTCATCATACTCTTCCAACTCAAAATGAGCATTGCCGGCATAAAAGCGGGCAGTATTACCGGCAGGCGTGCTACCATATTGATCAATAATGTCCAACAACCCAAGTGTCTCTCCAGTACCGTCCAGCGCAACACGATGATCGCCCCGTTCATACTCAAGGACAATTGCGCCCAATAGTTCCTGGGCCTGATTGTCACGTGCCCCTTGGATATAGCTATACCCCAGAATCGCCGCGATTATTACGATTACTCCAACGGCTGCTCCGGTAAGGATACGCCTGTTTCCGTAGTACATGGCCAACAGGGGCGTATACCAGCGCCCACTTAACTCAGCCTGCTGACTACTCCGCCCCAAAACCCCCTTTGGGGCCTTAAACTTTGCCATTTTCTTTAATCTGATTCAATTCGGTCCTGTCACAGCGAGTATAATCCACTCACCATGTAATCATTTTCCCTATTCGTTCGTTTTACCGCCTTCTTTGAAGAATGCTCAATTTTGGGCCTATTACTCCCAATATTGGATTTAACTTCGAGATCGCGAGGTCGAAACGCATGACATCGACCGGTTAACCACATTCAACAAACTATGATTAAACATAAGAATGGCGTACAAACTCGCAATTAACGGATTTGGTCGCATAGGCCGTTTGGTACTACGTTCGATTCTGGAACGTGGTGACAATATCTTCGACGTTGTTGCGGTCAATGACCTAACAGATGCCACTACGCTTGCTCATCTGTTCAAATACGATTCGGTACACGGTACTTGGCCTGGCAGCGTGTCAATAGATGGTGACAATCTATGTATTGATCGCCATGTGATCCCCGTGCTAAGTGAACGAGATCCGTCCAATTTGCCATGGAGAGCTCTCGGTTGTGATATCGTAGTTGAATCCACCGGTTTCTTTCGCAGTCGCGCGGGTGCAGGCAAGCATATCGCAGCAGGTGCACGAAAAGTAGTGATCTCTGCCCCAGCCAGTGACCAAGTTGATGCTACGGTGGTGTTGGGGGTGAATGACGACGTTCTCACAGGTAACGAAGAAATCATATCGAATGCGAGCTGTACCACCAACTGCATCGCTCCGATGATCAAAACCATCGACGAGGCATTTGGAATTCAGAGCGGTTTGATGACGACCGTACATGCTTATACAAGCGGTCAACGCATACAGGATGCGCCACACAAGGATCTGAGACGTGCACGCGCTGCTGCTTGTTCAATCGTACCAACGACTACCGGAGCCGCCAAAGCTGTCGGACTGGTCCTGCCTCAAATGCAGGGTAAGCTTGATGGGATGGCCTTGCGGGTACCGATCCCTGATGGCTCGCTGACAGATCTCACGGTTCAAGTGAATGCGACGCCAAGTAAAGCAGACGTTAACGCGGCTTTTGAGGCTGCCGCCACTGGAGCCCTAAAGGGTATTGTGGATTTCTGTACTGATCCAATTGTCTCTATTGATATCGTTCATAATCCCCACTCGGTGATTTTCGATAGTTTGGCAACCATGGTCCAAGGTAATACCGTAAAGGTTCTGGGCTGGTATGACAATGAGTGGGGATATGCAAACCGTGCGGCGGACGTTGCCGCCCTGCTGATTCAGAAAGCTGGTTGAATTACAGGCCCGCAATGGAGAAACTGACACTGAAGGACCTAGATTTAGGGGGAAAGTGCGTTCTTGTGCGGGTAGACTTTAATGTTCCCCTACGAGAGGGGGACGAGTCCGGTCGTTACGAGGTCGCTGACGATACACGTATTCGTGCTGCTCTGCCCACTATCGAGGCTATCAGAGAGGCCAATGGAAAAGCAGTCCTAATGAGCCATTTAGGGCGCCCAAAGGGAAAACCCGACCCACGATTCAGCCTGGCCCCTGTTGCAGATCGCTTGGGTGACCTATTGGGTACGATGCCTAGATTCTCCAGTGAGACGATCGGAAACATCGTGGAGAAAACTATCCAGACCATGCCTTATGGTAGTGTTATTCTTCTCGAAAACACACGCTACTTTCCTGGTGAAACAACAAACGACCCAGACTTTGCTGCAGACCTTGCAAAGCTTGGAGACGTGTTTGTCAACGATGCATTTGGAACCGCTCACCGGGCACATGCTTCAAACGTGGGAGTTGCGAAGCACGCTTCACTCGCCGCTGCGGGATTCCTATTGGAAAGAGAGTTAGTTCAGCTGGGCAGTGTACTTGAGTCTCCCCATCCGCCCACTGTTGCCCTATTGGGAGGAGCAAAAGTCTCCGATAAGATGGGCGTCATAACCAACCTAACTGACATCGCGGATCATATCCTGATCGGTGGAGCGATGGCCTATACATTCCTGAAAGCTAAGGGCATTTCTGTGGGGAGCTCACTCGTGGAGGAAGATCGTCTGGACGATGCCCGAGAAATACTCGATAAAGCCGCGGGGAAGCTCCTCCTGCCCAGTGATCATGTTGTCAGTACGGCTATAGATAAACCGGAAGAACGTCGGGTCCTGTCCGGCTCCATTGAAAACGATTTCATGGGATTGGATATCGGCCCCGAAACTATTGCACAATATACCGAGAAGGTACTACAGGCTGGAACCTGTGTTTGGAATGGCCCCATGGGCGTTTTTGAAGTTACAGCCTTTGCATCAGGGACAAATGCGATGGCGCATGCCGTAGCTAAGTCGACCGATCAAGGCGCAGTAACCATCGTAGGGGGTGGTGATTCTGTGGCTGCCATTAAACGGACGGGTATGGATAGCCACGTGACACATGTGTCAACCGGAGGTGGTGCAATGCTCGACTTTCTGGAGGGCAAGGCACTTCCTGGGCTGGTGGCACTGACCGATAAACAGTAATCACTCCTGAACTGCATTGATCTGCTCCGTCGTAATTCCGACCTATAACGAGGGAGCCTATATCGAGGCCGCTCTTGACTCTGTTAGAGCACAATCTCCACCCTGGGAGATCATTGTCGCAGATGGAGCTTCGACGGATGAGACCTGCCAGATTGCCTCGTCTTGTGCAAAGGTTATTCGGGTTGCCCGGGGTCGCGCGCATCAAATGAATGCAGGAGCACATATGGCAGAGGGCGAACTGCTCGTTTTTCTCCACGCTGATTCACGCCTACCGTCAGGAGCACTTGATCACTTGAGACTTCTTTTTGATCAGGGGTCACTGGAAGCTGGCATATTTGCTCTGAAGTTTGATCCGACAGGGTTCTGGCCCAGCATTTATGCCGCATGTGCACGGTTGCCATGGCATAGGCTCTGTTTTGGAGACCGCGGAATTTTTATCCGACGAGATGTTTTTGAAACATTGGGCGGTTTCCCAGAAGTTCCGATCTTCGAAGACCTCCAGCTTGTAAAGCAACTGCACCGCCGAAAAAGTTTTCACTATGTTCAAATGTCGGTAACAACTGCCTATCGGAGATTTGAACAGTATGGACATTTAAGGCAGCAGTGCCACAATCTTAGGCTGTGGCTGCAATACCACATGGGTACTCCACCAGAAAAATTGGCTCCGCTCTATCCCTATGGGACTCTAACAAAACTATCAGCGGGAAATGATGCCATGTGAACTTCCGACCCTCTTCACGAGATAAGCTAACGCAAAAACTGGATACGCTGAGCGAAAGAGCAAACTGTACGCCCCACAAAACCCAAAATCGCCAATTCGGAGGTGTACTAGAGTTCTTTATGTGAGTAATAATCACATTGCTATCTATGCTGTATCTTGTCAACTCATCTATCGTCTTACCTGAGTTTAAAATGCGCATAACCTATACCCTGTTAGCCTTGGCCTGCCTTGCGTCCATTCCAGATACCCAAGCGCAGTGGACCCCCGAAAACCCTGGTTCAGAAAATATCACTGTACTAGGACATCAACCTTTGGGAGGTCGAATGACCGTTACTGATATGGAACTCGAGCAGGAACTGAACCGCCCATATGCTTATGTGGGACGGGCATCTATCCTCGAGGACGGTCCAAAAGGAATGGATATTATTGACCTCAGTAACCCTTCAGCTCCGAAAGTACTGCTGCGTTGGCGTCTTGAGGATCAAGATCTGCTAATGAATCGGGGAGGCATGGACGTGAAGTACTTCAAGTGGGACAATAAGTATTACGTTGTCCAGTCATTTGAATTTGCTCAGGGACCTCAATCTGACCTTGGTGCGGTAGTGTTTGATGTAACTGGACTTCCCGATCCCAATTCCGTGAGAGAGATCGCTCGTATCCACATTCCCGAATTCCCGGGAGGGTTTCACAATATCTTCATTTATCGCCATTCCAATGGACACCCTTTACTACTCACTACAGTCCGAACCGGAAAAGCACACGTTTATGATCTTGTAGAAATCGTTGACGGAAACGTAAAAGATGCACTCATTGCCCATATACCGCTACCGGAGGTTCCGGGAAGAGACAGTCGTTATACGTCTTACCACGACCTTTATGCTGCTTTTCATCCAGAAACCGGCGAGGATCGATTCTACGGCGGTGGAACAGGAGGATACTATGTGTGGGATATATCTGACCTTGACAACCCGGAATTGAGGGTTACGCTGACGAACGTCTCAGGAGTTGATTGGGGGCATACCTTCACACCAAGCCCCGACGGCCGCTATGCCGTTGCAGAAGCCGAGTACCAGTATGCGCCTCTGCGCATTTTCGACCTAAAACCTGCTTTGGATGGAGAGCGAACAAATATTCGCGAACCCATATCAGCATGGACCGCAGATTGGCGTAATCTTGTGCATAACCACGAGGTGCGTTGGCCATACGTTTTTGTTTCTGGGTACTTGGACGGACTTCAGATTTTTAGCCTTGAAGACCCACTCAACCCGCAAACAGTAGGCTACTTTGACACATACCACGGGCCACCCACCCACGAATGGATTTCGGTGATAAATGGCGCGTTTGGTGTTGATGTTCGTAACGAAGATGGGCTTATCGCGGTTAGCGATATGACCACGGGTTTCTGGACCTTCAAAATGGATGGTTTTGAAGGTTGGAACGGTGAGCATTATGGTGTGCCAAATATTTCAAGTGTCCAAGACTGGGACAAGGAAGCACAATAATGGACCGGCGAGATTTTGTGCGTAAAGCTGTACTTGCTGCTGCCATTGGTCCCTTCATACGTACAGTCCCACGAACTCAGCGGTATCGAACTGTATTAATAGGTTCCGGTTGGTGGGGGATGAACATCCTGCGCACTGCTCTTGCCTCGGGCACGATTGATCCCGTTGCCCTCTGCGACGTAGATACCACGCATCTGGAAGGTGCAGCAGGGGAAGTGGAGGCACTTACGGGGACCCGGCCGCAGATATACAAGGAATACGAGGAAGCCCTTTCGCGTGAGGCTTGCGACATTGCAGTTGTTGCTACTCCAGATCACTGGCACGCACTGCCGACTATCGCAGCTCTCAAAACAGGGGCCCATGTATATCTCGAAAAACCAATTAGCCATACCATCGATGAAGGAAAAGCAATGCTCCAGGCGGCGCGACAGTCAAATCGAATCGTGCAGGTTGGAACGCATCGCCGTGTCTCTCCGCACAATCTGTCCGCCCGTGACTTCTTTAAATCGGGAAGGGTTGGAGATATAGGCAGTGTGCGTGCCTTCGTACACTACGGTGGAGGACCTGGACAGATCACACCTGACAGCGAGATACCAGAAGGCCTCGACTGGGACCGTTGGGTTGGTCCAGCACCCTATCGCCCTTTCAATCCATCAATTCATCCACGCGGTTTCAGGCAATACCTGGATTTTGCCAATGGTCAGCTTGGGGACTGGGGAATCCATTGGCTTGATCAGATCCTCTGGTTTATGGATGAAGAGCCGTTTCCTCACACAATTTCATCTGTTGGCGGGCGACATATCCGTAAAGATTCCAGTGATGCTCCCGATACACAAGTAGCTACGTTCGCGTTCGAAAAATATACCGCCACCTGGGAGCATCGCCTCTATGGAGGAAATAATGCTGAGAAATCCAACATTGGTTGCTACTTCTACGGCACCAAGGGCACCCTGCACCTGGGCTGGCTCGACGGCTGGACATTTTATCCGAGCGATGATCGTGAGCTTGTCACTCATGAAGAGCCACAATTGGACCAACCAGATAGTCAGAATATCCGGGCCCTCTGGGATGATTTCATCCATTCAATTGAGAGCTCCAGCCTACCCGCCTGCGATATTGAGTATGGGTACAGGGCAACGAATATGTGCCTCGCGGCCATGCTCTCGCTAAAGATTGGACGATCGATCCAGTGGGACAGCAACCAGGACACTATAATTGGTGACCCTGCTGCTCAAGCCTTGATGCGTCGTCCATATCGTGAGCCCTGGATCTACCCCGAAACTTGATCGGCACATACCGGCCATACCCTCCACACATTTCTGGGAGCGGAAGATGAGTCGGAGGCAGGATGCTGCGTTGTTGACAGATTATTTTGACGTAGGGTCCTTGGTTACTGTGCAGCTGCCATCATAAGTTTTTTCTGCAGAGCCAAATAATTGCAGCAAAATTACAGACGCTCAAACATCCATCCGGTGTAGAGCAGTCCCCCCCAGTATGGGCGAATAAGCTTCAGGCCGGCAGTTTGACATATCTCCATAATCCGGTCCTCACCGACATAGGCGATTCCGGCTTTAAGCCTTTTGAGCAAACGATCCTTCTTCTTTCCCGTGTAACCACGAAGGTCCATGTAACGGATCCACGCGCTATAAAAAAGCTTGAAATAAGCCTCGGAGGGATCACCATGCAAATCAAACAGCATAATCGTCCCCCCGGGTTTGACCCGCTGAACAACACTCTGAATGAGTGTGTCCTTGGGTCCATTATCCAGAAGAAAATGCATTACATTAATGACCGTGGCCGCATCAAACCGGTGATCAAGCTCAAGTTCATGCGTGTAACAATTATGAAACTTTACACGTGAGCGCGCTCCCAGACGCTGGGCTACCTTTTGAGAATACTCTATCATGGATCTGGAGGGGTCAACACAATCAAACCTCCAGTCTCTAGCTGACGGAGCAAAGACTTCCAATTCACGGCCTGTACCGCAGCCTACAATCAGAAGTCTGGCATCTTTCTTCAATCTTTCCTGCAGCAGTGCAAGCGTGGCTACAAAATATTCGTTATACCCGGGGATTACACGGCTGGCAAGTTCTTTATACTCCTCGCCGTAATCGCCGTCAAAGTTAAATGCTTTTGGATCTTTCACTTCTGTTCATAGTGAACTTGGTTCAAGTTCAAATTTAAGAGTTTCTAGAAAATGGCAAACGTAATTTTCCGACCAGACTGGGCGCTTCCCGAAAGTGCGTGCACAACCAAGGCTGCTTACACAAACAGGCGCAAGTTTATTCAAGCTCTTGGCCTGGGATCCATAGGGTTTGCTACTATGGGAGGATGCTCCGCGGAAAGCAGGGGTATGGTGGATGGCCCTTTGGACAAGATCCCAAAAAACGCGCCACGTGATGGCTTTCCCGCCCCACGCAACGAAGCCTACCAGGTACCCGAAAGGGAAATTACCGAACGCCTTGTTGCGTCCTCGTACAACAACTTCTACGAGTTTATTAATCAGGGTGATCTGAAGAATGTCTGGCCGCTGGTTGATGACTATATACCTTTCCCATGGACGCTGGAAGTGCGTGGGCAAGTTGCAAAGAGACAGACCTGGGATCTCGAGGAACTTATAAAATCAATGCCCCTGGAGGAACGCGTTTGTCGTTTTAGATGTGTGGAGGCATGGTCCATGACCATCCCCTGGACAGGATTTCCACTTGGAAAGCTGATTGAAAGATGCGAGCCAAAGTCATCAGCTGCATACGTAAAATTTACATGTGTCTCACGGCCCGACCAACTGCCTGGACAAAAGCGGGCAACTTGGTACCCCTGGCCCTACTTTGAGGCATTACGGATGGACGAAGCTATGAACGAATTGGCTTTTGTTGCTGTCGGTATGTACGGCGAGCCTCTGCCAAAACAGAACGGTTCACCTTTAAGACTAGTGCTGCCTTGGAAATACGGCTATAAGGGACCCAAGGCCGTCACACGTATTGAGTTCACGCGGAGGCAGCCCGGTACTTTCTGGAATGAATTGCAACCCAGAGAGTATGGCTTTCTGTCCAATGTGAACCCTAACATCCCCCACCCGCGCTGGACGCAGGCATCGGAAAAATTCTTGCCCAGCGAGGGTGTCGAACGGCGAATTAGAACCCAAATATTCAATGGATATGATGAATGGGTTGGACACTTGTACCCCGATGAGCCCCGAACTCCCAGTGGCCCGATCGTCCGCTAGTTTCTAGCGGCGCCGTCTCGAAAATGATCTGTTCCAGAAATAAGCCAGCACGGCAGACAGGATAGCCCCCAGAAAGCTGATCCCCATCTGGGAAGCTGCAATTAACCAGTGAGCTGGCATCAGTCGGTCAATCACAATTTCCTGTGGTTTACCCGGTCGCACGTGCACCTGAAGTGAGTCCTGGTCTTTTACACGAGACCACAGTGACTGCGGGAGAGACATCTTTTCACGGCGAATATTTTGACCATCTGGCAAGGTTACACTAAGGTCTATGTACCCGTAGGTTACATCTGCGCGGTTAGTCGTGTCAAATCCTCCTACCTCAGCTACGGCAGAGATACCTTGCTCGAATGTTGTTTTCAGCTGCCAAGCAACCAGCCCCTGGTTAGCAGCGAGGCCACTCAGTACTACCGGTATTGCCCAGAACAGCCTTGCAACGAGCCTCACCATTGAGAAGGTGCTACCGCTAGCTCAGAAACAGATATGGCTTCCATGTGTCTTCAACCGCACCTACATAATCACGAATAAACATGACGTGGCTTGGTCTGAAAGGTTTTCGACGAAGTGGCATTCTTGCCTCTTCAGGTGTGCGGTTGCCCTTTCGATTGTTGCAGGCAATGCATGCGGCGACCAAATTAGTCCAGTGGTCCCTTCCTCCCCGTGACTTCGGCAATACGTGGTCAACAGTCAATGACTCCCTGCAATTGCAATACTGGCACCTGTGCCTATCCCGACGAAGTATATTTTTCCTTGACAACATGATATTTCTGTAAGGCACTCGCACATAACCCCGTAGTCGCACAATGCTCGGATAGGGAAACTTGGTTGAGGGGGATCGAAAAAACCGACCGGGAACACATTCTACCAGGTCTGCCTTATCTAAATGCATAAGTACAACTGCACGACGTGCAGTACAGACCGTAAGCGCACTGTAATCAAAATTCAGGACAAGAACATGCAGCCTCATATTACACGCATGATGAGCCTTGGCAAGAACACATCGTGGAATCGTCTGTACCCGGTCACAAAAATAACAAGCCCCGAGCAAGAATCACACCGAAGCAAAGAACTCATCACAACAATGAAAGATCTCTCATTCGAGACTAAGAATCGAATTCCAGAACTTCTACGACATCACCTGTTTGTATGATACCGGTATTTTCGGGCACTAGGTTTTCTCCAAAGTAAACATTACTACCCCTTTTCCGAAAACTACTCAGCGTACGTAAGGGCTCTTTTCCCCGAGAAGCTGTTTCCTGATCCACCGTTGTGATAGTGCATCGGGTGCACGGTTTGACCACCGTAAAGATAACCTCCCCTATTCGTATTCGTTGCCAAGCATCCTCTTCAAATGGAGTACCGCCGGATACCACTACGTTGGGGCGAAACCGTTCCATAGGAATGGGGGTCGGCAGCTTCTCGTTCAGCATGGTAAGCGAAGCTTCTGTCGTACAAAGCAGTGGATAACCATCGGCAAATGAGACTGTAGTCCCTGGTTTGGTATACTCGGTACTCGTCTGTCTCAGGGTGGGGTCGTACATGTAAACCAAATTAACGCGGCGGCCCAAAAAGGTACTGAGCCAAATACTTGCTTCTTCGGGCGCCTTCTGTGCCGGTACTAAATCCTTCCACACCAAAACCTTTATGATATCTGTCCTTTCTCCGGTAAGAGAAACCGTTTGATATCGATGACCACTTGCCGTCAGAAGTAAACTGCTACCATCATACGGCACCGCCTGAATCAAAGCCATACGCGGTAATTCGCGTTGTGTCAGGAATCGCGCGTGCTCATCAACAATCATCCAGCGACGGTCTCCGGAAAGTCCCCAAGGATTTACTGTGGCACGGACCTGGGCAACACGATGCGTTGACTTTATCGGATATATGTGCAAGCTTCGCAGAACCATTACATCAAAAACGCCAAAGAAATCAGGCTACACCGCTTTACGAATACAACGAATATACAGGTCTGTCGGCCGACAATTTAGCTCAAGTCAAATCGTTTTCATTTAGCCGGAGGGCTACCATTTCACTCCCAACCCGGGCATTGTACCCGGGATAGATCCCCACTACCGTGGTGGGATATGGGCACATATTCAGACGGCCCCATTCCCACTAGCGACGATCATATCCTGAGAGGACATTGCCACAATCCGAATAGATCAAAGCATCACTGCTGCACGCCTCACTTACATGCGCGGTGAAACTTCTTGACATGCGTCTCCCTCGAATTCTACTAGAACGCTTCAATTCGAAGAGTCCATTCCCGTATCCAGGTTGAAACTGCATTGCATTGACTTCGAAATAAGAGCCGCCGCAGAACCACAATCTCGAAACCTCCAGTATTATGATTGCATACCCCTCGTAATAATAAGACCATACTTAAATCCCAGCGGTATTCACTTACGCTCAAAACGATTAAACTTTTCCCTAAATTTCTGCACACCGAAAATTCGAATGCGATACTTGATTGCACTCGGGCTTTGCCTGCTGGTTGCCTGCTCCAACCTGACAACGCCTTCATGGGAAACTCACATCGATGCGTTCATCTCCTCTGAACTGACTGCAAAGGAGATTCCTGCCCTCTCAATCACGGTAGTTGACGGGGATCAGGTTGCTTGGTCAAAAGGATATGGAGAGGCTTCACCCGAGGTACCTACTACCTCTCAAACTGTATATCGTGTAGCCTCTGTTTCCAAACTTTTTACCGCACTCGCAGTGATGCAGATGGTCGAGGACAGTCTCTTAAGTCTTGACGAACCTGTTACTTCGTGGGTACCCGATTTTGCCCCGGATAAACCATATGACACCCCCATTACACTCCGGCAACTGCTCAGCCACAGGTCCGGGCTGGTTCGTGAACCCCCAGTGGGACATTATTTCGACGATACATCCCCTACCCTGTCCAAAACTGTAGAGAGCCTGAACAATACACGGCTGATCAGCGAGCCGACAAAGAGAACTAAGTACTCCAATGCTGCTGTGAGTCTGGCAGGCCATATACTGAGCCAGGCGGCTGGCATGCCTTTCAATGAATTTGTTCAGAGCCAGTTGATTAATCCGATGGGGCTCAAAAATACCAGCTTCGCCCCACGTGAAGATTTACGAAATAATCTGGGGATGGGCTTCATGTGGCGCTACGATACTACCGAACTCACCGAAGCACCTGTATTTGAACTCGGTATCGGACCGGCAGGCAATCTGTATACGACTACAGAAGACCTTGGAAAATTCATTCATACACTGTTCGCCATTGAACGTGATGAGCGTCCTGATCTCCTCAGCGCACAGTCACTCCGGGAAATGTGGACTGTGCAGTTCTCAGACGATTCAAGTGGATTTGGAATAGGATTTCATGTCTCTGACCACTATGGTCAATTACGCATAGGCCACGCAGGTATGATCTATGGATACAGCACACGTGTTTATGCCTTGCCAGGTCAGGAAATAGGGGTAGCTGTTGTCGCAAACCTTGATGCAGTCAATTCGGTGGTTGACCGCATTGCAGCATACGCATTAGATCTTGTTCTAGCATCCAAGAATGGCACTCCATTGCCAACCAGACCTACATACGCACTCGTAGATTCCGTAACGGCAAGGGCTGTTGATGGTGCGTATGGCGACGATATCGTACTAACTGAAAGAAATGGAAAACTCTGGATGGAGAAGGAGCCCGTAAGAGTGGCTGTGAGAGAGGAGAACAACGTTTTTGTGACGGACGGAAGACTGGGACACGGGGACTACTTCAGCGTATCGAACGATACAATGATATCTGTTGACGGCCGTTTCGGCCGTCGTCCAGCTCATCACTCGGCCCGTCCATCAGTCGAACAACAAGGATTGATCGGAGAATACGGATGGGACCACAATGTCTTGTACATCTATGAATCCGAAGGTCAATTACACGCCCTCATTGAATGGTTCTTTGAATATCCATTGGAAAAAATCGCCGACGATCTCTACCGCTTTCCCTACTACAGCCTGTACGCGGAAGAAACCCTCAAATTTGCTCGTGACGACAACGGTCGTGCAGTTGAGGCGAACCTTGAGGGTATCGTTTTCAAACGTCGCAATATTGAACCAGAGGATGGTGCAGTATTCAAGATTGTACCTCGCGCACCTATGGATTCGCTGCGGCGCATAGCAATGGAAGCAACTCCTCCAGACGAAGAAGGGGTGTTTAGAGATATAGATCTGGTCGAACTGACCTCACTCGACGAAACGATCAAACTTGATATACGCTACGCAACGCGTGATAATTTCATGGACGAGGTCTTCTATACGCAAGCGCGGGCGTTCCTGCAGCGCCCGGCAGCAGAGGCCTTGCTTTCGGCCCATCAATCCCTGAAACAGTACGGCTATGGTCTGGTCGTCTACGATGGATATCGTCCGTGGTATGTTACCAAAATGTTTTACGATGCCACTCCTGACGATTTGCGACATTTTGTAGCCAACCCTGCCAACGGGTCACGCCATAACCGCGGCTGCGCGGTAGACATTGGGCTCTATTACTTATCTTCGGGAAAGATTGCAGCCAGTGTCAGTGGATACGATGAATTCACTCCTCGTGCATACTCTGATTATCCCGGTGGAAGCAGCGAGGCCCGCTACCATCGAGAACTTCTCCGTGATGTAATGGAGGAAGCGGGATTCACAGTTTATGAGGCGGAATGGTGGCATTTTGATTTTAAAGGGTGGCATCACTACCCAATTGTTAACGAGACATTTGAAGACTTGAACTAGCCTAGCCACGCTAACAGTACACCTTTAAAAATGGCCGACGTTACTACCAATACGGATATTCGATTCGACCCCAGCGAAAAGCCACCCCTGCCTCTGACCATCGGCATGGGGTTGCAATTGGCGCTTCTCAGTATCGGCGGAGTTGTTCTCACGCCTGCCATCATTATCCGTTCAGCTCTGGGGGACGGGGCTAATGAATACTTGGCTTGGGCTGTCTTTGCTGCGGTGGTCGTCTGTGGCATCTCGACCATCCTTCAGGCCCTGGGAAAATTCAGGGTTGGTGCAGGGTACATTCTGCTAATGGGCACCTCTGGTGCTTTTATCGGAGTTTGTATTGGAGCACTCGTCAAGGGTGGTCCTGCTACTATGGCAACCTTGATCATCGTATCGGCACTCATGCAGCTCCTTTTCGCTGCCAAGCTTGCCCGATTCAGACGCGTACTTACTCCTACAGTCACCGGTACGGTGATTATGCTCATCGCGGTAACGGTAATGCCTATCCTGTTTGATATGATGGAACCGGTAACTGACCCAGGAGCTTCCTCTACAGACGCGGACCCAACAGGATTTGTACTAAGTGCGGGCACTGTTCTTGTGATTACGCTACTGTTAGCCATGAAGGCACGGGGAATTATCCGGTTATGGGCACCGATGATCGGCGTAGCTGCTGGAACTGTCGTTGCTCTGTTTTTTGGTATGTACGATACACAGTCTGTTGCCGACGCCAATTGGGTTGGCTTTCCTACCACGGGTTGGCCGGGCATAGATCTATCATTTGGCCCCGTTTTCTGGGCTCTCTTGCCCGCCTTCATCTTCGTTACCATGATTGGAGCCATTGAGACCGTTGGGGATTCGATTGCTATACAGCAAATCTCCTGGCGGACTCCTCGCGCCTCCGATCACCGTACAGTTCAAGGGGCGCTTTCGGCAGATGGCGTGGGTAACCTTCTCTCTGGACTGGTTGGAACCATCCCAAATACAACCTACTCCAGTTCGGTTTCTATGGTTGAGCTCACCGGCGTGGCATCCAGAGTTGTCGGCGTTGCGCTCGGGATCATATTTTTGTTTCTGGCCCTGATCCCAAAATTCCTAGCTCTCGTTCTTGCGATCCCTGCGCCCGTTGTAGGGGCGTTTATCATGGTTCTGATTGCTATGCTATTTATGCTGGGGATGAAAATCGTAGTCCAATCTGGGATTGATTACCGAAATGGTTTAATCTGTGGGATTTCTTTCTGGATTGGATCAGGACTTCAAAGTGGTGCAATTTATCCAGAATTCGTGAGCAGTATCGCGGCGGGAACTTTCGAAAACGGAATGGTTGGGGGTGGATTGGTTGCCATTCTGTTAACCCTTGTGTCCGAGTTTGCCTTTAAGACCCGGAAACGCATGGTGGTGGACTTGGACATTGGTTCTCTCCCAGAGATAAATTCCTTTGTGAAAAAATTTTCCACGACCCACTCCTGGTCCGATGATTTCACTATACAAGTTGAGGGGGCTGCCGAAGAGGCGTTACTGATTCTTTGCAATCAAGTAGAAACGGCCGAAGAAAAAGGACTCCTGCAACTAATGATCAAAGCGGAATCGGAGCAAGCTGTCCTAGAGTTCATAGCTGCCGACTCCAAGGAGAATCTCCAAGACCGGATTGCACTTATGGGATCGGACTTTTCGGGACCGGACTTGGAGAGAGAAGTCTCACTCCGGATGCTCAAGCACCTGACCACTTCTGTCCAACATGAGCGCTACCACGGTACAGATATAATCACCCTAGAGGTGAGAAAGTCCACTTCAAATCGCCATGGTTCCATCTGATACCAGGCGACTTCCAGTGCACTGAAACTTACATCCGCAGCTATTCCAGCTCGAGTACCGGCTTGGCCCTCTTTATTGGTGGCTCACTTGTTGGTACTCCAATCCCGGCAATTGTCTGCCCGAGTTCAGCGTTAATCGCAGCCTGTAGCTCTTCCAGTTCTGACTTGGAGCCTACAACAATGTCACGGAAGCGCGGTTGCCCCGTACCGGCAGGAATTAGGTGACCGACAATAACATTCTCTTTGAGTCCATAGAGTGGATCAACCTTGGCCCCGATCGCTGCTTCAGTCAACACCTTGGTGGTATCCTGGAATGACGCAGCCGATACAAAGGAATCAGTGGCAAGTGCTGCCCGAGTAATTCCTAAAAGCATGGGTTCACCCACTGCAAGTTGCGCCTCGCGCACCGTAACACTCTGTAAGTCACGCCGTCTCATTTCTGAATTCACTTCACGCAATTGACGCCTGTCAATCAGAGTGCCAATCCGTAAATCAGAGTCACCAGCGTCAGTTACGATGAACTTGTCATACAAGGCATCATTGAGCTCCTCAATCTGAAAACGGGCAATCGCCTCTGCCTCCAGGAGTGAAGTATCCCCAGGATCGGTGATGTACACCTTCTGCATCATCTGGCGCACCATAACCTCAATATGCTTATCATTAATCGCTACGCCCTGTAGTCTATAGACCTCCTGAATCTCATTCACGAGATACTCCTGGACCGCTCGTGCACCTTTAATCCGAAGGATATCGCGCGGCGATATCTGTCCGTCCGAAAGCGCATCCCCCGCACGAACAAAATCGTTTTCATGTACCAAGATGTGCTTCTGTAAAGAAACAAGGTAGGTATGCACATCAATTCCGTCGCGACTAGTAACAATAACTTCCTGCGCACCACGCTTTCTACCGCCAAAGCTTACCAGACCGTCAATCTCACTCACGATGGCTGCATCCGTTGGAGTCCGGGCTTCAAAGAGTTCCGTCACGCGCGGCAAACCGCCCGTAATATCACGGGTCCTGGCCGACTGTCGAGGAATCTTTGCCAACACCTGACCGGCTTGCACAATATCTCCCTCGTTGACCTGCAGTCGGGCACGTACAGGCAGTGGGTATTCCCGTTGCCCGCCATCCGCCATAGAAATGCGAATTGCCGGGGTTAATGAACGCTCTCGCGTTTCAATAACAACCTTTTCCTTATGACCAATGAGCTTGTCCGACTCCTCCCTTAATGTAGTTCCTTCAATAATGTCGTGAAACACGACCGACCCCGATACCTCGGACAAGATTACGCTGTTGTATGGATCCCAACTGGCAAGAATCGCTTCCTTCTCAATCATAGCTCCTTCCGCTACAAGCACCTCAGCACCAAACGGAATGATCGATGAGAATAACTGTCGATTTTCGTCATCAACTATTCGGATCCCCCCCTGTCGAGTAAGAACAATCTCCATGGGACCTTTCGTCCCTTCGAACGAAACGGTACGGAGGTTTTCGTAAACAACCCGCCCCCCAAACTTGCTTTTGATCGTGCTCTCCGCCTCAATACGACTAGCCGTACCACCAACGTGGAAGGTCCGAAGCGTCAGCTGTGTACCCGGTTCACCGATTGATTGGGCTGCAATGACGCCCACCGCTTCCCCGGATTCAACCAAGCGCCCCGTACCCAGGTTACGTCCATAACATAGTGAACAGGCCCCACGTTTGGATTCGCAAGTCAAAACTGAACGGATTTCTACCCGCTCAATGCTGGTTTCCGCTATATGCTTGGATTTGCTTTCGTCGATAAGTTCATTTGCTGCAACGATCAACTCGTCAGTAAGCGGATCACGTACATCGTGCAGCGAAACGCGTCCAAGAATTCTGTCTGCAAGTGGCTCTACTACAACCTCATTATCCTTGAGGGAGGTGATACCGATTCCACGCAGTGTACCACAGTCGAACTGCGTGATCGTCACATCCTGAGCCACATCCACAAGGCGCCGCGTGAGATATCCAGCATCAGCTGTTTTGAGGGCCGTGTCCGCAAGGCCTTTGCGTGCACCATGCGTTGAAATAAAGTATTCCAGAACGGACAGTCCTTCCTTAAAATTGGACACGATAGGATCCTCGATGATCTCTCCCGCGGATCCCACGAGGCTTTTTTGTGGCTTTGCCATCAGGCCTCGCATTCCTCCCAACTGCCGAATCTGCTCCTTTGAACCACGAGCACCGGAATCCGCCATCATGTAAATGGCATTGAAGCCCTCTTCGTGTTCCTTCAGAGTTTCAAAAAGAACTTCTGATACACGATTGTTCGTTCGCGTCCATATATCTATGACCTGATTATGGCGCTCGTTATCCGTGATGTAGCCCTCCTCATAATTAGCATGGGCCGTAGCTACTTTGTTTTTGGCAGCATCAATAAAGGACAGCTTTTCATCCGGAACCACTATATCCGCCAATGAGAATGTTAGTCCAGCCGTTGTGGCGCACTCAAAACCAGCCCGCTTAATTTCATCCAAGAAACGTGCCGTCTGCGGAAAGTCTGTAGCAGTCAGTACTTGGCCGATGATACGCCGCAAGTTTTTCTTGGTAAGCACATCATTGATATACGGTAGATCGTTCGGGACTACTTCATTAAACAGTACGCGTCCAACGGTCGTGTCGATGATCTCACCAGTATCAAGACGAACTTTAATCTTGGCGTGAAGATCTACCTGTTTCTGATCGTACGCTTGCCGAACCTCAGCCAAAGACGCAAACCGCATCCCTTCTCCTTTGCATCCGGGGCGTGATTTGGTGAGGTAGTAGAGACCGAGTACCATATCCTGCGTCGGTACGGTAATTGGACCTCCATGAGCGGGCGACAGGATGTTATGGCTTGATAGCATCAAGATCATAGCTTCCATACATGCAGCGTGCCCGAGAGGGACATGAACTGCCATTTGATCTCCGTCAAAGTCAGCATTAAATGCTGTACAAACGAGTGGATGCAGTTGTATCGCCTTCCCTTCCGTCAGTATCGGCTGGAATGCCTGAAAACCCAATCTGTGAAGCGTGGGAGCTCGGTTCAGCATTACTGGACGTCCTTGGATCACTTTCTCCAGGATATCCCAAACCTCCGCCGTTCGTTTATCTACAACTTTCTTGGCGCTCTTGACCGTCTTCACCACCCCCCGTTCAATCAACTTCCGAATTACGAATGGTTTGAACAGTTCCGCCGCCATCTCCTTCGGTAGCCCGCATTGATGCAAATCCAATTCCGGGCCTACAACAATGACCGAGCGTCCCGAGTAATCCACGCGTTTACCCAGCAGGTTCTGGCGGAAGCGCCCCTGTTTGCCTTTGAGCATGTCTGACAGGCTCTTCAGCGCACGATTATTATCACTGCGCACGGCGTTGGCTTTGCGGGAATTATCAAAGAGACTGTCTACTGCCTCTTGAAGCATACGCTTCTCGTTTCGCAGTATGACCTCTGGAGCTTTGATATCGATAAGGCGCTGGAGTCGGTTATTGCGGATAATCACGCGACGATACAGATCATTGAGATCACTCGTAGCAAACCTGCCCCCCTCAAGAGGAACCAGCGGGCGCAATTCCGGCGGTATTACCGGAATCACTCGCAATACCATCCATTCTGGATGGTTCTCCATACGCCGGTTCGCATCCCGGAAAGCCTCAACAACGGTCAGTCGCTTGATCGCGTCCGCTTTACGCTGTTGGCTGCTCTCCGTTTTTATTTGGAAACGAAGCTCATGAGAGAGTTCTTCCAATCGGAGGCGTTTGAGCATAAACTCAATCGCCTCACCCCCAATCATCGCGATGAACTTATCAGGATCATCGTCAGATAAACGGTTATTATCGTCCCTGATCTTGTAGAGCACATCGTAGTAGTCTTCCTCTTTCAGGAGCTGGTTATCTTCTATTCCATGTTCGGCAGCGCACCCAGCCTGGACTACTACATATTCTTCATAATAGATAACCTTTTCGAGCTTCTTAGTGCGGAGATTGAGCAGATGACCAATCTTATTCGGAAGCGTACGAAAATACCAGATATGCACGACCGGCACCGATAGAGCAATATGCCCCATGCGTTCGCGACGCACACTCTTTCTGGTTACCTCGACCCCACACCGGTCACAGATGATCCCCTTATAGCGAATACGCTTGTACTTACTGCAGTAGCACTCCCAATCTTTAACCGGGCCAAAGATTTTCTCGCAGAATAGCCCATCCTTCTCGGGCTTGAAGCTGCGATAGTTAATAGTTTCGGGTTTTAGTACCTCTCCATGACTTCTATCCAGAATCACCTCGGGTGAAGCGAGATTGATCGTGATGGACGAAAACGTTTTCCTCTGCGATGGGGTGTTCCCGTACGGCATAGTAGGTCAGCCTTTGGATATTAAAATTGAATGGGATGCCTGAAACTAGTCAAGCGTTACCTCTAAACCGAGTCCCTGAAGCTCTCGAACAAGTACGTTGAAACTCTCTGGGGTACCGGCCGCTGGCATATTCTCCCCTTTGACGATACATTCGTATGTCTTGGAGCGCCCCTGCACATCGTCACTTTTGAAAGTGAGCATCTCTTTCAACACATTTGAAGCACCGTAGGCATACATCGCCCACACTTCCATTTCACCGAGCCTCTGCCCACCGAACTGCGCTTTACCGCCCAGGGGTTGTTGGGTGATTAGACTGTAAGGTCCAATTGATCGGGCGTGAATCTTATCGTCAACCAGGTGACTTAGCTTCAACATGTAAATTTGTCCAACCGTAGTCTTTTGGTCAAACGGTTCTCCCGTTAATCCGTCGTACAGTTGCGTCCTGCCATCTACCGGTAATCCGGCCTCCGCCATGGCCTCGGTTAGATCTTCCATGGTCGGACCATCGAAGCTTGGCGTAGCAAACCGTTTACCCAATATTGCGCCGGCCCAGCCAAGAAGTGTCTCGTAGATCTGGCCCAGATTCATTCGGGAAGGTACACCCAAGGGATTGAGTACGATGTCAACTGGCGTACCATCCGCAAGAAATGGCATGTCTTCAACTGGCACTATGCGTGCAACAACCCCTTTGTTGCCATGCCGACCTGCCATCTTATCCCCAACCTGAATCTTGCGTTTTTTAGCAACAGCAACTTTCGCCAACTGCACAATCCCAGGAGAGAGTTCGTCTCCGATTTGTACCCGGTGACGCTCCCGTTTGAATTTTGCGTCAATCGTGGCAACAGCTGCATCAAAGTTCTTGAACAACTTGCCCAGATTGCGCTTCACTGCGGGCGTTGCTTCTACTGAGAAATTTGGATTGATCTCATGCACTTGCACATCCTTAAAGCTTGACTTAAGGATTTTTGCCCCTTTCAATACAACGATCTCTCCATCCCGTGACTCAATATTGGATGTCGTCGTATATCCATCCAGGAGATCGAAAAATTTCTCTGAAAGATCCGATTCTAACCTTGCCAAGTCTCGTTCAAAAGTGTTCTCAACGAGGGCAAGCTGCTGATGCTCACGCTTCTTTGACTCAGGATCTGAATTGCGCCGACTAAAGAGTTGCGTATCAATCACTACGCCTTTCATCCCTGGTGGTGCTTTCAGCGAGGCATCTTTTACATCCCCGGCTTTGTCACCAAAAATAGCTCGAAGCAGTTTTTCCTCAGGCGTCGGATCAGTCTCACCCTTGGGAGTAATCTTCCCAACGATAATATCCCCCGCTTTCACCTCAGCACCGACCCGTACTATTCCGCGCTCATCCAGGTCCTTGGTGGACTCAACAGATACATTTGGAATCTCGCGTGTTAGTTCCTCCTGTCCACGCTTCGTTTCCCTGACCTGTAGATCAAAAGATTCAATGTGAACAGAAGTAAATACATCTTCTGCAACTAATCGCTCTGATAGGACGATGGCGTCCTCAAAGTTGTATCCTCTCCATGGCATGAATGCAACCAGGACATTCTTGCCTAGGGCAAGCTCGCCTTTTTCGGTACTGAACCCATCGGTTAATACTGTACCTTCGGCAACTTTTTGTCCAACTTCGACAATGGGTTTTTGGTTAATACAGGTATCCTGGTTAGTGCGCCGGAATTTGGTGAGGGGATACTCTTTCACCGGCTCCTCAAAGGCCAACTTGCGTGCAACGTGAGATTGGTTGTAGCGAATGATAATTCGCCTTGCATCTACGTACTCAACTACACCTTTGCCTTCGGCGACCAAAGCAGCACGAGAATCCCGTGCCACACGTCCCTCCATGCCTGTCCCCACGATTGGAGCTTCCGCACGGAGTAATGGCACGGCCTGTCTCTGCATGTTTGACCCCATGAGCGCGCGGTTCGCATCGTCATGCTCAAGGAATGGAATTATAGAAGCACTCGGCGAGACAATCTGGTTCGGAGAAATATCCATGTACTGGATCCGATCTGGACGCTCGGAAGGAACCTCTCCACGGTGCCGGCACCGTACCAGATCATCCAGAAAGTTGCCATCATCATCAATACGGGCATTCGCCTGAGCAATGACGGCGTCATCTTCCTCCTCCGCTGACAAATAAACTATGGAATCCGTCACCTTTCCTTCCCGCACCACGCGATAAGGCGTTTCAATAAAACCAAAATGATTGATCCGTCCGTGCACGCACAGCGAAGAGATCAGTCCAATGTTCGGTCCTTCCGGTGTTTCAATGGGACAAAGTCGCCCATAGTGTGTGTAGTGCACATCACGAACCTCAAATCCTGCTCGCTCTCGCGTCAACCCACCTGGCCCCAATGCCGACATTCGGCGTTTGTGTGTCAACTCAGCAAGTGGATTGGTCTGATCCATAAACTGACTAAGCTGATTCGTTCCGAAGAACGTATTAATGACGCTCGAGATAGTTTTAGCGTTAACCAGATCCTGAGGAGTCAACGAATCCGCATCCCGCGCATTCATACGCTCGCGTATCGTGCGGGCCATACGGGCAAGCCCAAGCGAAAACTGGAGTCCCAACTGCTCACCTACTGTACGTACACGCCGATTACTTAAATGGTCAATATCATCAAGTCCGCTCCGTCCGGCACGTAGCTCTAGCAGTTTTCTTATTATTGCTACGATATCTTCCTGTGTGAGTGTAACCGTTTCCTCCGGCACCTTCAACCCCAAACGCTTGTTTATACGGTAGCGACCAACCGCTCCCAGATCATAGCGCTTTTCGCTGAAAATGAGGCGGTCGAGAATATTTTTTGCAGCATCAGAATCCGGCGGCTCAGCATCTCGAAGCACGCGATAAAGCTCTTTCAAGGCCTCCTCCTGATTACTGGATGGATCACGCCGAAGTGTCTTGACAAGTGAACTCGTATCCAGCAGATCCGCATTCTCTTCGTGCAGCACGTAAATCCGCCCCACTTCGTACTCGTTAAGGATCTCCCAGTCATCTTCGGTGATAACATGTTCCGCGGGCAAGAGAAGTCGATTGATGACGCGCTCCTCCACTACTTCACCAGTCGACTCGTTGATGTACTCAACAGGATCACCAGTTTCTTTATCAAGGCCTTCAATCAGCTCACCGGTCTGCTTGTCCAGAATCTCGACATAATCGTCCGCCTCCTGGGTTTTTATTTCAATGGCTTTACCGGTCTCCTGCTCTATGTATCCGCCACGAAATTCGCCAGTTTCACCATCCAGATCTCGTACGGGAGTAACAGGCTTGACGACATCAAATGCCAATCTGCCACCGATTGCCCTCTGGAAATGGTGGCGCGTGCCTGTACTGACCCCTTTCGCAAGATTGAAGAGGCGGATGATTTCATCCGTTTCACCAAACCCGAGAGTCCTTAACAGCGTTGTGACCGGCATCTTGCGCTTACGGTCGATATACGCCCATATGACATTTTGTACATCTGTGGAGAACTCAATCCAGGATCCGCGAATTGGAATAATCCTTGCCGAGTACAGTCGGGTACCATTTGCATGGATCGCTTGACCAAAGAAGACCCCTGGGCTCCGATGCAATTGCGAAACAACAACGCGCTCGGCACCATTGATGATGAACGATCCACGATCGGTCATTGCGGGCAGATCCCCGAGATAGACTTCCTGCTCTACGGTTTCATCTGCTTCATCCTCATCGTCGTCATCATTAGCCGAAAGCCTCAGTCTGGCTTTAACTGGAATCGCATAATGCAGACCCTGTGAGAGGCATTCCTCAATGGTGTGCTTGGGTGCACCCAAAGAGTATTCAAAGAACTCTAGAGTGTAACGCCCCTTGGTATCCTCAATAGGGAACTGGCTCTTGAATATCCGCTGCAATCCTTTTTCGTCGGAGCGTTGATCGGGAGGCAGCTTGGCTTGCACGAAATCTTCGTAGGATCCAAGCTGCACATCTAGGAAATCCGGATAATCCAGTACCGAGCGCGAACGAGCAAAATTCGTACGTGCCACATGTTGGCCATTTTTTTCGGACATGCACACCTAGGGGATGTTGATGGATACAGTTACTGGCGACGAAGCCCCAGTGGTAAAACTCTTGTTCCGGCTGGCTGAGCCGTTGCTACTTAACTTCAATTTCTGCGCCTGCAGACTCAAGTTGTGATTTAATATCCTCCGCCTCTTCCTTGGATACCCCCTCTTTGACCGGAGCCGGTGCACTGTCAACAAGTGCCTTGGCGTCTTTCAGGCCAAGCCCTGTAATGGCACGAACCGTTTTGATGACCCCAATCTTGCTGCTGCCAAAATTGCTGAGAATGACATCAAATTCCGTCTGTTCTGCAACAGCTTCTTCCTCACCGCCAGCCGCACCAGGTGCAGCAACAGCCACGGCCGAAGCCGCCGGCTTGATGCCATAATCGTTTTCTAAAAGTGAAGCCAGGTCACTGGCCTCTTTGATTGTAAGTGATACCAGCTCTTCAGCCAGTGTTTTTAAATCTGCCATGGATTTGTTTATGGGTTTTCCAGCGGCGGTCTCAGCCGACAAAAGCTGCGCCGCAGATTAAGGGATAATGACTTAGTTAGGCCTCTTCACGTTCCTGCAGGGTTTCCAGAATAGCCAAAAGATTAGATCCTGGCGATTGGACTGCAGAAATAACATTCTGGATAGGGGAAAGCAGTAGTGTAACCACTTCACCTAGTAACTCATCTTTGGATTTCAGTGAAGCCAGCATATCAATCTGTTCTCCTTCAAAGAGAACACCGTCCACGACTGCTGCTTTGAGCTCGGGAAGGGACTGTCCCGAGTTTTTCCTGAATGTCTTGATTGCCCGTGCTGCTGCGCTGGGCTCTACACTGATCGCAATTGCCGTTGGGCCGCAAAGATGATCAAATGCCACATCGTAACCGCCTGTGTTCTCCATAGCACGCTTGAGCAGCGTATTCTTGACCACACGATACTCCACACCGGCATCACGCAAGACTTGACGCAACCCGCTAATCTCGGCTACATCAAGCCCTTTATAATCTGTTAAATAAACAGAGGGCTTATCTCCAAGTTTTTCTGTAAGAAGAGCG
Source organism: Rhodothermaceae bacterium (assembly GCA_009841335.1). Taxonomy (GTDB): domain Bacteria; phylum Bacteroidota; class Rhodothermia; order Rhodothermales; family Bin80; genus Bin80. The sequence continues at coordinate 2,192 of VXLY01000014.1, read as the reverse complement.
ACCTCTTCCTTTTTCTGAGCTTTGGTCACTGGCATCCAACTATCGAGCAATATTGATCGCTTCCGTACGAGAGATTGAGACCGGAGGCCCCATACTGGTAGAGAGCGTGATTGAGCGTACATACGTGCCTTTTGCTGACGCTGGTCGCAGGCGCAGAACTTCTAGGAGAAACGCACGTGCATTCTCTTCAAGCTGTTTTGCATCAAAGGAAGCGCGACCGATCCCAGTATGCAAGTTCCCCTGCTTATCGACACGGAAATCAATTTTTCCTGCTTTCACAGCCTTTACCGCTCCAGCTATATCAAAAGTCACCGTGCCACTCTTCGGGTTCGGCATAAGGCCTCGTGGACCAAGTACGCGGCCAAGTCGGCCAACTTTGGACATAACATCCGGGGTGGCAATGACTACGTCTATGTCCGTCCAGCCTTCCTGAATGCGTTGGACATACTCCTCGAGCCCCACATGATCAGCTCCGGCCGCCTCAGCTTCCTCCTGCTTATCTGGACTGGTCAAAACCAGTACGCGCATTTCCTTACCCGTACCATGCGGAAGCGCCACACTACCTCGGACCATCTGGTCTGCATGACGCGGATCAACCCCCAAACGGAGGTCAATATCCACTGATTCATCAAATTTCGCCGAATCGGCACTCTTAAGGACCTTGGTTGCTTCATGCAGCGTGAACGGTCCACCCCCAGCTTCCTCAATCGCCTTGGAAGCATTTTTGTAGCGCTTTCCTTTCTTTGCCATACAGTTTTTGTTGTGATATAAGTGATTAGGTACCTAATCAGTTGGTCAATCAACAAACCTAGGCCGGTCGTCCTGTTACAATCACACCCATTGAGCGGGCGGTCCCGGCAATCATAGCCGCACCCTTATCCAAATCGAATGCATTAAGGTCTTCCATCTTTTGCCTCGCAATATCACGACACATATCCCATGTTACGGTGCCTACTTTATTGCGAATCGAATCGTCCGCCCCTTTACTAATATTCGCAGCTTGCAGCAAAAGGACCGCAGCCGGGGGACTCTTGACCACGAATGAAAAGGATTTATCCGCATAAACACTGATCACCACGGGTAATACCAGCCCCATGCGGTCTTTGGTTGCCGCATTGAACTGATTGCAAAAATCCATGATACTGAGCCCATGCTGTCCGAGCGCTGGGCCAATGGGGGGAGCCGGGTTTGCCTGCCCAGCCTTGATTTGGAGCTTTATAAGGCTCTCTACCGGTTTGCCTGCAGCCATTACTGAGTCTTAATCAGGGTGCTATGAGATCCTAGGTAGCCCATTGGTACGTAATGAAAATTATTGGGTTCCCACATTTTTGCAATAAATCTACTCTTGAGGCATAATCTGCAAATAATCCAGTTCAACCGGCGTCTTGCGGCCGAATATGGATACCATTACGCGGACTTTCATCTTATCCGGGTAGACATCATCCACCACCCCGGAAAAGTTATTGAACGGACCATCAACCACCTGAATCGCATCACCGGGTGCGAATGGGATCTCCGGCTTATCGCCTGTTTCCAAGGCCTCATCTATCCGACCCAGGATCCGCTTGATTTCATCCTCCATAAGCGGTTCGGGAAAATCGCGCGACGGCAACCACTTGATTGCTTCTCTTTTCTGCTTGAAAATCTGCTCCTTGAAAACATGAACTAGGCGCCTGTCCATTATGGCATTCACTAGCATGTAACCTGGAAAATCCGTTTTTTCACGCGTTCGCTTCTTGCCTCCGCGCATCACGAAGACATTCTGGGTTGGAATCAATATTTCCCCCAGTTGATTTTCGAGCCCTTCACGCTCTATCACATCAATTATGTATTCCCTAACACGCTTCTCATGTCCAGAGAATGTCTGTAAAGCGTACCATCTGAACTTAGGCCTTCTTCGTAGCGCCATGTTTATATACCTGCCGACTAGCCCGGATAAATAAATTCGAGAATCCTGCTGATCAACCGGTCTGCACCAAAAATGAAAATGGCAAGCACAAAACTTGCGACCAGTGTGATCACCGTATTGTTAATCAGTTCTCTGCGCTGAGGCCAACTGGCCTTTCGCATTTCGACAGCCACCTCTTCAAGGTACGTTCGGGTATTATTAACTAGATTTCTCATTGGTAGGGTTTTTAGCACGGGTGGTAGGACTTGAACCCACAACCTGCGGTTTTGGAGACCGCTGCTCT
>VXLY01000034.1 GCA_009841335.1 Rhodothermaceae bacterium | reverse complement strand
GTATGGTAGGAGTTGGGAGTAGCCATGATACCGACTTCGTCCAGACGGTCTTGATCCAGCCGAACATCCTTGGCGTGGATATGAAAGAGTCGATCCGAAAAATTTTGTATGGGTTTTAGGTAATCCATATGCTGCCAAATCATATGGGAGGGGTCGTAGTTGAGTCCTATGGATGAACTCCCCAGATCAGCAAAAAGTCGACGCCAGATGGCTGGTGTATGCGCAATGTTTTTGCCTGCCGGCCATTCATCATCCGTGAAATACATTGGACAGTTCTCGATCCCTATACGAACCCCCCGTTCCTCAGCAAACTCTACAATGGGCTTCCATACCTCCAGAACACGCGGCCAGTTATCTTCAACCGAGCGGCTCCAGTCACGGCCAATAAACGTGTTCACTGTGTCCAGTTCGAGCACTGCTGCCGCATCAATCATGCGTAGAATATGAGTGATATAGACTTCTCCTTCTTCAATATCTGGGCACAATGGGTTAGGATAGTATCCCAAAGCGCTGATTGAACATCCGTGGTCATCTGCCAACTCCCTCAATTCTCGAGCCTTCGCCGAATTCATTGATCTCACATCTACGTGGGTAACCCCGGCATAGCGGCGTGTGGCTTTTCCCAGTGGCCAACACATAAGCTCAACGCAATCGTAGGAAAACTGTGACGCCGAATAGAAAAGATCTCTCACCGAACATTCGGGGAGAATGGCACTGACAAAACCTAGTTGTATGTTGTTTGCACTCATGTCTGAAGTAACAAGTTAGAGTAAGCCACAAGTTAAGCCGAACACCGTTAGCGAAGCGTAACTTTGCAAAACGCGCTGAGCCGCTCTTTTGTCATGGGGATATCAAATACGAGTCCCATCACACTTGACCAACCACGTATAAAGTAATCCCAGCCATCAACCACCTTTATGGGACGAGTTGCTTGTTGCAACTCCCCTCTGACTAGAAATTCGCGTGGGCCACGATAGTTTAGATCCCACACCACCGAATGATCCGGGAAGTGTACGTTATCGGTCACAGGAGATCCAGGAAGATCCTTACCCATTCCGGTAGCATTAATCACCAGAGAGTATGACGGCAGCTTAGCCACCAGGGAATCACAGATCAGGGGATCACCTGTATGAAAGAATTCCAGCTTGACTGCTCCTGAGCCTATTCGATTAGTGATATTTTTGCAGTGATGCAGATTGTCTGAACGCTTTTCCACAATCTGTAGGAAGGCAGGTCTATCTACGGCCTGCTTCAACAAATAAACTATGAGCGCGACGGTGGCTCCTCCTCCTCCAAGTGACAGGATCCCTGCTCCTTCATGTTTTGCCCACCAATTACTAGATAGAACCTGTGTTATTGCCAGCCCATAGTTCTCGGGGTCAACCGCATGCCCCCACAGTTCATCTCCGCGCTTATAAAGTGCAGAAACCTCTCCGGTCAATTCCGAAGCCGGTGTACGCCGATCAATTAGATCGCCGGCTGCCCGTACAATCGCCAGTTTGTGTGAAGTAACGAGAGCGCCCTGAACCTCGGGATCCTTCTTTAGTCGCAGGACCGCTTCACGATGCGCATCCAGTGTTCCGTCAATAGGTAAATTCACGCCGCGCAATTCCGCGTCCCGAACACCAAGCGCCCGGGCCCAGTCGGGAAAATACTGCGCAGACAACGAATCCTCGGTCCTGACGCCAAAGAATTCCATAATTTTCCTTCCTCCCTCCATAATTATTTGTAGCTTTCAGGCCGCTTGTTTGATTAGCCTATGAAAAAAGTACGTTTGCTTTCATTTCTTTTTCTTCTCGCCGCCTGCACATCTGCTGAGCAAGAAAACCCGCCAGACTATGATTCACTGATCTTGCCGCATCAGCCCAACATTCTATGGCTTGTTGCCGAAGACATGAGCCCAACGATTGCAGCTTATGGCGACTCGACAATCCATACTCCAAACCTCGACAGACTGTTCAAAGAGGGTGTGCGATATACGCACATGTTTTCTGTTTCGGGAGTGTGCGCACCTAGCCGCTTTTCTATTGCAACAGGGATTTACACTACACGCGGAGGTGCTCAGCACATGCGTACGTCTTCCCGACCTGAGTACATGGAGAAAATTGGCGTAATCCCTTACGAAGCGACACCGGATCCACCGGTACGAATGATGAGCGAGGTGATGCGCGAGAATGGCTACTATACGACCAACAGAAGCAAACAGGACTACCAATTCAAAGCGCCTGTTACCGCATGGGATGAAAATAGTCCGCGTGCACATTGGAGGAATCGACCTGAGGGCATGCCATTCTTTTCTATCGTCAATTTTGGTGTAACCCACGAATCTCAAATCTGGGCACGGGCGAACGATACACTATTGGTTGCAGCGGACGCAAAGGTACCAATTCCCCCCTACCTTCCAAATACGGATCTGGTCTATCAGGATGTGCGGCGGATGTACTCCAATATTCTCAGACTGGACGCACGTATCGGAGATGTCTTGGAGGAACTTGAGTCTGATAATCTACTGGAGGAGACCATTATCGTGTTTTACTCGGATCACGGTGGTCCCCTGCCCCGCCAGAAGCGCCAACTCTATGATTCAGGCTTGCATGTTCCTCTGGCGATACGATTTCCGAACCAACAACTTGCAGGCATGATGGATGATCAGCTTATCAGCTTCGTCGACCTGGCGCCTACGACATTTTCACTGGCAGGGATACCCTTACCGGAATATCTGGATGGACAGGCGTTTCTGGGCACCCAGCGAGCAAGTAAACCGAGATCGTTTATCCACGCTGCTGCCGATCGATTTGACGCCGAGTATGATACTAAACGAGCGGTCAGAGATCAACGATATAAGTACATCCTCAACCTCCGACCAGACCTAGGCTATTATTTGGCGGTCACCTACCGAGAACAGATGGCCACGATGCAGGAGCTCCTCCGCCTCCGGGACCTGGGGGAACTTGATGAATATCAAGCGCAATGGTTCAGGCAGTCTAAACCGGAAGAAGAACTCTTTGACACAGAAAACGACCCGTATGAGCTACGCAACCTAGCCGACGATCCGATTTACTCAGAGCGTCTTGCCTTCATGCGAACTGAATTGGAAAACTGGATGGCAGACACAGAGGATCCCGGTGCCATGGATGAAATGGAGTTTGTCGCCACGCTGTGGCCCAATCATACGCAACCGCAGACCGCTGATGCGGTGATTGAGATAATCGACGGAGGCGAATTGGTCAGCAGCTTCATGGAGGAGCCTCTGCTGTACGAAGTCTTGGTCGATCCGGGCGAAGATACGGTGCGTTTGAGGCTTGAAAGTACGACCGAGGGCGCTTCAATCGGGTATCAGATCCTTGAAGCCGGTGAATCACTGAAAGATCGCTGGCTGCTATAGGCCGCCCCAATCACACTTCCCGTTGGACACACCTTAAAAGCGGTTGCACATCGCATCGGCTATGCGCCCAGTACCGTCGTCACGGCAACAAGCAGGCTGAGAGAGTAACCGTCCCAACCAGAACTCATTCCATTTATGACCAAGGAGGCAGTCGCAACATGACGCCTGGATAATCACGGGACCGGCGCGATGACTCTAAAGAGCTGCTGAGTCGAAGGGAAGTAGATTGAATGTGCCTGATGGCCTCGATCGTATCCAATATGCCGTGCCACAAACAATAGTCCATTGAATTAATACTTATGCTACAAACTGTCTCCGGTACCGTCGCAACGTTGTATTCATGATGAGTCGCTTTGGCGTGCTACGATGCATCTTTGTAATGGCAGCATTAGTATTGATGCTGCCATCCGCACAGGCCCAGGAGTTGTCCTTCACGCTAATTGAGCAATTGGTCATTGGCGATGATGAAGACTCGCCCGCTGAATACCTCTTTACCTTTCCAGAATTGGTCCGGACGGACTCAAGGGGCTACATCTATGTCCACGATCGACGGCGTTCGGACATTCGGGTGTTCGACGAAAGCGGACAGTATGTCACCACGGTTGGAAGGAGAGGAGAGGGACCAGGAGAAATGCGTGAAATTGATGGCATGCATGTTGACGCCCGTGACAGATTGATCGTGGCTGATCGACATAGTAAACGATTCACGATATTTTCGAATCTTGGAGCACACTTTGAAACAAAGACCTTTGCCGATGATTTGCCATCGGGGCCCCACCCAATCCTGTCTCTTGAAGATTCTTTCGTGCTCAAGTACGTGAGGATGTACGATGATCCGGAGCGAAAGCTGCCCTACATTACTGACACGAAGACGCTCCATCACTACGACATGGCCCTTAATCCTACTGAGGCTTTCGCAGAATTGGGTGAGATCTTTAACCTTGACGAACCCTTCGAAAAGGAGAGCTCTGACAGTCGTAGCGCTTTGAAAATGGCCACAAATGGGATCGACAAGATAGTGCTGGTGCCTAGGGTCTACAGTGGATACGCTTACCGGTACACGCACGATGGAGGTTCATGGACCATGGAGAAGCTGGAAGGTGGCCCTGTGCCAAAGGATTCCTACATGTCGGTGAGGGACAAGGAGTTTAGGGCTAATCCAGAACTGCAAAAGTCCTCCATATCGATGAGCGGGCCATTTGGACTGCTTCGCGCGAGGATCTTCAATTGGAGTCTGGGTGTTGTCATTTTGGGTAGTGGAGAGATTGTGAACTTTACGATGCAGACTCCCCTACGGGAAGATCCCAGCGATCGGATTGAGCTTAGCCATCGGGTTGAGCTGTTCAATCCTGCTGGTACACTTTCGGGCTACGGCCCGTTGCACTTTGACGATCAGAGGTTGAATCGTAGTCAGGAGATCATGAGCACAATTGACATCCTATGGATCGACGAGGATGATCGATTGTACGTTCGGCGGCGAAATCAACACGGCTTCTACGTGCTCAGCGTCACCGAACTTGCGATCGGACGCCCGTGATTGAAGGTACTAACTGCTCGAGACAATCCGTTCTCGCAACATAGCGCGAAGAGCCTAAATAGCTTCTCTAACGCCAAAAGCGGGGCTTAGGGGAGGGTGTCTTGGCCTGCGTTATTTGTTCCATTTGGAATGCGAAAAGTATTTCGAACTAGTGTAATGTATCCCAATCTGCTAAAATTGGGTTTTGATGAATTCAAACAAGATGAGAGAATTGTACATGACCGCGTGTATCATGCCCTGCTATGCCACGCATAAAATGCAGATATCATCCCGCGCGAGGGGAATTACGACCTGCCTCCTCTTGCTAGCTGCGACTGCTGCCCTTCCATCCTTCGTATCCAGAGTAAATGACGAAGCAAACACTCACTCGCCGTCCACGCCGGAACTGATCGAGCTCTTCCGGTTGGGCGACGGAGAAAACGGGGACGGAGTCCTATTCTATGGAGGCATCGGAGAACTCGTGGCTGTCGATCGCACGGGCCGCATCTTCATTAGCGAGTGGCAAGACCCGACGATCCATGTCTTTGCGCCAACCGGTGACCTAGTAACAACCATTGGCCAAAAAGGAAGGGGGCCCGGCGAATTCCAGTGGCTCGAATCTCTTCACGCAGGCCCCGGCGATACCCTCTACGTGTTTGACTCCATACTGGGTCGCCTGTCTGCGTTTGAGCCCCATTCCCTGGATCTGGCGTACGACTTTACGGTTTCCCGGGATGGCCGCAAAGAGCCGTCATGGCTGATCGGCGTACTCGATACAGGCTTCCTCCTTGCCTATGAAATTCCCATCTCGCCGGGTGAATCACCAGAAGGCCGCCGCTCTCATGTCATGCAAGTCGACTGGACTGGACAGGTCTTCCCACCACCGCTGCATGTATTGCCGGCTTCCGACTGGCTGGTTTCTGCTGAAGGCGAAGCCCGTTTTGCCAGACCCATGCCCTTCGGACGCGACCCCATCTTTCGCCTAGGTCCCGATGACAACCTGTATTCGGGATGGACCGAATCCGTGGACATCGTGGTCACAGCGCCAGGCGGCATGCAAACCGGACGCATCACACATACCCTCCCGCCTGTTCCGCTGACGCGAAAAGAATTCGAGCGGAACCTTGAGCTCCACGGCTGGCCAGCCAAGTCCAGGAACCGGATTCTGGACCAGGACTTGCCGGCAACCAGACCTGTATACGAAACGTTCGTGGTGGACGATGACGGCCGTCTGTGGCTGAAGGTCACAACACCGTCCATTGAGGACACCACCGCAGAGTGGCTCATCCTAGATGCCGAAAGCCGGCTCCTCGGACAGATACACCTCCCCGTTACCACAAACCTGCGCGTCATTCGGGGAAACCGAGCCTATGCAGAAGAGCGAGGCGATGTGCCTTCACTCGTTGTATATCAGGTTCAGGAATAAAGGCTCGCAATCTGGGCACTGGATCTGCGCCGGGAGTAAGGGAGGATTACTGCGTGAAGCCCATGAGGCACTTCGGGCGCTTTCCCGGTAAGACAAATCAACTCAACCCGTCTAGGAGGCTAGAACATGAATCGAAATAGAATGACATCATGCCCAAAAACGGGCTATCGCGTTCGTGCTTCGTTCCCTTTGCATCTTCCTGTACGGCCAGAATGCGTCGGGCAGCGGGGGTAACAATGCACAAAAGACAGAAACTCATTGCTGTCACCACTGCGGATCAGTTCATGGCTGCGAAGTCGGCACGATGTGGTATAATGAAGGTTGGCCCAAGTGTGAACTTGTAGAAAATTGGTTTGGAAAGGTAACGGGCTGCAAGGTTTTTGGAGAACTGTGTGAATGTTCTTGACGGCCTCGGTCATATATGCATGCCTTGCCACGAATAACTATGTCAGAATTATTGCTGATGCTCAAACTGGGGCAGTCTATGGGTGAATTGCTGCAACCTGTCTCTCCTGCACCATAATGCGTGTTGTATTCATGAAGAGTCGCTTTGGCGTGCCACTGTGCGTCTGCGTGATGGCAGCATTAGCATTGATACTGCCATCCGCTCAGGCTCAGGAGATGTCCTTCACGCTAATTGAGCAATTGGTTATTGGCAACGATGAAAACGCGTCCGCCGAATACCTCTTTACCTTTCCAGAGTTAGCCCGGACGGACTCGAAGGGCTACATCTATGTCCACGATCGACGGCGTGCGGATGTTCGGGTTTTCGATGAAAGCGGACAGTATGTCACTACGATTGGAAAGAGAGGAAAGGGACCTGGGGAAATGCGTGAGATTGTCAGTATGCATGTTGACGACCGCGACAGGTTGATCGTGGCTGATCGAGATAGTAGACGATTCACGATATTTTCGGATCTCGGAGCACAGTTTGAAACGAAAGCATTTGCCGTTGATTTGAGAGGAGTTCCACACCCAATCCTGTCTCTTGAAAATTCGTTCGTGCTCAAGTACGTGAGGAGGTATGATGACCCCGAGCAACTGCTGCCCTATATCGCTGACACAAAGACGCTCCATCACTACGATATGGCCCTTAACCCTTCTGAAGCTTTCGCGGAATTGGGCGAGATCTTTAACCTTGACGAATCCTTTGAAAAGGCAAGAATTGTAAGTCGTGACGCGTTGAAAATGGCCACAAATGGGATTGACAAGATAGTGCTGGTGCCTATGGTCTACAGTGGATCCGTCTACCGATACACGCATGAAGGAGGTTCATGGGTCATGGAGAAGTTGAAAGGCGGCCCTGTGCCAAAAGAATCTTACATGTCAGTGAGCGATAAGAAGTTTAAAGCTAATCCAGAACTGCAAAGTTTCTCCATTTCAAATAGCGGACCATCGGGATTGCATCGTGCGAGAATCTTCAATTGGAGTCGGGGTGTTGTCATTTTGAGTAGTGGAGAGACTGTGAACTTCACGATGCAGACTCCGCTACGGGGGGATCTTGGCCATCGCACTGAGCTATTTGATCAGGCTGGTGTACTTCTGGGCTACGGTTCCCTGCGCTTCGACGATCAGAGGTTGAATCGTAATTTGGATATCATGAGCGAAATTGACATTCTTTGGATTGACGGCGACGATCGATTGTACCTTCGGCGGCTAAATCAACACGGCTTCTATGTACTTAGCGTCGCGAAACTTGTGATTGGACGCCCGTGATTGAAGGTATTGTCTGCTCGAGACAATCCGTTCTCGCAACATAGTGCGAAGAGCCTAAATAGCTTCTCTAACGCCGAAAGCGAGGCTTAGGGGAGGGTGTCTTGGCCTGCGTTACTTGTCCTATTTCAAATGCGAAGAGTATTTCGTACTAGTGTAGTGCGTCATTCATCCGCGAATATTGGTTATTGGTGGATTCTAAGATTTAATCTTCGGCTTTCGTCCGTACAAACGTGTTCGGATCCCTGTTGTAGACTCCAGGATAGCTTTCAATCGCGGCCTCCAGTTCTTTGGTACTGCGATGTGTTCGGCACCGATTTGGTCATCCGTAATGGCGGCAACCGGCATTTGATGAGATTCAGCTAAGAGGAATTGGTGGAGGCGAAAGGAATGTGAAATCGTGGACGGCGAAGCACCAGTAGTGGTTGGGCGCGATTTTGTAAGTACTGTAATAATCCAATACAAGATGAACCTTTAGTCTCTGGGGACGGAACAGTCTATGACGCGCAGGAACTTGGGAATTCCATTGATTGATGACAGCTATAACATCGACCGATGACTTAACCGATGGCCAATTCAGGGCCGTAAACGGAGCGATGGTTCCACAACCTTTGCAGGCGCGTTGAAACGTTTTTGGGAGCTCTATACTACCAAGCACTCTTCATCCTGCTCCTGCAGTTCGGACTGAACGCCAACCCAGTGCACTTGTTGTAGACCGTGGCAAAGCCGTGTGAATATTATGGGTCAGTATCACATCATGCACTCCGATACCTTAAAACCCAAGATCACGCTCCCTTTAACCCAAACTAACGTTTGTGCATCTCCTCCCTATGCATGAATGTTTCTGGTATCCGGAACGCCACTAGTCTACAATTCTTACTTTGTCGCGATCAAGCGCACCCACATCGACTACAGAATGATCATTTACACATCAGTAACGGTATCTTTATCTCCGAGTTTAACAAGATTACAATGTTAAGACCCTATTGGCTATTGCTACTCCTTCTTTCTGCCTGTACGCAGGAGTCCACAACTGATCTGCCCAACGTTGTCATCATGTTCGTTGACGATATGGGCTACGGTGACATTGGGGCCTTTGGATCCCCCAGCTATGCAACGCCAAACCTTGACAAGATGGCCGCACAAGGCGTCCGGTTTACGGATTTCTATGTTAGCCAACCAGTTTGCTCCGCTTCCAGAGCTTCACTGCTGACCGGTAATTATTCAAACCGAATCGGAATTCACGGTGCGCTTGGCCCGAGAAGCTCGCACGGAATTCACGAAGACGAGGTTACACTTGGCGAATTGTTCAAGTCTCAGGGTTATGCTACTGCAGCTTACGGAAAATGGCACTTGGGGCACCACCCACAATTCCTGCCGTCACAGCATGGGTTTGATGACTATTACGGTATCCCCTACTCAAACGATATGTGGCCCTTTCACCCGGAAAGCCCGGACGCCTGGGGAGATCTACCCACAATTGAGCAGGATTCGATCGTCGGGTACAACACGGATCAGACTCGCTTCACAACCGAATTCACACTTCGGGGAACTGAATTTATACGATCCCAAACGGCAGCTGGACAACCCTTTTTTCTGTATATCGCACACCCAATGCCGCATGTACCGCTGTTCGTATCTGAAGAGCGTGCAGGAGCCAGTGGCTCTGGGCTGTACGGAGATGTGATCCACGAAATCGATTGGTCAATGGGTCAGATCCTGCAGACCCTTCAGGAAACCGGGGTAGATGATAATACCCTAGTCCTGTTCACGAGCGACAACGGCCCCTGGCTTAGCTATGGAAACCATTCCGGTACTGCAGGCCCCCTTCGTGAAGGAAAGGGAACGACCTGGGAGGGCGGTGTGAGAGTGCCCTTCATTGCCCGCTGGCCCGGAGTGCTGTCCGAGGGGACATCGGTGCATACCCCGGCAATGACCATTGATATCTTCCCCACACTGGCTCATCTAATAAGTGCTCCATTGCCTGAGAAGCCCATCGACGGCCGCAATATCTGGCCTCTCATGACCGGCAGTACCACCGAGTCACCTCACGCGGCCTACTTCTTCTGGTACAGAACCAGTGATCTGCATGCCCTGCGCAGCGGCCGCTGGAAGCTCTACTTTCCGCATCGGTATCGAAGTATGCTTGGCCAAGAACCCGGCGTAGATGGTATCCCGGGTAAATACACTAGTTTCGAGGTTGGGTTGGAGCTCTACGATCTCACTGAGGACATCGGGGAGACTACCAACGTTTCTGCCAACCATCCCGATGTAGTAGCCCGGCTGAGTGCAATCGCAGACAGCATGCGGACGATCCTTGGGGACAGATTAATGGATATCGAGGGTGCCCAAGTACGTGAGCCCGGCCGAATTCCGACCAATTGATCAATAAATCAATTCCTCTTTGATCTCTCCTGCCCAATGGACCAGCCAGCGTGGAATTTCAAGGTTGAATAGATATCTTACGGCTTCTGGTGAGAAGCCGTGAGAGGAATCTGAAAACCTTCCGGGCAGTGACACGAACGAAGTGAAGTCATGAAGTTTGACTACCCAACACTCCCGTAAGAAGAACCGACGACCGCTTCATGCACAGATCGAACGATATCAAGGGCCTCAAGAAAGGTGTCGTGACCTACACCTGTATGTACTACACACATCCCGGAGGGCCACAGGAACGGATCACTGAGTTTCCATGCGCCCTTGGTAAATGTGACCGGGAAAAAGAATTATCCGAAGCATGAGCGTTCATTGAAGCGTGCAAGCAAATGGAGGGTACGGGGCTTTTCTTAACCTCAGCGCGTTTAACCGCCCGCTCAAGCTGACCTGAATGAGCACAATTGATCTACCGTCGCAAAACAGAAAAACGTAATTGACTCAAATCCATGAGTGATCACCCCACTGCCGACATTGGTGTGATAGGGTTGGCCGTAATGGGTCAGAACCTGGTTCTGAACATGAACGATCACGGGTTCTCCGTAACTGTGTATAACCGCACAGTTTCCAAGGTGGCGGATTTTATTGCGGGCCCAGCATCCGGCACATCCATTGAGGGCGCATATTCACTGCCAGTACTTGTTGCTGCACTCAAACGACCTCGACGCGTAATGTTGATGGTGAAAGCCGGAGCACCTACCGACCAGACAATCCTGGATCTGATACCACTGCTGGAGCCTGGAGATATTATCATTGACGGAGGAAATTCAAACTACCACGATACCATCCGACGCACACATGAGCTGGAAGCACATGGCTTGCGTTTCATTGGAACGGGCGTATCTGGAGGCGAGGAAGGCGCCCGAACTGGTCCAAGCATTATGCCTGGGGGGAGCCCCGAGGCATGGCCGCATGTGAAGCATATCCTGCAAAGTGTTGCCGCCAAGGTGGATGGATTCCCGTGTTGTGAATGGATCGGCCCCAATGGAGCAGGCCATTTTGTAAAGATGGTCCATAACGGTATTGAGTACGGCGACATGCAGATTATCGCCGAATCGTACCACTTTATGAAAGAACTCCTGGAACTCTCCAATCAAGAGATGTATGAGGTCTATGCACGCTGGAATACCGGAAAGCTTGATTCATACTTGATCCAGATCACGCGGGATATTCTCGCTTATCAGGACAAAAAGGGAGAATCCACACTGGATATGATCCTTGACAGCGCCGGACAAAAAGGGACCGGAAAATGGACCGCCATCGCCGCACTCGATACGGGAATCCCGCTCACACTGATTGGAGAAGCAGTCTTCGCCCGTTTCCTCTCCTCGCTGACCATCGAACGGGCTCGTGCCGAAAAGGTGCTCTCCGGGCCTACATCGTCACACCAACACGACCGCACCGCACTGATACGTGACCTGCATGAAGCCGTGTACGCCTCCAAAATCATGTCCTATGCGCAGGGGTACATGCTCCTTCGTGCCGCAGCTGATACCTATGACTGGCCCCTGAACTACGGCAGTATCGCCCTCATGTGGAGAGGCGGTTGCATTATCAGGTCCGCCTTCCTAGGGAAAATTAAACAGGCGTTTGACACCGATGCAGGTATGGAAAGTTTGCTGGTAGCCCCCTATTTTTCAAAAGCGCTTTCAGAGGCACAGGGCGCATGGCGCCGCACAGTTGCAACAGCCACCATGTACGGTATCCCTATACCTTGTATCAGCAGTGCTCTTTCCTTCTATGACGGCTATAGACGTGCACGCGGTCCGGCTAATTTAATTCAAGCTCAAAGGGATTATTTTGGCGCGCATACCTACGAACGACTTGATCACGCGCGTGGAAACTTTTTTCACACTGACTGGACGGGTTCAGGAGGACCCGCGACTGCAGGATCTTACCAAGCCTGAATATGCCCCGCAAAAACATTATAGTTGATACGGATGCTGGCCCCGACGATTTGTTGGCGCTGGGGTACCTGCTGGTGCACCCCGATATCACGGTCGAGGCCATTACGCTTACGTACGGCCTTGCCCACGCTGAAAGGGCCGCGGTAAATATTTCTCGCATGGTTGCTGCATTCAGCACCGGACATGTCCCGGTTTACATCGGACATGCCGAACCCCTTGCAGGCAATGCTGCCTTTCCCGAACGCTGGCGCAGGTTGTCAGATAACCTCCCGGGGGTAAGTCTACCAAAAGCTTATGTCCCGCCTCAGGAAGAGCACGCGGTCTCTTTTCTGGAACGCCGGCTCTCGCGGGCTTCACGCCCTGTTCGTGTGCTGGCACTCGGTGCACTTACAAATCTGACTACACTGACGCGCGCCTCTGCTCCTGCATTAGAAGAACTGGTCATCATGGGAGGAGCAGTGGACGTACCCGGCAATGTTAATGATTCAGATGAGTTCGTATCCCCCAATGAAAAAGCCGAATGGAATTTTTTCGTAGATCCGTTAGCGGCATCAAGAGTTTTTGCATCAGACCTTCCCATCACACTCATCCCCTTGGACGCAACCAATCAGGTGCCGGTAAAAATTCCGTTTATTGATGAATTCACCCGAATGGCGCGTTGCCCCATTGGGCGCATGACTTCTCAGGTACTGGAATCCATTCGCCCGTTTGCAGAGCAAGGCGTGTTTTACGCCTGGGATCCCCTGGCAGCGGTCTATCTTGTCAACCCCGATATCGTAACGCTGAACCGTTTCCCGGTCGAAGTCACGGCCTCTGGACCCGATGCGGGAAACTCCTGTAGATCTGACGCCGGATGCACATGCTTCGTTGCAACCAGCGCACAGGGTAAACTATTCACGCGTTACTTCACCTCCCCTTTTGAAGAGAGTGCTCGCGCGTACAGCTGATACTCCTCCTGGAAACCTGGATATTGGTCCACCGACGCTTGGCTAGGCGCCCCCGCAACAGCTGAAATCCTTAAGACCCAAGAGCAGTCTTCTCGGCTACCTGCTCCGGAAAACTGAGAGTAAAAAAGCGACAAATGTGGTGTAGAGTGTACCCCCGACGCAGATCGCCCACACAAGACTACCCCTGCCCGTCCCCGACTGCAACATAACAAAAAGCACCAGGATTGCGTTATGCACCAGCGTAGTCACAAAAGTAGCCTCAACCGCACGGAGTATAAGCTTCTCCATGACCTCACTTCGAATGTTCGCAACGAAACCCACCAGGAAACCCATCAATGTCTTGACAAACATCTGGATCCCCCATAAACCATAAATAGCATCAAGCGCGAATCCCACTAAAAAGCCTCCTACCGCCCCATACACGCGACCATGGCGTACCGCCAGCCAAATCAAAAAAAGCAGAGCCACATCGGGGTAAGCTCCCCAGATTTCCAATCTACCGAAGAAGAGCCACTGAAGAAGAACAACAACGGCGCCCGCGAAAATCAGATTCAGCACTCTAGACATATTCTAGAAACTTAAATCGCGTGGATTGGTGCAATCAGCTGTAGCCTGCTTTTATACATGCCCCGTAAACGTACACGATCCCGGTCCAGAAAACGTCGCGCTGTGAGGCGTGCTATGATCTTCTCGGTGCACAATTACGTACTGATTGCACTGGGGGTGCTGGCAATCGTGATCGGATATGCTGTCATGCGACTGGAAAATGAAGTCGACGGCATCCTCTCGCTTTATGTTGCTCCATTGCTGATTCTCGGCGGATACCTGGAGATCATCTACGCCATTCTTTGGCGTCGCCCTAGTCATAAAGGTAGTAGTGCTCGCTCCGCTGAGTAAACCTGGCGGTATCATCTTCCCATGATGCTATAATGGCTTCAGGGGTTATGGAAGAAAGCATCTCCAATAGCCTCGATGTTCCAGAGAGTCTTGCAAGCCATTCTGGTCTTGTCAGGAATTGATCTGAATCTGGTGATGCATGGTAGTACGCATGAAGGATATGGATTCCAACTTCGACCGGCTGATAGTTCTGCCGATCCGTGACCGTAATCCCCAAACCGCGAATAGTTTGACCATTTAGCTTGGGAGCAGTATCCATACTTGACAGGGGCGCTGGTGTGAACTCCACTCCCTCAAAGCGCACCCCGGGAAGTGATCTATTGTTGAGTTCCTCGGCTATCCGGGCCCCGTCTACCTCGATTGATCCTACCTGAAGGAAAGGAGTAAGGGTCCCGCGTCCCTCGCTGGCTGAGGTGGCTTCAAAGAAACAGGTTCCAGGATACACTAGAGCGTTGTCAAACCGGGGAATGTTCGGACTGGTGGCAACCCAGGGACGCCCAGTGTCCGGCCACTGCATACTCCGATCCCAACCCTCCATAGAAACCACCTCCAATGCCAGAGATTCCAAACCAGGCATCAATCCCTCCCCCTGGATCATCATAGCCAATTCTCCGACTGTCAGTCCATGTGCGATAGGAATTGCGTACTGACCCACAAAAGATTCCTGATCAGACTCCAGAACAAAACCCGATACATAGGCGCCAGAGAGCGGGTTTGGCCGATCCAAAACGATGAACGGGATCCCCGCTTCTGCCGCCGCCTGCATTGACAATCCCATCGTGGAGATAAACGTGTAAAACCGTGCCCCGACATCCTGTATATCAAATATCAGAACATCCAGGCCGGCCAGCATCGTGCTTGTCGGCTTACGGGTAGCACCGTAAAGGCTGTATACGGGTGCACCGGTGAGCAAATCTTTACCATCACTCACAGCCTCTCCATCCTCAGCCGTGCCCCGCAACCCATGCTCCGGCCCGAAGATCGCCCCTACGCGGACATTCGGCGCGGCATGAACCAGATTGATCAGATGTTCGTCACCCACTAGCGCGGTGTGATTCACGACCAACCCTACCGTCTTACCGTCCAGGCGATCAAAATTCGAGGCAGCCAACACATCTGCACCCGTCCGAACGGTTTCCTGAGCAAAGGCAGCTCCGGCTCCAAAGAACATCAGCATCACCAGATAGCGCATCATTCGGCATCCGCAGGAATACCCGACTCACTAAAAAAGTACGCGATTTCTTTTTGCGCATTTTCGGGCGAATCCGAACCGTGCACGATATTCTCCCCTTTGTTATCTGCATATAGCCTTCGGATGGTACCCTTTGCTGCCGCAGCCGGATCAGTAGCTCCAATGAGCTGTCGAAAACTTTCCACAGCGTCTCTTTTCTCAAGCACTATCGGCACGCAGGGTCCACTGGTCATAAAGTCAATCAGATCACCAAAGAACGGACGATCCCGGTGTACTTCGTAGAAACCCTCAGCATGTGCCCGCGTGAGTTTTATCATTTGCAACGCACAGACCTTGAATCCAGCAAGTTCGATTTTGCGGAGTACTTCCCCCGTCAAACCTCTGCGTACGCAGTCCGGCTTCAAAATTGACAATGTGCGGTCGTTTCTCATTGTATAAAATAGTTGGTCAAGACTTGCCAAAGGTAAGGCTATCCTTGCGTGAATTACAGCATTCAATGAATACTGCCAAAAAAATCCTTAGGTTTGAACGGCTGACTCCACAACATAAATAGCCCATCATGAAATTCCTGCGATTCGCTCCTTTACTCATTCTGCTGGTTACTGGTTGCACACAAGAAACCACACCGCCAGACAAAGCTGCTACACCAAACATCGTCTTCATATTTACAGATGATCATACTGCCCGCGCACTAAGTGCGTACGGCTCAGTTGTGAATGAAACGCCCCACCTCGATCGGATCGCCAACGAAGGCATGCGTTTCAATAACTGTCTGGTTACCAATTCGATTTGTGCCCCCAGCCGCGCAGTAATCTTGACTGGGAAGCACAGTCATATCAACGGACAACTGACAAACGGGAATCGATTTGATGGTGCCCAACAAACTTTTCCTAAACTACTGCAAGCTGCCGGATACGAAACAAGTATCATCGGTAAATGGCACCTGCAAAGCGAACCAACTGGTTTTGATCACTGGCAGGTACTCATTGGTCAGGGACCATACTATAACCCACGTTTCCTGGTCCCCGGAGATACGATCCGGATTGACGGATACACCACAGATATCATTACTGATCTGGCGCTGGATTGGCTGGGCGCACAACGGGACGTATCAAAACCCTTCATGCTCATGTATCAGCACAAGGCACCCCATCGGGAATGGCATCCGGGCCCAGACCACTTCGAACTCTATGCCGACGAAGATATCCCAGAGCCGGCCAACCTGTTTGATGACTACTCCAATCGTGCATCCCCCGCGGCTGAACAGGGCATGACCATTGCGAGGCATATGAATGTGGATGATCTAAAGCTGACCGCCCCCCGAAGCATGAATGAAGAACAGGCAGCAGGCTGGGAGGAAGTCTATGGCCCACGCAACGAAGAATTTCGTGCAGCAAACCTGGAAGGCGACGATCTGACGCGCTGGAAATATCAGCGCTATGCCAAAGAATACCTGCGCACCGTCGCTGGTGTGGATGATAACGTCGGGCGATTGCTGGATTACCTTGAAGAGAATAACCTCGCAGAGAACACCGTCGTAATCTATTCATCTGATCAAGGATGGTACCTGGGCGAACATGGCTGGTACGATAAGCGGTGGATGTATGAAGAGTCGCTTGTGGCTCCGCTGCTCGTCCGTTGGCCAGGAAAAATTCAGCCCGGCAGCGTAAACAATGCCATGGTGTCCAACCTGGATTTTGCAGCGACCTTTCTTGACCTGGCAGGTGTGGAAGTACCTGACGATATTCAGGGTCGTAGCCTCAAACCCCTGTTTCTGGGAGAAACGCCAGAAGACTGGCGCACCAGCCACTATTACCAATACTATGAGTACCCCGGCTACCACTGTGTTGAGCGCCATTATGGCGTTCGGACTGAACGCTACAAACTCATTCATTTCTA
Organism: Rhodothermaceae bacterium; assembly: GCA_009841335.1. Lineage (GTDB taxonomy): Bacteria > Bacteroidota > Rhodothermia > Rhodothermales > Bin80 > Bin80. Next base: position 14,527 of record VXLY01000034.1, on the reverse strand, counting down.
TACGCGAGATGAATGGGAGCTGTTTGACCTGGAAACCGATCCCATGGAGATGAACAGCGTGTATGACGATGATGCGTATGCAGAAACTGTGGCTGAACTGAAAATGGAACTCACGAGACTGCGCGAGCACTATGCTGTGCCCGAGGATGAACGGCCAACCGGCCCGTGTATCCCGAATGAGCGCGGTGCACCCATAAGACAGTGAACCTCATCAACATGAAACCGCTCCGCATATTCGCGCTGCTATTTTTGTGTCTTGCCGGCACAGATTCATTTGGCCAAGTCCCCCATCCCCAGGATGAGTTTGGGTTTATGCCCGGCGACGATTACAAACTGGCCCGGTATGATCAGATGGAATCGTACTTCCGGTCCCTAGCAGACGCCAGCGATCGCGTCATTCTGCGTGAGATTGGCACCTCCGTGCTTGGTGAGCCGCTCCTTCTCCTGATTATATCCAGTGAGGAGAACCTGGCATCGCTGGACAGATGGCAGGAGATCAGTACTTCGCTCGCCCGTGCAAGGATTGCTGAGGAAGAGGCCACGGCACTCTCAAAAGAAGGACGAGCCGTCGTCTGGATTGATGGCGGACTACACGCAACTGAGGTCGCTGGCGCACAGATGACTCCTCTCCTTGCCTGGCGGGTAGCTACGGAAGAATCGGCAGAGATGGCGCATATCCGGGATAATGTGATCCTGCTCCTCATGCCTGTCATGAACCCCGACGGACTGGACATCATCGCTTCCTGGTATGATCTCACGGTCAATACCCCCTACGAAGCTACGCGTCCGCCTTGGCTGTATCACTACTACGTGGGGCATGACAACAACCGGGACTGGTTCATGAATAACATGCCCGAATCAAAGGCGGTCACCGAAGTGCTTTATAATGAGTGGTATCCCCAAATCGTCTACAACCACCACCAGACCAGTCCAAGTTGGACCCGAATCTTTCTACCCCCCTTCACAGATCCGGTCAACCCTCGCATCCATCCAGGTGTGACCACCGCTGTTAATCTGGTTGGATCGGCAATGGCCAATCGATTTGCCATGAAAGATATGCCGGGAGTGATATCGGGCGTCACTTTCAGTATGTGGTGGAATGGTGGAATGCGCACGGTCCCTTATTTTCACAATATGGTGGGGATCCTGACCGAGGTCGGGCATGCAACGCCAAGCCCCCGTTTCTTTGACCCCGATTCCATTCCCCCGTATGTGAGCGGTCGTAATCCGACGACTGGCACGAACATCTTTTATCCCAACCCATGGAAAGGAGGCTGGTCCCATTTTGCGGACCCCGTTCGCTATATGATCACAGGATCTATGGCCGTCCTGCGTTTGGCAGCCGACCGCCGCGAAAGCTGGCTCTACAACATCTGGCAAATGGGACGAGATGCGATCGCCGAGACCGATTCGGTTGCTGCCTATGTGATTCCTTCCAACCAATGGAATGCCGGGGAAGAATTGAAGCTGGTCAACCTGCTACGTGTTGGGGGCATTGAAATCGAATATACCGCACATGCCTTCAGTGTCGGGGATACCGCCTATGCTCCTGGTTCATTCATCATACCCAAAGCGCAGGCATTCAGACCCTATCTGGAAGACTTGCTGGAAGCTCAGCATTACCCCGACCGCCGATCGCAGTCAGGAGCACCAATTGTTCCCTACGACCTGGCAGGATGGACACTCCCCCTCCAGATGGGGGTTCAAGTCGACCGGATAAATACGTTACCTGTTGTAGATACAGTCCCGGTCACAGTAGATCTGACCTCTATTCCCGGAACCATTGCCCGTGGGCGCATCAGGAATTATGTGGTAGATCCACGGGAAAACCGTAGTCGCCATGCGGTCAATGAGGCACTGAGTGCTGGCCTCTCGGTACAGGTTGTAACCGATTCAATCACTGTAGGGGATCATGCCTGGCCCGCCGGAACATTCTTTGTGGAGTCTGATGAAGATCTTTATAGCATTGCCGAACTTACTGGTGTGAGTTTTCACAGCGTACCCGAACATGTTCCTGCATTGCACGAATTAAGGGCTCCACGGATCGGACTATACAAATCCTGGGTTGCCAACATGGATGAAGGCTGGACGCGCTGGCTCCTGGAATCGTATGCATTTGACGTCGACACCCTGCATGACGCAGATATCCAAGCTGGAGATCTGTCTGCCTATACAGCAATCCTCTTGCCCAGCCAAGGCGGCGAAAGCCTGCTGCATGGCCATCGCACAGGAATGATGCCCGAGGCCTATACTGGTGGGCTCGGACTGGATGGAACGCTTGCGCTCAAGGAATATGTGGAAAATGGCGGTACGCTTGTGGCCCTGGATGCTGCAAGTGATTTTGTTATTGATCACTTTGGATTGCCGGTGGAGAATGTTGTAGACGGCGTTTCTGGATCTTCATTCTTTATCCCGGGCTCCCTGGTGCGCCTGGAAGTGGATACCACCCATCCTATCGGTTTTGGAATGCGTCCCGAAGCAGCCGCTTCATTTGTAAGGAGTCGAGCCTTTTCGTCCGTTCGTCGCTCAAACCGACAGGAGGGAGGGCGCATTACACTGACCCCAGGCCCGGACCCGCCTGTTGAAGTAGTGGCCAGTTATGCAGAAGAGGATCTATTGATGAGCGGCTGGGCCTTGGGGGAAGAGGAATACTTAGGCGGTAAGGCCGCCATAGTGCGCGTGGGCGTCGGTGACGGGAACGTTATCCTTTTTGGATTTCGTCCACAATTTAGAGGACAATCCCGCGGAACCTACAAACTGCTTTTCAATGCATTGACAATTGGGGATCTGCATGCAAACCGGCAGTAGACCCCTCCTGATGACATGGCGACCAATCCGCATTTGAATGTTGGGATACAATGCCCGATTTGTGTATTGAGTCCTGGAATTCGTTCTTGTCTGTCAGGCAACTGCAAACCTGATATTGTATATTTCACTGCTGCCCATCAATAGTCACGGGCGTTTTGTTTTATTCACTGAGTAACTCGTAACCATGAATTCCAAACTTGATCGACGTTCATTCCTGGCACAATCTGCAACAATGGCAACTGGTGTTCTTGTATTGCCACGTCATGTATTTGGTGGATCCGGGTATCGTGCACCAAGCGACCAGCTCAATGTTGCTGCAGTAGGAGCTGGTGGCCGTGGCCAGGGTGTCCTGCGGGGAGTAACAGGATACAATGAAGAGACCAGCACGATGCTTGAAAACGTCGTTGCCCTGTGTGATGTGGACGATGAACGCGCCGCAAACTCCTATGAGCGCTATGCTGATGCAAAAAGGTATCGTGACTACCGCGTGATGCTTGATGAAATGCATAACAGCATTGATGCAGTAATCATTGCTACTCCCGATCATATGCACGCTGCACCGGCTATGGCTGCCATGCAGCTCGGCAAGCACGTCTATGTGGAGAAGCCGCTTACGCATGACGTGTATGAAGCGCGAAAGCTTACAGAAGCCGCCCGGGAGTATGGTGTAGTCACCCAGATGGGTAACCAGGGTAATTCCGGTGAGGGAATCCGACAGATCTGCGAGTGGATCTGGTCTGGCGTTATCGGAGATGTAACAGAAGTGTACACCTGGACCAATCGCCCAGTGTGGCCACAGGGTTTGGTCAGACCTGCCGAAACTCCCCCTGTACCAGCAACGCTCGACTGGGACCTGTGGCTAGGCACCGCCCCCTATAGACCCTATCATCCTGCGTATCTGCCCTTCAGCTGGCGTGGATGGTGGGACTTTGGCACTGGGGCCCTCGGCGATATGGCCTGCCATATTGTCGATCCTGTCTTCAAAGCACTCAAGCTGGGCTACCCCGATAGTGTTGAGGCCAGTGCATCCGTATTTGTCGAGAACTGGTCGCCAATCGACAACCTTGAGAGTGCGCCAAATTCATCCATGATCCGATTCAGATTCCCAGGTAGAGACGAGATGCCTCCGGTAGAGGTCACGTGGCTTGATGGTGGATTGCTTCCCCCACGACCTGACAGATTAAAGGACGACGAAAACATGGGGGATGGTGGCGGAGGATGCCTGTTCCATGGCTCCAAGGGGACGATCATGTGCGGAACCTACGGTGCCGAGCCCACCTTGTTGCCCACTTCAGACATGCAAGATTTTGAGGCGCCAGGTCAGATGCTCGACCGCGTTGAAGGCGGTTCCGCCGGTCACCAGCGTGTCTGGGTGGAAGCTTGTAAGGGAGGTCCGCCGTGCAGTTCCAACTTTGATTATGCCGGCCCTCTGACAGAAATGATCCTCATCGGAAATTTGGCAATCCGGAGCTTTATGACTCCCGATGAAGGGAGCGGAAGGTCGTATTCCGGCCGCAAGAGGCTGTACTGGGACAGTGAAAACCTCAGAGTCACCAATCACGAAGCAGCTAACCAGTTTGTCCGTAGAGAGTACCGTGAAGGCTGGAGCTTATAGCCCGCAGTACTGATTGAAGGTTGACCTGAAGAGCATCGGGCCCGGTGCGCACCTGCCCTTCGTGGCTATACGTGACGCTCGGCGTGGTATGAGCTGCGTACCAGCGGACCGCTTTCGACATGCTCAATTCCCTTGGCCTCCCCAATTTCTTTGTACCGTTTGAACTGATCAGGGTGAATAAACTCCTCAACCGGTAAATGCATATGCGTCGGTTGTAGGTACTGCCCGATGGTCATTACGTCAACCCCCACGCGCACAAAATCGTCCATTAGTGTGAGTACTTCGTCTTCTGTCTCTCCCAGGCCAACCATAATGCCGCTCTTGGTGCGCAGCCCTTGATCCTTTGAAATCTCCAGTACCCTCAATGAGCGTTCATAGTCTGCCTGTGGGCGGACTCGACGGTAAAGGCGCGGGACGCTCTCCACATTGTGGTTAAGGATCTCTGGACGCTCATCCAAAACGATCTGCAGCGCACTCCATATACCTCTAAAATCCGGGATCAGTACTTCTACGGTACAGCCCGGGATTTCTTTTCGGATGCGGCGAATGGTTTCAGCGAAGATGGGCGCACCTCCATCTTCTCTCTCATCGCGATTTACAGAGGTCACGACCGCATGCTTCAAACCCATAATACGCGCAGCATTGGCTACACGACGTGGCTCATCGTAATCCAGGCCCGGCTCAGGCCTCCCTGTCTGAACAGCACAGAAGCCACAGGATCTTGTGCATACATTACCGAGAATCATGAAGGTTGCGGTTCCTGCGGTCCAACACTCGCCCATATTTGGGCAACGGGCACTCTGGCATACGGTATGCAGATCATGCTCATCGATCAACTCGACGAGATTCTTGTACACCGGGCCATAGGGCAGCTTAACACGCAACCAGTCAGGGCGTCGAACGCGCGGCTGTGTCTCGACAAGCGGCAGACCAACGAAACCCGGGGCTGCATCCCCTGTTGCACCTGATACCTTTTTCAACGTAACTTCTCCGGGAAGAGATGGACGCACTGTAGAATTCAACGGCTTAAGAATCTGCTCTAGTGCCACGCGTACCTTTCAGTGCCGCCATTGATCCATAACAACCCTAACTCAACCAATCCCCGCAATCCATGCACATTCGCTCAGGACAGGTGCCGGATATTTTTGGCAAGCATCTCAATGCTAAAGGTATGATGCCCATCGTGTTGGATATGCGGGAGAGTCGGGGCGTCACGCTGGTGGACGGCCTTACCGGCAAGCCCTATATAGACTTTTTTGGTTTCTTTGCCAGCAATATGCTGGGAATGAATCATCCCAAACTTGAATCTGATGAGGCCGCGCTCAAGCGACTCAAAGATGCCGCGCTGAATAAGGTTTCAAACTCGGACGTGCAAACCGCTCATATGGCACGATTCCTTGAGACCTTTAGCCGTGTTGCGCAGCCCAGCACTTTACCTTATGCATTCTTTATTTCTGGTGGTGCACTTGCCGTTGAGAACACATTAAAGGCCGCCTTTGACTGGAAGGTCCGCAAGAATCTTGCTAAAGGCATTTCCAGCGAACACGGTCAAGATGTCATGCACCTGCGCGAAGCCTTCCATGGACGAAGCGGCTACACATTATCCCTTACCAACACGTCTGATCCGTGGAAAACAAGGTATTTTCCCAAGTTCGACTGGCCCCGCATTCTGAATCCAAAAATCACATTCCCATTAGCGGATCACCTGGAGCATGTGGTTAGCCTGGAAGCACAGGCGCTGGACGAAGCTAAATCATATTTCTTTGAGCGTAAAAATGAGATCGCCTGTATCATCCTAGAGACCATTCAGGGTGAAGGAGGGGATAATCATTTTCGGCCAGAATTTCTAAGGGCACTCAAGGAACTGTGTTTGGAAAACGATGCGCTGCTCATTTTGGATGAGGTACAATGTGGTGCGGGAATCACAGGCACGTTCTGGGCTTGGGAGCAATTAGGGATTACGCCTGATCTGATTGCCTTTGGAAAGAAAACACAGGTGTGTGGAGTTCTTGCAGGTCACCGGCTTGATGAGGTCGAAGAGCACGTATTTGTCAAACCCGGGCGAATCAACTCCACCTGGGGAGGAAACCTGGTGGATATGGTGAGATTTGACCGCATCATGGAGATCATGGAGGAAGATTCGCTCCTCCATAATACACGCACCGTAGGAAATCACCTCCTTGGGCGTCTCGAAAAAATTGCCGAGTCCAACGATCACCTCTCAAATGCACGTGGGCGTGGTCTCATGTGCGCAATCGATGTTTCAACAAGATCACTCCGAGATGAACTGCTCAAGCTTTGCCGCGAGAGCGGCTTGTTGGTGATCGGTTGCGGGCAATCAACCATCCGTTTCCGACCACCTCTAATCATTTCGCAAAACGAGCTGGATATTGGAATGGATATATTTGAGCGGGTTGTACAAGCCGGGTGCACTGCACAAACGAAGACGTTCCCAAACGACTCCGGGATCTTATCCCCAAAGTGAACAGCCAATCTGACAAGGTTAGTCGTCCCGGCCCGTGTTCAACAACATATGTTTTGACACTCGGACTCCGAGGGGAGTGTAGTACATAAATCGTATACGCGGGATAGAGCCGTAGCTCTCCATCCTGCACCAGGGATCTATATCCACGTTTACTGTTCTCCGGTGAGGAGATGCAAGGGAGGACGCTTTCACTAAGGCCGTCCATTCATCCTCGCCTCAGTTGAGCTGCACCGGCGTTCGGGCGCTTCCCCACGGTTTTACCAGCGACTATGCCTAACCGCGAGAGGAGACGGTTGGCGCGACCGATTCAATCTAGCTACGCCTGCAAGGGACTATTCCGTTGATTCCTCCTCTTCCTCAACCACGCGTGTAACGTCGGCAATGGCATCATCCTCTTCAAGGCGGATCGTGCGCACACCAATCGTATACCTTGTCATCTGCGATATTTTGTTTACAGACTGACGAATCAGTTTACCATTCTGCGTGATGATCATCAGATCATCCGTATCTGTTACGCCATGAAGCGCCACAAGTACTCCCGTCTTCTCATTGATTTTATGCGTTACAACCCCCTTCCCCGCGTTCAAATGTAGCGGATACTTGCTGATCTCTGTGCGCTTCCCGTAACCATTTGCAGTGATTGTTAGAAGCGTACGATCGGTATCCTCGGAAATCTCCACCATTCCAATCACTTGTTCACCTTTCCCAAGCCTTATCCCAATCACCCCCATCGCAACACGCCCCTTTGCCCGTATCTGCTCTTCACTGCGGCGGTTTGCCCGGCCAGCGGATGTTGCCAGAATAATCTCCCCTTTACCGTCGGTCAGGCAAGTCTCCAATACGGCATCCCCCTCTCGGACAACAATGGCTATAATGCCCGCCTGCCGGGGAAAGCGATACGCCCAAAGAGTCGTTTTCTTGAGCATACCCCGGCGTGTGGCCATCAGCACGTAATGCGACTTAAGGTACTCTTCGCTCAAGAAGTCCTCTCGACTGATCGGTAATATGGCCCGAATACGATCATCTGCTGAAATAGAAATAAGGTTACGAATGCTGCGACCGCGAGCCGCACGCCCGCCAGCTGGAATGCGGAACACCCGCAACCAGTAGCACTTACCATGATCCGTGAAAATCAGCAGGTAATCCAAATTGTACGAAACAAACAGGTGCTCAATGTAATCGTCCCTTCGCAGGCTGCTCCCCCGTGAACCTTTTCCACCACGCCTCTGAGACTGAAATTCCTGCACAGCCGTGCGTTTGATGATTCCCTGGTGAGATATCGTAACGACGACCTGATCATTGCTGATCAGGTCTTCAATCAATATATCCCCACTTCCCGTGGAATCAATCTTCGTACGTCGAGCATCTCCATGTTTTTCGGCCAAATCCCGGATCTCTTCCTTGATGATGTTCATCCGACGCTCCTCACTACCGAGAATCGCAGTCAAACCCGCAATCTCCGTCTTCTTCGCTTCAAAGTCTGTTACGATCTTGTCGCGCTCCAGGCCGGTCAGCCGGTTAAGTCGAAGCGCGAGGATTGCATCCGCTTGGGCTTCACTCAACCAGGAGTCTCTACCATGGTCTGCGTGCCCCGGTGCTTCTACTGATAAACCCAGCTTTTCGAGTTGGGAAGGGGACAGTTTCGCCGGCCACACGCCCTCCATAAGGCACTTACGAGCTTCATCTGTGTCAGCCGATTCACGGATCATCGTAATAATTGCATCCAGATGATCCAGTGCAATTGTGAGTCCCTCCAGTACATGCGCCTGTTTCTCCGCCTCATTTAGCTGGTACTGTGTTCGACGGGTGACCACCTCGTGCCGGTGGTTGACAAAGTGAACGATTGCATCTTTTAACGTGAGTACTTCCGGGCGACCATTGACCAGAGCTACCAGGTTTGCACCGAAAGTATGCTGACACTTGGAAAACTTATAGAGCTTGTTTTCAACAATTTTGGTAATCGCATCCTTCTTGAGCTCAATGACAATACGCATCCCATCACGATCGCTCTCATCGCGCAGGTCACTTATGCTCTGGATGCGCTTATCACGTACAAGGTCCGCAATCTTGGTTATCAGTAGGGCCTTGTTAACCTGATAAGGCAACTCAGTAATAATCAATGCAATTCGACCCTTGCGCAGCTCCTCCTCATGCATTCGCGCCCTGATGACAACACGGCCTCGACCAGTGTGATAGGCCTTCTGGATCCCATTCGTACCGTGAATGATGCCTCCCGTCGGAAAATCCGGACCCGGGATATACTCCATAAGGCCCAGTGTATCAATTTCCGGGTTTTCTATATAGGCAATGATCGCATCCGTTACCTCGCGAAGGTTATGCGGAGGGATTTTGGTTGCCATGCCCACAGCAATACCGTCGCCCCCGTTGACCAGCAGATTCGGGAATGACGCAGGCAGGACGACGGGCTCTTGGAGTGAACCGTCAAAATTTTCCTGAAAATCAATGGTATCCTGTCGGATATCCCGAAGTAGCTCTGCGGCTGGGCGTGTCAAACGTGCTTCTGTATACCGCATCGCAGCGGCAGAGTCACCATCTACTGATCCAAAATTACCTTGACCGTCTACAAGCGGATAGCGGAGCGAAAACTCCTGTGCCATCCGCACCATCGTATCGTAGACTGACGAATCGCCGTGTGGATGATACTTACCCAACACCTCACCCACAATACGGGCACTCTTCTTGTAGGTCGAACCTGGACCAAGCCCCAGCTCCCGCATACCATACAACACGCGTCGGTGAACCGGTTTAAGCCCATCTCGTACATCGGGAAGTGCCCGTCCCACGATCACCGACATTGAATAATCAATGTAGGAGGCTTCCATCTCCTCAATGATGTTTAACGGAACAATACGCCCGTTATCATCCCCTACTTCAGAAACAAGGTCGGTCATTTATCCTGTTTTTGTTACTTGTCAATGCACAATGCTGCGGTGATGGCATGCCCTCCGTTTCTTACAAACCTTCCTCCTTGGTCATCCGCGCCGTTACCATACCAGGCATTGCCTCGACAATGCTGTTCCTAATCCGTGAACACAGCCCATGTTCACCAGATAAATTCAGAGAGTTATACGCTTAAGTGAGGGTTTAGAAACCGGGAATCGGTCTATGTATGCCTAGAATGCGAAATGTTTTTTGCATTACCTGATTCCCTGGAAATGCCGACATCTCTGACATATCTCCCCTTGATTCGGGACTGGGGCCAGACTACCAAGAACTGTCTTGAATTCCAAGTTCGTCCTCCAGTGACGATGCAAACGCAGCCATTACCCTGCTTTTTTTCTCAGAGGGCAATTCGGCCAAAGGCGGGCGCACCGTCGGCCTGCACTTTCCAAGATGAGCCAGAACCGCCTTTACGGGTATCGGATTGGTATCGAAAAAACACGCCCGCATTGCGTGCACTAGCGCATGGTGCAAACCTGCTGCGCCAGTCAGATCACCTTCTAAACCAGCTTGAGTGAGCTTGTGCATCATGCGTGGAAGGATATTGCTGACCACCGAAATAACTCCATCTCCCCCGAGAACCAGAAAGAATAGCGTCCACTCATCATCCCCGGAATACACTGCAAACCCATCCGGTCGACCTTGGATAAGATCTGCGACCTTTGAGAGATCACCCGAAGCCTCCTTCACTCCGACAACGGCAGGTATTTCGTTTGCCAGATTGAGAATCGTCTCTAGCTCAATGTCGAAGCCTGTGCGGCTGGGTACATTGTAGATGATTATAGGACACGAGGTTGCTGCTGCAATGGCCGCTACATGCGCTTCAAATCCCCTCTGGGGGGGCTTGTTGTAGTAAGGACCGACCACGAGCAAGCCATCAGCCCCCAATCGCTCGGCTTCAATAGAATACGTAACGCTTTCGGCGGTGGAATTTGTGCCCGCGCCAACTATAACCGGAACACGACCAGATACATGTTCAACCGCAGTGGCGATCAGCTCGCTTCGCTCTGTGGACGTAACAGTCGGATTCTCACCCGTCGTACCGAGGACAACCAAGGCAGAAGCCCCCGATGTGATCTGGTGCTCAATCAAACCACAGAATGCAGTTTTGTCAATCGCTCCTGACTCGGAGAAGGGCGTCACAAGTGCCGGGGCAACACCTCTAAACAGCATTTGAAGTCCATTTTATTGTTGTCACTGAAACCAGTCAGACAGCATATCCTCCAGTGTAAACAATCCCGTTCGTCCCTGTATCCACTCCGCGGCGCGTACTGCCCCGAGAGCAAAACCGTCGCGACTCTTGGCAGTGTGCTCCAGCAGGATATAGTCAGCAGGGCTGTCAATGATCACCTGATGCTGCCCAAATGCGTGTCCCAGCCGTGTCGCCGAAACCTCAAGCTGCGACGGATCATGCGGCGTTGTGGAACCTCCCCACTTGTGTTTTCTCTCAATATTTTTAACTAGTTCGGTTGCCAGATTGATGGCCGTACCACTGGGTGAATCAGTTTTCGCTGTATGATGCAACTCATGCAGGGCCACATCGAATTCTGGCAGCTTGTTCAGTAATGGAGCCATTGCACGAAGTGACTGCAGAATTAGTTGTATGCCTAAGGAAAAATTGGGGCTGTACAGCACAGCGGCATTATGCTTATTCACAAGGCGACGAACATCAGCAACTTCATCGTACCACCCTGTTGTACCGACTACTGCAGGTACGTTTGCCCTACAATAAGACGCAATGTTCTGAACCGTGATTGCCGGCTGTGTAAAGTCTATAACGACGTCGGGTTTACGGTATAATGCTGCCTCGGTTACGGGATTTTCACGGTTAAAATATTGGCTGATTTCATGCCCTCGCGAGACTGCCGATGCTGCGACCGCGCTCCCCATACGTCCGGTACCAGCGATCGCAATTTGTAACGATACTGACATCAATGTTTAACTGAGACAAAAAAAGGCCCCGCGAATCAGGGCATGATTTCTGCAGAGTAGATCAGGTCTGCCAGAAGCCCTCCGGCTGTAACACCCAGGCCTGCCCCTGGCCCCTGCACAACCAATGGCTCGTCCCTATAACGATCAGTCGTGAACACAACAACGTTCCCCCGCCCCGGCGCTTTCGCAAATGGGGAGTCACTGGGAACGGACTGAACACTAACATCTAACCGCCCGTCCTCAAGTCTGGCGATATAACGCAACCGCTTGTCTTGACGCGCCGCTTCCTCAACCCGTGCTTTCCATTCATGATCAACCTTTCTGAGTTCACCAAACAGCGCTTCCGGTGTACCAGGCTGAAGTCCTGCCGGCAACAGGGATTCAACCTTAATGTCATCTCGTTCGACGGCAAGGCCGAGCTCACGGGCCAGAATCAGCAGCTTCCGAGCGACATCTTCCCCGCTCAGATCATCCGCCGGATCCGGTTCTGTCCAGCCATTCGCGTGTGCGCTTTCCACAATTGACGAAAAAGATTCCCCCACATCAAGACTGTTGAAGACGTACGCTAACGTCCCCGATAGAACACCTTCAATCCGGTGAACTGTATCTCCGGTTCTTACGAGATCCTTGAGTGTGGAAATGACTGGCAAGGCTGCGCCGACCGTGGTTTCATAACGAAAAGCTACTTCGCGCCGCTTGGCCGCCTTTTGCAGACGTTGGTAAAACGGCAGATCCAGTGTTTTTGCCAGTTTATTCGCGGTTACTACGCCCAGCCCGAGTTCAAGGAAATCGGGATACCGGGCTGCGACTGCCTGACTTGCCGTAGCGTCTACGACAATGATCCGTTCTAGTCGACAGGCGCCCAGTTGTTCGACCAACCAGTCCAGGTTAGCAGGACGCCCTCCCGCAAGCTCAGAAACTGCTGTGCCGAACTCAAGACCGTCCGCATCCCAAAGCATTGTTCTTGAATTCGCCAGCGCAATGAGCTTGATATTCAGCTTAACCCGCTCCAACAAGTCGTCGTGCTGCTCCGCTAGGAGCTTCAGCAGGTGGGCACCAACGCGCCCTGGTCCCAACAGACATACATGAGCACGCAGACGCCCCAATGGAAACGCCTCATGCAAGGCCCGTACAGCCCGCCGGACCTCATCGTCCCTGACCACCGCAGAAATATTCGTTTCGGCCGCCCCCTGCGCAATCGACAGCACATTGACACGACTGCGCCCCAGTGTAGCAAACATGCGACCCGCCAACCCCGGATGATGGCGCATTCGGTCGCCTACAGCAGAGACGATGGCGCATCTCGGGATGGAATAAATCCTGGCAACATCTCCGTAAACCAATTCACGCTTGAAGGCACTTCGCAGCGTTTCTACTGCAGAATCAGCATCCGATTCTCGCACGACCAAGCAAATGCTGTGCTCACTGGAGGCCTGTGCGATCATCAGTACATTGATACTCTTCTCCGCCAAAGGAACGAAAACCCGCGCGGCAATGCCCGGCATTCCTAACATGCCGCTTCCTTCCAACATTACTACCGCAACATCCCGAATAGTAGAGATCGCCTTTACTCTGAGCTCTACCGAACGCGACTCATTGGAGATCAATGTACCTGGCGCCTTGGGATTTAGGGAGTTCTTGATCAGGAGGGGGATACCCAGCGACTGAACGGGTCGCATTGTGCGGGGATGCAGGATGCGAGCCCCGAAATAAGCCATTTCTGCCGCTTCAGTGTAACTGAGTCGTGCCAGCGGGAAAGCTTCGGGAACATCCCGAGGATCTGCCGACAGTACCCCATCAACATCCGTCCAAATAACCACACGCCGAGCACGCAACGCCAAACCAAGGATCGTCGCCGTAAAATCACTCCCTGACCGGCCCAGCGTGGTGGTGGATCCATCCGAAGCCGAAGCAATGTATCCGGTTACAACCGTGATCTGGTCGCGTGGGAGATCTTCAAATCTTGCACGGATCCGGCGAATTGATTCGTCAAAATCCACATGGGCCTCCCCGTAGTTCGCGTCCGTTCTGATCAGTTCGCGGGCATCCATATGGCGCGACTTTTCGCCAGCAGCACGAAACGCCGCTGCTACTAGGGGGGCGGACGCCCGCTCACCAATGCTCAGAATGGAATCCCTGGTGCGAGCTGTGCACTCTCCCAGAAGCGCGATTCCCTGCAATAACCTTTCCAACTCCCTCCAGAGCTCCTCCAAATATGCAATCAGTTGCTGCCGCTCCCCCTTGGGCAAAAGTTCGTCTGCTGCCGCCGCATGACGATCATGCAACTCGTCAGCAATATGGTCTGGGAGCCTTTTTTCTGAAAGAGATACATCCACGGAATCCAGCAACCTGTCGGTAACCCCTCCCATTGCTGAAACCACTACCACACGGTGGACATCTGCAGCAATTTCCTGCACTAAACTAATGCCCCGCCTAATTCGCTCTGCAGTGCCTACAGAGGTGCCTCCAAATTTAGTGACCTGCACCGGATTATACTCTGTACGTTCCATACTCCGTTGCCCCGCCTAGATAAAATGATTTCACGTGCGCCTAAACCATTTTACCTAAAACTTGATCACTTGAGCCTAATCACAATAAGGGGATTATGATTGTACGGAGAGACATCTGAAGGAACTACATCACAAAAGACTTGTGTAACCCCGCGCGGGACCGGGGCCATAGCTCAGTTGGTAGAGCGCTTGAATGGCATTCAAGAGGTCAGGGGT
>VXLY01000104.1 GCA_009841335.1 Rhodothermaceae bacterium | reverse complement strand
AAGTGGGGGTAACTGTGGCGGTATATGACGTAATTAATGGAGTGACGCGCGTGATCGATGGAAACCAGACGACTGTGGATGGACTTATTCAGGACGAGCAGGTTGTTGTGGCGAACGGAACGGACCGTGGGGTCCAGAATTTCCATGTGGCCTCCGGCTTAACGAATTACACCATCTATCATTTTGGTGTTCAGGCCTACGCCCAGAACTACGATAATCCTGGGCGTAAGATATCCCGGGGACCGGTTACGCGCGTGTCAGTAACGCCAACCAAACCGACGCTGGAGATTGCGCCTGTGGCGATCGCCGCAGCTGAGGACTTCACTTCTGCTGATTTTGTCGCAGCCAAGGAGGGCATTGGGGATGGCTTCGTGACTGCGGACATCGTCAACCCGGCCAGGGTCAAGGAAGGCATGTATTCGGTTGAGTTCTTTGAGCATGAAGTTCCGGGCAAGGCCTTGAATTCTGCTACTGTTACTGTGGAGGAGGAAGGGAATGTGGTTGATCCGATCAGTGCGGTGGAGGCCATTCAGAAAGTTGGCGATATCAATGCGAGCGTGATTACGTACAGTGTCAAGCGAGACGATGCTGTACTGTTTGATGGCAGATCCATTGATTATGCGGCTCCCCAGCGTGATAATGTTATGGTGCTTGACGGGTTGTTGTGGACGATTCGTGGGCCGAGTCCGGGATTCAAGGATTTTCAGGTTACTGCTAATGCAGGTGGGCCGGTAGATCCGCCGGCTTATGCCGCGATAACGTGGAACAACTTCCCCAACGCGATGGGGGTAGGGCTTAACCGAGCAAGGCAGCAAACCAATGGGTCAATTTGGATGACCCATGCGGGTGGTGCTTCGCAGCCGTATGCATCGTTCGTTGCGCGCAGCACGCGTAACGGTGGTAACTCTCCCTACATCGGGATCAGAGATTATGAGATGCGTTTCACGGAGCGCTGCGCAAACGGGGTCAATGGGGTCCTTGAGCCGACCGACTGTTTGGGTCTTCGTGCATTCAGTGATGGTTCGTTGATTGAGATTCCAATTGAGCTGTGGGATACCGGAGTCGCCACGCCCGATGATCCCAGCGACGATGTGCGCCTGATTCCGATTATTTGTGACACAAACACTTGTGGCGGGGGAACGGAGCATGGTGTATTTGATATCGGTAGCGATCATCCTGCTTCGGGTGCAGCGAATGATCCGTTCACGGACTGGGTCTACTGGTATCCCCCTGCGGATCTGACACCCGGAGAGGTTGGTCATAGCAGGTTCTTTGCCGGAGAAATCGGGGTAGGACATGAAATCATTGCCAGGTTGGTCCTTGTAGGATGGAATATTGGTACGGCTCCTCCATACGATCCCGACATGCCTGAGTTGGGTACAGTATTCAGGATCGTGACGTCCAAGCTTAACCAGCCTGGGGATGTGCATACGTTCAGCACCGAGGGCTATGCTGCAACGGAGTTTGATCTCGCAACGAGGCGACTACGCCTGGAGGATATAGGAATTGTGCCGAACCCGTACAAGGGCGCATCCTCCTATGAGGTGGGTCAGTTCACGGATGAGGTACGGTTCACGAATCTGCCCGACGTAGCAACAATTCGTGTATTTACCCTCAACGGTACGCTCATTAAGACGATCAATAAGCAATCGCCGGGTGTGGCGACGATTCCATGGAATTTGACGACGGATCAGAATCTTCCCATCGCGAGCGGGATGTATCTGATTCATGTTGAGGTGCCCGGTGTGGGTTCGCATACCATCAAATTCGGCGTTGTAAAAAAACGCGTTCAGCTGAACGTGTACTAGACTCGCCGATGTCACAACTTCAATAGTGCAGAATGCATGGCGAGTCATGAAACCTTAACTGCATATCGCCCTAGGCACTGGGTGGTCTTGATTGCGGAACTTTCGGTTCTTTTCAACCTGATCTTTGGTAGATTATTCTTAGTAACTTGATCCTTGACTGGACCCTTGTTAACCTGGTCAATGGACCCTTACTTCATCATACCACTTGGTCAAGAGATCAGGATTTCGAAGCTACTCTGACGTTTTTGATTGATTCATGGAGTATATCCATTCAGTTTCTCTGACCGCATCAGCACTAGCCTATTTGTTGTTATTGTTCGATTTAGGTGATTCCTCTGGAACGTTAATCCAGGCGGCCAGGATCATTCTGATAGGATTAGCCTTCGTATTGCTGGGGAGCCTTGTGCTTCGCGGTGGGCATGAAGTCCAGTCAAAAGTACTCAAGGCCGCTCAAATTGTAGCAGTTGTTTTGTCCGGAGTATACTACTATCTGCTGTGGAGTACCGGTTTTTTTGCTGGATTGGAAATCGAGATTGGTCCTTTCAGGTGGCTTGTGCGCGCGATTGCTCCGATATTGGGGTACACGTTTCTCTCCCTTGCCGTTCGCACTTTAAACCGTAAAATCAGGACGTTGAGTCAGGTGGGGCGGCTACGTGATTGAGTCTGAAACGTTTGTCAGGCACGTCAGAAAAGCGACGTCTTCCCATGAGTAGATACTCTAGAAGAATTTGCCCCCGATAAGAGGGGAGTGTCGTTGCCTCAGTTGGTTGGGAGTAATTCGATCGCTTCCGATGTGCATCCACGTACCCGCGGATAACCGCCCGGGTTCGCCTCCATTTTCCACCTAACAGCCACGCCAGGGCCACTGAATGATCCAGTATGATCCGCCGGAGAAGTACTGCTCTAAAGTGGCTAGGAGGGAGGTTTTTATATAGCATCAGAAGACTGTTGCGGATGTTGTAATAGAGCTTGCGCTCGTTCTCACGAGGCAATGTCGCACCGCCGATGTGATAAACTTGACTTTCTGGAACTACTCCAATCTCATGGCCCGACCGGCGGAGTCGCCAACAGAGGTCAATTTCCTCCATATGGAGGCCAAAGGTCTCGTCAAGGAGCCCAATTGAGTCAAGTGCACTTCGGCGAAGAAACATAGCCGCGCCGCTTGCCCAATCGGTACGCACGGGCACCTGTCGAAGTCAGGATCTGTCCCTGCAACGGCGAGCAACCTACACGCAAAAACTCAAGGAAGGAGGCGTCGTGCACACGCGAGTCACCTCCGAACCCGAGTTCTATCAGCGGGAGATCTATGAAGCATTAGGCATAGATCCGATCCCTTTACCCACCGTATCCACAACCGTCTGAACAAAAACTCCAAGTTCC